>CAZSWR010000174.1:0-1612 GCA_964610885.1 uncultured Hyphomicrobiales bacterium | reverse complement strand
TGTACAAAGATAGGAATCCGCGCCGCGTGCTCCGCGCTCTGGAGTATTTCCGGGCCCACGGCAGGCCGATTACGGCAGACCACACGGAAAAGCAGAAAAGCAGCGATTTCATACCGATTTACTTCTATTTGGATTGGCAACGCGAGGATTTGTACGCACGCATCAATCGGCGCACGGAAATTATGTGGGAATCAGGGCTGCCACGCGAGGCTCGTCAACTACTCGAAATGGGACTTGCGCCCGATATGAACTCTCTCAACACCGTCGGATACAAGGAAACCTTTGCATACTTCGATGGAATCCTTACCGAAGCCGAAGCAATTGAAGAAATCCAAAAAAATACTCGCCACTACGCCAAACGCCAACTGACCTGGATCCGCCGTTATAACGAAGCAATTCCTCTCTCGGGCGAAAGCCCCACCGCCGCAGCTGAAGCAATGAAACTCGTGTTAGCAAATCAATGCTTGAAAATCTCTAAACAATAATACAATATTACTTTTTCTCGAAACCATCGCACTTTGAATCTAATTCACTTTTGTGCAATAGGATATATAGATAATTTATCGTGAGAATAATAACAAAGACATTATTAATAAATAATAATCTATTTACGTAGTTATACGTATTTTGCAGTAGCTAAAGAGGTCTTAATTTTGCAGTAGGAAAAATTTGTATTGTTGGTTAATGGTGATTAAATGAAATTTGTGCAACCTCTGACCCCGAACACAAGAAAAGCATTGAACCGCATTGTACGGCTTTCTGACCATTACCGCACGCGGCAGCGTGCCCATGCAATTATCCTCAGCGAGAGAAAGTATTCGGTGGATCTGATTTCGAATATTTTCGATGTGCACCGCGACACGGTCAGCCGTTGGATAAATGTCTGGTACGAGCGCGGAATCGATGGCTTGTACGACGCCCCCAAACCCGGGCGCCCACGCTCGAAGACGAAAGATGGCGAATAATTTTTCGCTATTTTAGATTAAAGCTATCGCCGGTTCCTATGGATCGGCTTTTTTTATTCTGTTGGAGTTATACTTTCTTCAATTTGAAAACACCCATTTATTGATTTGTCAAACGTGAGCAACTAATTGACACAAGAGGAGATTACCGCGTGCTCGGATGGAATGACTTAAGCGAATTTTCAAGCATGAAATGATGGATTTATGTCGTTTGGTGTGGGAAATTAAATACTCTTTGTCGATTGGTTAAGGGGGATCTATAACGTTTTGTGTGGGTGGATTTTAAAATTACGCTTTAATCGAAAACTTCTGGCGTTCAATTTTTCGATCTTCAGCACTATTGCAAAATTCTCCACACACACCCTAACCACCTCTTTTTAGGAGTATGGGTGTAAAGCTGTATGTAATTGTTATATAGATATATACGTAGTTTTCATGTCAAACATGGTGGCGCATATGATGACGTATTTGTTGTGTCGGATGCGTTGTCGATTTCATTGAAATATCAATTTGATGCTTAAAGTCATGGTTGGGTTTTGTCGTGATTATAAGGGTTTTTCTTTATAAGTGCCGAAATCACTCGCAAATTTTCCAGTATTTCTTGAGGTCGCTTAGGCTTATTTTCGCATTGTCCAGCCGAATACCCACTC
>CAZSWR010000173.1:0-1742 GCA_964610885.1 uncultured Hyphomicrobiales bacterium | reverse complement strand
AGGAAATGGCTTAGCTTGCGGATCATTGGCCGATTCGTGTTTGGTGGCCTATTCATCTTCCTAATACTCTTTTTCAACAATAATATTCGCTTCTATGACCAATGCGCCGTGGCCGATGCGAATATATTTTCTATATCGCTTCGCACTCTGACGGACCGCCTTTTCGGCGTGGATAAAGGAAATGCCGGTCTTTCGAGCAGGATCCCGCCGAAAATGGATTTCAGTTTCGAGCATCCTGGCTATAATGTTTTATTCATAGTCTGCGAAAGCTTACGCCCGCAATCGATGCAGGTTTACGGATACGAGCGAGCAACAACTCCATTTTTGGATTCTCTTTCCTCCGGGGCGGATCAGGAATTGTTCGTCGTCGATCGCGCATTCACGAACGCCTCGACGACCGTCGTATCGCTACCGTCCCTATTCTCCGGTATTGCTCAATACCAACCGGCGGGGATCCTATACAGATCGCCTCTTTTCTGGGACTATGCTCGCTCGTGTGGGTATCCGACATTCTTCATTTCGTCCCATGACCACGATTGGTATCATCTTTCAGTCTTCTTTACCGGCGCTGCCGATTATTACTGGAACAAACGCATTTCCGGCAATCCGAGGTACAACGATCTCGGGATCGATGACCGCCTTACTGTGCAAGAATTTGAGAACCATACAGAACAAATTCTTGGTTCAGGAAATCAGTTCGCCGGCGTACTGCATTTCAATACAAACCACTTGCCTTATACCACTCCGGCGGATTTCCATGTGTGGCAGGGCGATTCGAAAGATGATTATGACAACAGCGTGTTGCTCCAAGACCATTATTTCTCGGCGGTTTTTGATTTCCTTTCAAGACAAAAAGCTCTATCCAAAACTATTGTTGTTATAACATCCGACCATGGCCAGGCTTTCCGCGAGCATAACTACATCGGCCATTTGGAATGCAACTACATTGAGACCATATCTGTTCCAATGATTCTATATATCCCCAGAGGATTGCAATCACGATTCAATATTAACAATCTACGGTCGAACCTTGGTATTAATCATTCTTTGATTGATATGATTCCTACTTTTCTAACAATATTCGGGATTGAAAGTCGCCCGGAATTGTCTGAATATACTGTGAATTATCATGGAAAGAGTCTCTTCTCATCGCCTGATTCGTTGCGTGATATTATAATCTGCAACAGCCACGAAATTTCGGAATCAAACGTAGGGCTTTCCTTAGTGAGGGGGAATTACCATTATTTACTACGAACAAATACTTCTCCCGTCCAAGAGGAATTGTACGAATTCCATTCGGACCCATGGGAAAAAGCGAATCTTTGGCCTTCGTTATCTGATAGTGCGAAAGAGGCATTTAGGTCGCCTTTCGCAAAATATGATGCAACGAAAAGCATTATCAAACTTCACAAATGATTAGCATATTATATCATTTTTTGCTTGAAAATTCGCTTATGTCATTCCCGCGAATGCGGGAATCTCCTCTTGTGTCAATTAGTTACTCACGTTCGACAAATCAATAAATGTGTGCTTTCAACTTGAATATGATATTATTTCTCAAAATCAATTTTATTTCGCTTTGTTAGCCTGAGCGATCGGTCAAATCTGTTATAATAATACTCTTCGGGGTTAGTTTTTTTGTAGCGTGGCACGTCTAAGCCAATCATTTTCGTCCAGCCGAAAATACTGAACCAGAAATTTTTTTCGTATGCTACCCTCCGAGAAATCACAACAAAGCCAGA
>CAZSWR010000172.1:0-2015 GCA_964610885.1 uncultured Hyphomicrobiales bacterium | reverse complement strand
AAACGCGCAATGATCTGCTACCGCCGCACCGAAAAGGAAATGCCCGCCCGCGTCGAGGAAATCAAACACGCTAAGGAAGAAGGCGTCGAATTCCGTCTGCTCGTTGCCCCGCTCGAGCTGAAAGGCAACGACAAAGGTTGGCTGCGCTCCATGATGCTCCAGAAAATGGAACTCGGCGAACCGGACGCCTCCGGCCGCCGCCGCCCAGTGCCGATCGAAGGCGCAGTGGAAGAAATCGAGGTCGAAGTGGCAGTCGTCGCCATCGGCAACGGCTCGAACCCGATCATCAGCCAAACCACGCCGGACCTGTCGGTCAACAAATGGGGCAATATCTTGGTGGACGAGAAAAACATGAAAACCAACAAAAAAGGCGTTTTCGCCGGCGGCGACATCGTTACCGGTGGCGCAACGGTTATTCTGGCCATGGGTGCCGGCCGCACAGCCGCCGCCGCCATCGACGAATACCTGAAAAACGCTGATAGCTGGTAAGGCATCGCGCCTTGCGTAATCTGGGAACCTCCCTTCTTGCGATTCGAGTACGAAGGGAGGTTTTGATTAATTCAATCCGCTTAGAAGTAAATAAAAAAGGTTGCAATGGAAACAAATACAAAATCGGAAGTTTTATTTAATAATATTGTTTATTACGCATTCTCGATTCTCGCCGGTTTGTTTTCCGCATTGCTTGATGCAATGGCCTTCAGCGAGTGGTGGAAAATCGGTATAGAAAAAGATACACACAACTATCCGTTTGGCGTTGCAGGATGGACATATTCGACTGCGGAATTATATGCAACAATATGTTTAGTGGACTGGGTTGTTCTAACCGCGCTGCTTGCTTTAACTGTGCTGTTTATGATCAAAAAACAACGGAAATGGGTAGTAATCTCTCTTCTGGCCTGTTTGGCGTATTTTGCTTTAATGTACTATGTGGGGACTATTGAATAATTCGATTCGCCCGGTTCGGAAATTCTCAATGATAAACAATCTGGAAATGCAATGGCAAGACTTAAAAATCTGATAATTAGCGCACTGATCGTCTGCGCGGTCGCTTTGCTTATCCTCAAATTCTTCGGCTACCACAGCAAAGATGACAAAGGTTGGTTAGGATGCGTGGGCAGGCTGTTGAACGCCACTAACAGCTTCGATGTGAAATATATAAATATTGATCCAGAAAAAATCGATGTGCTGTGGCGCTCCGAAGACGGCGCGGATACCTTGGTCAGCAATGGAAAGACAATTTCCAACTTCGGTTATGCCTATGGGCCTGAACGCTTCGATGTTTTCTACGATGGCGCCCTGCTGTGTTCCCATGGGATGTGGTCCACCAATAATAACGATCCGTACAGCGTGGAGCTTTCTATCTCGGCCCAGGACAATGCTTTCGTGGTAGAGTACAGAATCAACGAAGAAATCACGTCTGTGCGGATCGACAGCAACAGAAAGGTTGCAAGCAAAACAACTATTAATAGCCTTTGATGTTTATCATTGAACAACGAATAAAAAGTTGATAAATAATTAAGTTTGTCAAAAATGTACAGAGCTAGTAATAATTAAATAATTGCACGAATTTCAATGAGAGTTAAACTTATTTTGCCTTCTTTAACTGAAGCAAGAAGCCCGTTCTGGCGCCCAATAAAATACTCATTATTCCCTCCTCTTGGTTTGGCAACAATAGCCGCCTTTTTTGATGATAATGATGAAATTGAATTGCAAGACCAGCACATTGAGGAATTAACAACAGACGACAACCCCGATTTAGTGCTAATTCAAGTGTATATTACAAATGCAATAAGAGCTTATGCGATTGCAAATACTTATAGGCAACGAGGGATATTTGTTGCATTAGGAGGGCTTCATGTAACTTCTTTGCCCGATGAGGCCGAGAAGCACGCAGATGCAATATTTCTTGGGCCAGCCGAACAAACTTTTCCTGAATTTTTAAATGATTTCAAAGCCAAAAATGTTCGGAAAAGATATATATCCGGAAGCGGACGCACAATCGAAGATTTGCCTCC
>CAZSWR010000171.1:0-2021 GCA_964610885.1 uncultured Hyphomicrobiales bacterium | reverse complement strand
ATAGGTTGGCCACTGCGTTGACATAATCAACGCAAACTTTGTCCCATCAGGACTCCATTTGAGTATATAAGACATTGAACCTGAATAATTGTTCCAACGAAGATCAAACTCCTTCAATTGTTCTTTGGTTTGCCGGTCAAATATTCGCATAATTCCTGTGTAATTTATAGTCGCAATCTGGCTTTCGTCCGGGCTAATAGCAAAACAATCTAATATTCCTTTTGTAAGGGTATATGTGGTATCGTTGCCTGTAATCCCCGAGGTATCAATCATCCTCACACGCACTCGGCAAGAGCCAGTTACGATTTCCGGCACGCGCCACCTGTAGGCGAGGCCTGTAGCCGAATCGGTAATCGGTATCCAATTGCCTCCGTCATCGGTTGTATAGTCCAACGCGACACGCTCCGTGGGCGGCACTCCCGTCCAGGTGATTGTGGTGTCGGTACATGCAATTAATGATTCATTGCAATTTGGGAAAAGTAATTGCAAAGTGGGCTGTTCGGGCATTATTGTTGGATTGCAAACGGCACTTAGATAGACTCTCGAGTCGTTGCACATCGAACCAAAAATGCGGATTTCGCCGCTCGTGTACGAAGAATCCGTCGCGATATACCGGATTACGATTGTCCGAGAAGAAGCCGCCGGCAGAACGAAAGGAGGCGCCGAGCCGCCATAATTGACAACTGCGAATCTCGAGTTGTTCGAAACCAACGAATCCACGGTAACGGAATAGTTCTCGGCTGTGATTGTGATTGTTTGAGTTAGCGTGTCCCCCGGCGAGACGCATCCAAACGAAACGGAATTCGATGGCGAAATGTTCAATCGAGTTATGGAGTTCGCCGGAGGAGCATAAATGACCTGTGCCGAAGCCGAAAATGGAGAATTCAGGCTGATGACCACATTTTTTGATGAGCTGTTGCAACTCGGTGCGCTATTCCACGAGACCAAGCAAGGGCCGAAGCCTTGGGAATCCAACAGCAAACGCGCATATAACGATTGCAATTCCCCGAGCGCAGTTACGTTTTCGAAATATTCGCCGCCGGTCGAGCTGGCAATCTGCCGCAAGTCCGCCGGGGTGGCCATTCCGAGTGTGATACAATATATAGTAATGTTGTTTGAATTTGCATAGTTGATGATATCGCTTGTATTGGTGGCTACGCTTGGCACGCCATCCGTCAGGAAAACGACAATTCTCTTCCTCGAACCGTTTGCGGCCACACGAAGGGCGCCTGTGTATTCGTTCAGGAATGCTTCGTTGTAATTGGTTCCTCCCGAGGGAGTAAGGGCATTGACCGCGCTTTGGAGCGAGTTCCTCATGGTGGTGAAGTCCTGATTGATATATGATAAATGGTTGAAACTGGTTATGGCGCATTCGGACCGGCCCAAAGGCATAAGGTCGATCCATTGGTTGGCAGCAGTCTTGGCAAAATTAATGCGTGGCCCGCCGCTCTGCATCGACGATGAAATGTCGATCGCAAGCACGGACGATATCGAATCGGCAGTGCGCGGCCCGGGGCACGTAACTCCGGTAACGGTGCGCGGCGTGCCGTCCTCGGTAACTGTGAAATTGCTCGCAGTCAGCCCTTGGATCGGTTGCCCGTCCGCGCCGACGGCATAGAACGCGGCCGAGACGCTTGGGAATCCCGACGGATCGGGCGAAAACGCCGTGAACGATTGCGAAAATGCCTGCACTGCGCACAGGATGGATGCTAATAAAAAGGACACCTTTTTCATGCCATACCCCTTGCCTTAATTCCCTATGCCTAAAAATGAAATGAACTCAGAACAAATATGAATAACCGTTACTTGTTTGGTGTTTCAATTGTTATCTCGACAGTACGGCAATAGAATCGCCCTTCGGGCAGTTCGTTGTCGAACAAAAGCACGCCTTCGCCCAAGCCCTTGGCCTCGGCTGGCGTAATTTTCAATGATTTAACCACAGCCGAAACGCGCTTGTTCGAAAGTTCCAAATTGTACTGATCGTCGCCGGTGCGGTCTGTGTAGCCATTAATCTTAACGAT
>CAZSWR010000170.1:0-2079 GCA_964610885.1 uncultured Hyphomicrobiales bacterium | reverse complement strand
AGCATCCACACCGATGTCTGGAAATTCGCGAGGGCGAGCCGCTCCAATTGCGCCGCGGCGTCGGGATATTTGTCGAGAATATTTTCCAAGCTGTAGTTCCGGTGGTCGTATAGAGTTTTGCTGCCGTCGTCCCGGCGGATCATCAGTAGCGAATCGTTCAGCGCGGCGATTGTGGTATTGGCCGAGAAATACACCGCGTCGCGCTTCCGCCGCAGCAGGTCGATGCCCATCGTATTGTTCACGTACGAACGGTTCAGCATTCCCATCAGAGTGGGGAAAAGATCGACCTGGAGAGCAAGGCCGTTTTCGTTGCGGCCCGCGCCGAAGATCTTCGGTGCGTAATAAAACATTTGTATCCGGTTGTAGTTCAGGTTCATTTCGTAGTTCGGGAAAACGTTCATCCCGTGGTCTGAAACGAATACAAAAATTGTGTTGTCGAACCATGGCTCCTTCGAGACCGACTCGAACCACCGGGCTATGGACCAATCAGCGTATTCGATTGCAATTTCGCGCTTTTCGGTGTATTTCGGATTGAAGCCTTGCGGATATGGTTCGGGGATATTGAATGGGCTGTGGTTGCTGACGGTCAGAAGAGTTGCAAAAAATGGCCTACCCGATTTTGAGAGCTTATCTATTGCCGGAAGCGAATTATCGAACAGAATATGGTCGCTGATGCCCCACACGTTGATGAAGTCCTTGTTCAGCAATTCATTATTGAGGCCGCTAATATCTTCGAATCCGTTGGACATCAGGAAGCCGCCCATATTGTCGAAATTAATATCGTGCGGGCAGGCAAAATACGTTGCATAGCCGCTCTCGTGCAGCACCTGCCCGATGCCGGAATAGGTCAGTGCATTGTCGTAGAATTGCAGAGGGTTGTCCTCTGTGGGGGGCGCGGGCGTGCTGGTGAAGATCGACCAAATGCCGTTGTAGGTGTGGATCCCGAGCGAATACACATTGCTGAAATTGATTGAACGGGCGCGTATGCTATCCAAAAATGGCGTTATCGGCGATTGGTAGTAGCCGGATTCGGCTGCGTTTGCTTTGGTCATGCTTTCCATGACGATCAGCACGACGTTGTAATTCTTTGCTTCGCCTTCGTATTTCTCCTCGCGGGCGATGGGCGACGAAAATCCTCCGCCAGAGGGCGCTCCGAGCATATTGCAAACGTAATCGACCGCTTCGTTGTCGTCAATAAGTTGAATATTGACGATCCCATTCTTCGTCGTGGTCAGCGAATTGCCAAGCGTGAACACAGGATTCAGTCCCAACTGGTTCGGGAAATTGTGTACCGACGAGAAGGCCTCGGCCCACGAAAGCGGGCGGCGAGTGAAAACTTTGCCGCGGATCCCTGCGAACAGAAAAACACATGCCAGCAGATAGATCACCGAATACTTAAGCGCCCAGAGCCTCTGGGGCGGCCTCGATTCGGATTCGCGCTGCCAAGCGCGATAGAACCTGCGCGACGTGCGCACGAAGAAATAGCAGACCGCAATGAAAAGTACCGTGTAAACGTAGTAGTCCACATTCTCGAGCAAATACCCAAAAACGATGGACGGCGACGAAAACCAATTGAAAATCGATGAGGTCATCCGCGCATTGAACACAAAATAGTAAGGTATGTCCGCAGCGGAAACCATGAATCCGGCGCACATCAGCACAGAGTTTACAATAAAAACAGTGCGCTTGAAAGCGATATGTTTCAATCGGGACATCTCGACGCCGATTGTCAAAATGGTCGGAATGGCCAGCAAGTATCCCGCGACGGACGTATCGAAACGCCAGCCGTTGACGTAAGCCATAATAATATCCTCTGCGGGGACGCCCGCCAGTTGCTTGATTCCGACGAATAGCAGAACAGTGCGGAAAGCCGCAAATACCGCAATTGCGAGAAGGTATGATTTTATTAAGTATTTCAATCCGG
Source organism: uncultured Hyphomicrobiales bacterium (assembly GCA_964610885.1). Classification (GTDB taxonomy): domain Bacteria; phylum Bacteroidota; class Ignavibacteria; order Kapaibacteriales; family UBA2268; genus CAZSWR01. The sequence goes on along the minus strand of CAZSWR010000170.1, from coordinate 155 downwards.
CCGGCAGTTTGGCCCAAAGTCTTTTTAGCATATCAAACGTACTAATTTGTTTATTCAAAACAAACTTCAAAATTAACACTTTTTTCCGAAGTGCAACAAAGAAATACGAATGCGAGGGGTATGGGATTCCGTGTGGCCTCGCGCCGGACGAATTG
>CAZSWR010000169.1:0-2089 GCA_964610885.1 uncultured Hyphomicrobiales bacterium | reverse complement strand
GCTCAGTCGTTGCCATACGAATATCAACAGCGTTGGTATTTGTTGTGCGAGCTTTGAGCTCACCATTCACGTAGAGCGAAACTACGTTATTGTTGACTGTGGCTGCAATGTGTACCCAGTTTTGGGAATAGGTCAAGTTTGAATTGATAGGATAAACATCACTTGTTGTTGTGATCGCGTCGGGAGAAACGATTGTTGCAATGTATGCACCACCGTTTTCGCCGCGTCCTGCGCCGCCGATAATTTCTTTACAGCGGAATGCGGGATATTTTCCATCTTTCAAATAGAGCATCCAAGCGCCTTCTTCATCAGTTTTTGCGGGGCCGGGGCTGGTAACGATGATACCTGGCTCGGATCCTTCTGCTTGGTAACTGTTAAGGTTGATCCATGCAGATGCTGTGAGTTGGGTCGAGTTGGAGAAGTTGTCGTTTGTCTTCAAATATGTGTTGCAACCGTTATAGAGGTCTCCATTGAGCTGGAGGAAGAACAAACGCGAAAGCACGAAAGCGCTGTTGCTTGTTTCGCAGATTGCGTCTGTTGCTTTTGTCCTTGCGGAGATATTCACTGTGTTGCCGGTTGTTGCCAATTGGCAAACGCGAACGATTGCTTGCTCGCTACGAGGAGCGAAATACGGGTCTGCTTTCCAGATAACGCGGAGCACGCCACCGAATCCGGGAACAGATTCCACGGGAAGTTGCGAGCCGTCTGCTTGTGTGATCAGGTAGCCTGTATTTGCATTGTTCGAGCTATTGATTTCGCCGCTGTAGTGATTGCCGCTGGATCCGCTTGCGAGCAAATCGTCTGTTGCGTCTGCATTGAGTTCGTTAACCGTTTTGCGGGTTTCTGCCACGCGGAACGTTTCGCCGGACCACGATGTGCCGTTATTCGTCGAGTAATCGAAAGCATAGGCGAGCACGTCCGAACCGAATGTGTTGCCTACTGCCGGAGTGATAAGTCCCGAACGTTCGAAATAGATCGGATAGCCGGCAAAACCGAGCGATGTATAGACCTTGTTGCGGTTCACTGCTTCGTTCGGGCCGTTCGGGTTCAATATTGTGATACCTTTAACGGTGAATGAAGGTGTGGTTCCGAGTGTGGTTTGCGATTCCATGTCGTTGTTGTCAACGTCATAGATACGGAAATCGCCGATATTCGTTGCAAGGTTAATTGCAATGTCTGTCAATGAATTGTTTGTGAGTGCAGTATGGTTGATAATGTCGAATTTCAAAATACCAACAAAGCTGCCTTTGCCGAGTGTCGATGGTTTGTAGCCTTCGCCGCCGACCGGAATTTTTGCATCCAATTCGTAAACGTATGTTCCACCGATATTTGATGCTTGTGCCTGAAGGGCATAGTATCCATAGATGCCTTCGTGGAAGGGCGAGGAGATGATTTTGTAGGGCGATGCCTGATTTACGTTGTATTCAACCGAATCGGTAAGATTCAAGCTGTACGAGGGCGAGCCTGCCGGGGCTGCCGGGCTGAGGAATTGCGTATTGTATGTGACCGCGACCGACATGTTGCCAAGCTTCGGAGCCGTACCATTAGCAGTAACGTCTTTCACCCAGACCTCGACACCAATCTGATTGCCCATTCTGCGTTGATTCAATGAAACGCTGAACGTTTGGGCAAAGATATCTGTGGCAAGCAAGCTTAGTGCCATCACAAGAAACAGGAATAGGTTCCCTCCGCTGTACCCTGCTCTTGCTTTTGTCAGATGTTTCTTCATAATGATTTCCTTAATATTATTATTACATTAATTTTTCATTTTTCCTTGACTCTTCTTTCTCGATCCCTCGCCCCGCTCTCGGGGAGCGAGGGATTTTTGAAGAAAGCATCAGATTATTCTACCGGAGACATAACTTCTGTTGTGCTGGTCGATACTCTAAGTTTGAATGCCGATGAGCTGGTTTGGGTGCCGTCTGCACCGGTTACCTTCAGGAAGTATTTGCCCGGTTTCGCTGCGTTGATAACGATCACTTCGTCTGTGGTGGAGGTGTTCGATGCCTCGCGGAGGAATCTTCTGCTTCCGTCGTAGAGCGTGATGTTATAGTTTGCCGGCAAATCTGACAATCTGATAAGCAAGTTG
>CAZSWR010000168.1:0-2098 GCA_964610885.1 uncultured Hyphomicrobiales bacterium | reverse complement strand
TATTGATTTGCTTTGTAACGCAAAAGAAAATGCTTATTTTTGCTGAGAGTTTCTTTACTTTAGATTCATTCAGTTATGAAAGCCAAATGCTATGTTTAAGTTCATTGTGTTCTGCATCATTTTTATTTCACCATTCGCATCGTTCGCTCAATCCATTACTATGCAATGTGGCGTTGCTCGGTCGAGTTTGGACGTTTGGTTTCCAGGCTTCGACAAGACAATTTCAAATGAGGTTATCCTCGCGGGTATCGAGTATCCGGTCTCTTTTCTGCCCGAAAAATACTTCAAACTATCGAGCAACTTAGGCTACATCTCGAAAGGAACAGAAGGCATGGTTCATTCCACAGACGAATATGGACTTCCTCTACCGCCATATTTACTAAAATACAGATACTATTACATAACAGCTAATACGTGTCTCGAAGGCAGAATTCCCATTTGCAGTTACTTTGAGCCATTTGCCAGCGTCGGGCCGAGAATTGATTTCCTATTGAGCGCAAGGGCTAACAGCGATAATATTGACAATTCCAATTCCGTTAACTATGGCGCGATAATCGGCGGAGGAATCAGATTTCATATCGGTCTATTCCAAGTCGGAGCAAGAAGCGATTACTATCTGAATTTCAATAATATATATAAATCTGGTACACTAACTATTAATGATCGTACATATACAATAACCGGTTTCGTTGGTGTTAATATCTAAAGCAATGCCTTGGGGCTACGGTATATTTACGAAACGATTGGTTAATGTATATGAAAAAGAACTACATTATCCAATTATCAGTTCCGCATTGCTGACTCTGAATAATAAACACCAAAGACGCTCACCCAATAGGCATGCACTATTATGGTAGTCCCGAATTATTAACAAATGATAAGAATGTTAATTTCATATTTCTTATTATTCCATGAAACAGACTTTTAAAGATTACCTATACGGTGCGTATAAGAAATAAAAATCCCCTTCAATTGTCTCGAGTGCCGAATTCTCTACTGGCGGAACGAATATCTTCTCTTTGTTTCTTGAAAACACTAATGATGATTCTTGAGATTTTAAGTCTATACGTATCACATTGTTAGAAAAAGCACAAGCATCGATATTATACTTGAAAATGAATTCCATAATGCGTTCAACGGCATCAATGTTTTGTTCATATAGAACTATTGGTTTTATTGCATCCCGTTCATTTTGCTTCAAATATCCGTTTGCAAAAAGGCCAAAGACTTCCCTATCGATCTCAACGCGATACAAGCCAAGGGAATTCCCCATTGAAATTGCGTACTTGTTACCAAAGAAGTTCCGGAATCGCTCGATGCTTATATTATCAACTTTGTAAGGAATGGCTGCCAATATGGAATCACAAGTTCGGCAACAATTTTCTATATCGTATTTATTTTCCGCATAAAACGATTTTGCAAAATTTCTCGCTTCGTCAGCAGTTCTGTAGCAGGCTGAGATCAATAGCATAATTGCTATTGTTGCTATTGTTTTGTTTGTTTTTTTCAACTTTGAATCTGTTTTTAGTTTAAAATAAAATCCATTGAATCATTGTACTCAAATAGCCAATTCATATTTTTCATATCGCTTAATGAAATCTTCTTCGTAAAAACCTGTTGGCTCAGTTTCATTGCCGGGAGTTCTTTTAGAATTAGATACTGGAAATAATTGTTATTACCATCTGATAGTTTGTTATAAACCAATGTACTACTTTGGGAATTGAGCCTGTGAAACAATAATGCGCTATCGATTATACAAAGATAAACACTACTATCCTTCGTGCTTAATTCAACGTTTGCTACGAAACCCTCGGCACCGCCGGGATATATGCCAAACGTTGGACAATTCTGTGCATTGCTTTGTACAATACATCCTTCCTTCAATCCAAATGCCATACTGGATGCTGTTGTGTCCTCCGACAGAAAAGCAGCAATCGGAGAAGTCGTATTATTTAACACAATAAGTTTTTGCGCTGGCTCTTGCTTTGGGTTCGATAATAACAACAACAAGAAAATACCCGAACCGACGATCGCGAAAAATATAATTAACAACTTCATAATTAGCATCTTTCAATTTAATGGACATCCGTATTGCTAT
>CAZSWR010000167.1:0-2104 GCA_964610885.1 uncultured Hyphomicrobiales bacterium | reverse complement strand
TTTTAAGACCCCTTTTTCCAAACAATATATAATTAGTCATTGTTTTCGGTTGTTGGAGCCTTTTCCTCGGCTGCCGGTGCTTCAGCTTTAGCAGAGGCTTGTTCGGCTTTGTTTTGGGCGCGGTCGTCTCTGCTGGGGCGGCGTCCGCCGTCATCTTCCCTGCGGGGGCGGCGTTCGCGCAATTGGCGTTTCGGTTTGTCTTCGTCGAAATCATTTTCTTTATTAACTCTATCGGGGTCTGCACCCATTTCGGCTGCATGGATCCTGTAGGATTCGTTGCCTTCGATGATAGCATCGGCAAGCACCTTCGAGACGAGCTGAATTGTTTTGACCGAGTCGTCGTTGGCCGGGATCGGGAAATCGACGATTTCGGGGTCGCAGTTGGTATCGACGAGTGCGATAACCGGGATGCCAAGGATTTGGGCTTCTTTCACTGCGATGTGTTCTTTTTTGATATCGACCACCACGAGTGCGCCGGGGAGGCGGGGCATATCTTCGATGCCGCCGAACACTCTGCGCAGGCGTTCTTTCTCGCGGTTAAGCAAAAGGCGTTCTTTTTTTGTTATTTTGTCAAACGTGCCATCGACCTCCATTTTGTCGATCGAGATGAGGCGTTTGATTGATTTTCTGATTGTTGCAAAGTTAGTGAGCATACCGCCGAGCCAACGTTCGGTTACGTAGTTCATTTTGCAGCGGCGTGCTTCTTCTTGTATCGCTTCTCTTGCTTGGGATTTAGTGCCAACGAAGAGAACGATCTTACCCGAGGAGGCAATGTCGTGGATTGCATTGCGTGCTAAATCTAAGAGGATTTGTGTTTTTCTAAGGTCAATGATGTGGATCCCATTTCTTTCCATGAAGATGAAATTGCTCATCTTTGGGTTCCAGCGGCGCGTCAAGTGCCCGAAATGCGCTCCGGACTCGAGAAGCTGTTCAATGGACGCATAATTTGCCATTTGTTACTCCTATTTCGTGTTTTACTTCTGTTTCTTTCATCTCGCCCCGAGAACCGGCATTCGGCAACACGCTCTAAGAGGGCAATCCAGAAACATGATTGTTAATAAATTTTTAATTATATCGTGCAATATCCGTTGTTTACGATTTTGGTTTCCCAACGGATAAAAGCAATCAAGCGGCGAAACCAGTACCGACAGCCAAGAAGATTAACGTTTCGAGAATTGGAAGCGTTTTCTTGCTTTTTTCTGTCCGTATTTCTTACGCTCGACCATACGCGGATCGCGTGTTAGCAAACCGGCTGCGCGAAGTTGCGAACGAAGGGTTTCGTCGATGCTGACCAATGCGCGTGCAACTCCAAGTTGCATTGCACCTGTCTGACCGCTTTTGCCGCCGCCGCGAACTGTTACGAAGATGTCGTAAAGCCCGTTCATCTTGGATACTTCCAAGGGGCGAATGGCGTGCATGCGATTTATATCCACGGGGAAATAAATCTCGAACGGCCTGTGGTTTACAACGATTTTACCTGTACCCGGAACAAGGCGTACTTGCGCTACTGCGTTCTTCCTTCTTCCTGTGGCTGCTGTGACCTTCATTTAAATCACTCCAGATTTAGATTAATGATACGTTAATTCAACTGCTGTGGGCATTTGGGCCTCGTGCGGATGCTCTGGGCCGGCATATACTTTCAGCTTTTTGATAATTACTCTGCCCAGGCGATTCTTGGGCAACATGCCTTTTACTGCGTGTTCGATAACAGCACTCGGTCTGCGCTGAATGAGGCTCTTGAACGATTCGGTTTTGCCGCCGCCCGGGTATCCGGTGTAGTGGAAGTATTCTTTTTGTTCCACACGTTTCGGCTCGAGGCGAATCTTTTCGGCGTTGATGACGATGACGAAGTCGCCTGTGTCCACGTGAGGCGTGAACGAGGGTTTGTTCTTGCCGCGTAGCATGATCGCTACCTGTGTGGCAAGGCGGCCCAAGGTCTGATTCGTCGCATCAACTACCAACCACTTGCGGGTTACGTCCTCTTTGCGCATTGATTTTGTTATTTTAGCAGATGTTTCCACGGATTACTCCTAAAGTATATAAACTCTAACAACATCAAAAGAATACAAAAATATTGAGAATATTCGAGATAACAAAACAAAAA
>CAZSWR010000166.1:0-2135 GCA_964610885.1 uncultured Hyphomicrobiales bacterium | reverse complement strand
TCTCAGTTCGCGGGCAACCGGTCCGAAGATACGAGTGCCGCGGGGTTCGCCGTCAGTTTTAAGAATTACGGCGGCGTTGTCGTCGAAACGAATGCACGATCCGTCTTTTCTTTGGACTTCTTTGTGTGTACGGACAACGACAGCCTTACAAACTTCGCCCTTTTTAACGGCCGAGTTTGGAATTGCCGACTTCACTGTAACGACAATGAGGTCTCCGGGGTGCGCATAGCGTTTGCCGTGGCCTCCGAGCACGCGGATGCATCGGACTTTCTTGGCTCCGGAATTGTCGGCAACTGTCAAATTGGTTTCTTCTTGTACCATTTCTATTCCTCAGATTATTTAGCTCTAGAAACTATATCTATCAAGTTCCATCTCTTGCGAGCGCTTAGAGGCCTTGATTCTTGGACTTTAACGACATCACCGATATTTGCGTTGTTTGTTTCGTCGTGGGCCATAACTCTTTTGGTTCTCTTGTAGTATTTCTTGTACAAGGGGTGGGCCACCTGACGTTCGAAAGCAACGACGATTGTTTTATCGGCTTTGTTCGATACCACTTTTCCCTGAATAATTCTTTTATTCGATTTTACTTCAGGAGTTGCTGCTTGATTTTGCATTTTTTCTTCCATTTTATTTTGCTCGCTGGCGTTCATTTATAATGGTTTTCATTCTGGCAATATCTTTTCTGAGAATCTTCAAGTATGCCGTATCGTGGAGCTGCGAAAGCGCAGACTGGAAGCGTTGCTTTGCCAGTGTCTCCTGGGCTTCGTTGAGTGAACTCAACAGTTCCTCAGCTGATAGTTCTTTCAATGCTTGGATTTTACGCGGTTTCATCTTCTACCAGATCAATACGTGTAACAAATTTAGTTTTAATCGGTAATTTGTGCGAAGCCAAGCGGAGTGCTTCTTGTGCGTCTTTTTTGGCTACGCCGTCAACTTCGAACATGATTCTGCCCGGTTTGACCACTGCCACCCAGCCCTCGGGCGAACCTTTACCGGAACCTTGACGGGTCTCGGCGGGCTTTTTGGTGTAGGGTTTGTCGGGGAAAATCCTAATCCACATCTTACCTTCGCGCTTGAGGAAGCGGTTGATTGCAATACGAGCGGCTTCGATTTGGCGGTTGGTGATCCAAGCGTGTTCGAGCGATTTAAGCCCGAACGAACCGAATGTTACCAACGAACCTTTCCATGCCAATCCACGGTTTCTGCCGCGTTGCGTTTTTCTGTATTTCGTCCTCTTTGGAAGCAACATGATTAATTACTCACTTAATATATTATTATTACTGTTGTTTGCCGATAATTTCGCCTTTGCAGATCCAGACTTTGATACCGATTGCGCCATAGATCGTATGGCCGGTCGATGTACCGTAGTCAATGTCTGCGCGAAGCGTATGCAGAGGAATTCGGCCTTCCTTGTATTGCTCCGTGCGTGCCATTTCGGCGCCGCCAAGCCTGCCGGCACACATAACGCGGATGCCGACTGCGCCCGTGCGGATTGCAGCCGAGACGGCTTGCTTCATTGCGCGGCGGAATGAGATGCGGCCTTCGAGCTGCTGGGCTATATTATCAGCAACCAATACTGCATCAAGCTCGGGGCGTTTGATTTCGCTAATAAGGATTTTGACGTCCTTTTTAGTGATTCTTTTCAACTCTTCTTCGAGCTGAGTGATATCCTTTCCTGAGCGGCCGATGATGACGCCCGGGCGGGATGTGTTGATCGTAATGCGAAGCTGTTTTGCAGTACGTTCTACGATGATACGGGCCACTCCGGCCTTTTTCAAACGTGTTTTAATATAGGAACGGACGTTTTGATCCTCTTGGATCTTTTCCGCTACGTTCCTCTCATCGTACCAATTTGCATCCCAGGGTCTGATGATTCCAAGGCGAAGCCCAATAGGATTTGTTTTCTGGCCCAATGTTTTAACTCCTATTATTTTATGAATGAGTTGCAACAACAATTGTTAAATGATTCGAGCGCTTACGAACTCTGTATGCGCGTCCCATTGGAGCGGGCAGAATTCTCTTCGCATGGGGTCCACCATCGACGAAAGCTTCTTTAACGTAAACGTCGTTGAAGTTCACGTGCTTTCCGTCTTCGTGATTCGATAGATTGGCAACTGCCGAGCGCAGAACTAATT
>CAZSWR010000165.1:0-2204 GCA_964610885.1 uncultured Hyphomicrobiales bacterium | reverse complement strand
ATCATTGTTTTCGGTGAGTTCTTCATCAACTCGCGGCAGATAGCCGATCCGACTAACCCCCATCCTCCCAGAACCAAAATTTTTGCGCCACTAATTTGCATATCGTTTTTCCATATTTTGTTTATTAATAAACACTACATTCATATTTTTTATACAAAAAAAATATCGAAAGGCGAAACTCATTTCGTTTCAATGCCTTACGGTAACATCGCCTAAACCGTAATAACACAAGAAAGTTATCATCATAATAACAACAATGTGTATATTACACGATGTAATCTACAAATTACTGATTTTTTTTTATAAATCTTAATAAAAAAATTATTTTTTCTTGAATTTTTAGAATTGTTGATAACTCTTTAGACCGTCGCCGAAAGCACCATATTATTTAGTGCTTTGGACGATAGTCTATTGCTTGGAAATTCGTTCGTAAATAACAAATCCAGCAGTATCAATTCGGTGGTACGATTTGATGCACTCCTCGGCCTCCTCAGGGCGCTTCCATAACTGCAAAACCCAGTCCGGTTTCAGCGTACAAATCGAATAATCATAGTTCCATTTGGTATGCCCCGGCTCGAAAGAAAACAATCCGGGTGCGCGCCGCGATGGCATCATTGCAATGGCCGGGTCGGCCTTCCCCAAAATGTCTATCGTGTTCCTTTCGGCGAAATATGGCAATACTCCGGCCGTAACCACGGCAATTGTTTCGTTATCGCTCGATAGCCCACGGATCAAACCGGCCATCCTCACGTTTAGTTCGTTGTCCTCGACGCCCAAAGCCGGACGCATAAGCAACATTTCTTCCAACGATGATAGATTCCTCATGAAGTTCATATTGCAAACCAAAATGGCAGATACTATGATAAAAGCTAACCGCTCGTTTCTGATGAACTTAATCCTGCCAATCACCTTCGGCAATAACTCCGCGATACCGGCTGCAATCGCAATAAAAAACACAGGCATTGCCGGAGCAATGAACCGATTGGCTCCGCCCCACCAATCCCAAGCGTCTCCACCGACGTACATACTATATATAGATAGTATGGCAACCAGCCCGCTTGCGAAGCCGACAAACCTTCGGCGCCCGCGCCAATAGCTTAAAAAAGGAATTATAAAGAATACTGGATTGAAAAACACAACGAATTTCACAAAGACAAATACTCCTCGCGAAATCCGATAGAACAAATCCACGCCCTCCACCTTCAGGTAATACGTGTTCGGAAATACCTGTCCATAGTACATAAACCTGAAGATTGTCGTCCCGCCCATCGTAATGAACAGCAAAAGTGCAGACCACCCGACAATGGATTTGGCTTGGCTGCGGTACTTAACAATCAAATACACAGCCACTGCCACGAAACAGACGGCCACATCCGGACGGATAAGCGTCCCGACCGCCAAAGGAAGCAGAAGTTTGGCAGAAAACCTTTCGGCCTTCTCGATCATGTACACAGTGGCCGTAACGATCAGAGCGACTGCTCCGGCCTCCATTCCCATAAAGAACCAGAAATTCAATGGATAGTACAGCGCAACCATTAGCAACGCCAGTATCCTTGTCCGGTCGGAAGCGGGGTACTGACTTTTAATGATTTTATTTACGAAATATAAGTTGGCCGAAGAAAGCAAGATATTGAACAATTGAAAGAAAAGCGACAAGCTCTCCTTCCCTACCGGCAGGAAGTGGAAAGCAGACATGATGAGCATCCACAGCGGATTTGTATAGCCCTCGACGGGCGGGCAGCCCGGATTGAACACAGCACCGAACCCGTGAGCTAAGTTTTCGGCATAGCGCATCGAAATCATTGCATCGTCGAAAAGAGAGAAATAGCGCACGCCGCCGACCACAAAACTCGTATTCCAAACGAATAGCAATCCATATACAATATGAATGAATAGAATTGCGCAGAATATCCTGTCGGGCTTTTTCATTTACTCACTTCAACTAAAAAACACTGGCAAAAATATAGAATTGCGTTTAATTCTCAAAACACATTCATAAGGAGGCCGTGGAAAATGTTCTTTCTGTGTGCAGTTCTTTAGGAAGTATGCACCAACCACGAAGGGGTTGAAAATGAATAACCACGTCTCGCGAGGCGTGGGATACGGAGAATCAGAACCACCCCGCCCTTCGGCACCCCTCCTTGGCAAGGCAGGGTTGTTTCGTTCTTTGTAAATAGATAATATTTATTATATTTGTATAATTG
>CAZSWR010000164.1:0-2392 GCA_964610885.1 uncultured Hyphomicrobiales bacterium | reverse complement strand
GCGAGCAATCCGAACGTTCGATGGAAACCATTCTCGATTTCGAATTCGACTAATCTCTTTATTTTCAAAACAATAAAGACTGTCTCTATCTCGTGGGGCAGTCTTTTTGTTATCTGTGGAGCATTTTGCTTCTCGTCGCTGGCAGTTGTTAAGTACTATTAAACAACTGACTCGTTTGCATCCAAGTTATTAGAGAAGAGAAATCTTACTTTTCCCGTCGGAGTATTTTTGTTTGGAGGTCGTTCAATGTACCCCTTTTTGTGCCCCGAAGGGGTATAATACACTAATATAGGGCGAAGCCCTGTCGATAGGTGCAAAACTACTGTTATCTTCTAAATCGATGGGCTATACACATCGTTACCGTATGGATTCATTCGGGGCTAATCCCAAACATACTTTTCATCATATTCAACATTATACTTTTCAAGAAAGGCACGGTATTCATCCTGAAATGTTTTCCTGCTATGATGTTCGTGCTGGTTAGCAATATAGGTAATCACCTTATCTATTTCATGTGGATTCACCGAAAATGCACCATAACCATCCTGCCAAAAGAAGTTTTCATAACCTTTTCCTTTCGTTTTAACCCATTTTGATGAATGCGATTTCAATACTTCCATCAATTTCATTAACGCAATCTTTTTCGATAGCATACAGAGTATATGAACATGGTCTGTGAAACCGCCAACTTTTATTACCTGACAGCCTAACTTGTTGCAAATGCCACCGAGGTAACTGTGCAGTTCTGTTTCTACGGGTGCGTGTATCAGTGGTTCTCTATGTTTGGTGCTGAACACGATGTGTATGTAATTCTTAACGAGAGACTGCCCCATAGTGATGTATTTCTCCTTTTCAGGCTGATTCGATGGGCTATGCCCTTCGTTTGTCGATACCGCCCCATTCGGGGCTTTTCATCTTCCCTTCAAAAGCTTGCTGCAATTTACTTTCGAGTGAGTATTCTTATTGCTTAGCGCCTACAAATACAAATCGCGTTCGCCGGCGTCGATGCGGTCGATGAAATTGCGTGTCTTGGCCTGTACGTTGTCGTTCGGGATTTCGCCTAACTCGCGCTCGATCAGTTCGAAGCCCATTTTGCGGGTTTCCTCGTCGGCATAGTCCACAAGGTATTCGCGGAGGGTTGTGAGCGCGTTCGGTTGGCAGAAGAGTTTGATCAGCCCGGGTTTGGCCTGGTCCATGAAGTCCTGACCGACGCGGCCCAAGCGGTAGCAAGCCGTGCAGAACGATGGGATGAATCCCTGCTCGATGACGTCTTTGATCACCTCGCCGGCCGTGCGCGAATCGTTCAAGTTGAACTGCCCTGCGTCGAATTCGCCTTGGGAGAAAGCTTGCTTGTATCCGCCGGGATTGGTGCGGCTGCCGGCGCTGATTTGCGACACTCCAAGCCTGTACAGCTCGGTGCGCAAGCCGGCCGTCTCGCGGGTGGAAAGTATCATGCCCGTGTATGGGACGGCGCAGCGCAGGATTGCTACAAGTTTTTTGAAATCGCGGTCGCTAACTTCGTAGGGAATGTTCTGCGAAACGGGGGCGTTGCTCGCCGGCTCGATGCGGGGGATCGATATCGTGTGCGGCCCGACGCCGAATTGTTTGTCCAAATGGCGGGCATGTTCGATCAGCGAAAGCACCTCGAATTTGTAGTCGTGCAGCCCGAAGAGGACGCCGATGCCCACGTCGTGCATACCATTGTCCAGCGCGCGGTCCATCGTGGTCAGCCGCCACAGGTAGTCGCGTTTCTTGCCGCTGGGGTGCATTGTGGCGTAAGTTTCGGGGTGGTAAGTTTCCTGGAAGACGGTGTAGGTGCCGATGTTTGCTTTGGCGAGTTTGTGGAACTCCTCATCGGTGAGTGGAGCCACTTCCACGTTGATACGGCGGATGTAGCTGCCCTTGGAATCGCGCACGCTATAGACGGCCGCGATTGCCTCGAGGAAATCGTCGAAGCCATAGCCGGTGTGGTTCTCGCCCATGAGCATAAGCACGCGTTTGTGGCCCTGCTCCAATATGATGCGAGTTTCCTCCTTAATTTCGTCCAGAGTGAGCGAGCGGCGGGCTATATCCTTGTTGTCCGCACGGAAGCCGCAATAGAGACAATTGTTCGAACAAAGATTCGATACATAAAGCGGAGCGAAAAGCACTAAGCGGTTCCCGTAAATCTCTTGCTTCACCTTCAGCGCCGTATGGAACAGCTCTTGGAGCATGTCGTCGTCGTCGATGTTCAGCAGTAATGCGATTTCTTCGGGTTCGAGGCCGCGCATTTCCAATGCCTTGTTGAGTATCGATTGAATTGTATCGGCCGAGGCTTTCTCGGTCGACTTCAACAACTCCTCTATCTTTTTGCTATTTATAAAATTATCGTATTCCATTGTTTCCCCGTTTC
>CAZSWR010000163.1:0-2430 GCA_964610885.1 uncultured Hyphomicrobiales bacterium | reverse complement strand
AAACTTTTACTAAAAAAGAAAATTATTTTATCAACATTCTGCAATTTTCTTCATCTCGCCTGATTTGTTCCACCAATTCATCGAGCGATGAGAACCTCTTTTCGTCTCGGAGACGCGACTCGAACTCCACGCAAAGCGTGCGCCCGTACAGGTCTCCGGCGTAATCGAAATAGTTCACTTCCAGCCGCCTCGCGCCCTGGCCGCCCACCGTCGGGCGATTGCCCAGGTTGGCCATGCCGTACTTCAATTGGCCATCTATTTGGGATTTAACCAAATAAATGCCATCCTTCGGAAAGAGTTTAAGCGATTCGTCGGGATTGATATTTGCCGTCGGATAGCCCAAACGGCGGCCCAACTGCTCGCCATAAATCACTTCCCCCGAAATGGCATACGGATATCCCAACCATTGTGCTGCCTGCTCCACACGCCCCTCGAGAAGCGCTGCGCGCACCTTGGAGCTGGAAATGATTTGGCCACCGAACACGAACGGTTCCACCTTCTCGACGTCGAAGCCGAGCAATTGACCCATACGGAGCAGCAGTGTTTCGTTGCCCTCGCGTTTCTTCCCGAACAGGTGGTCGTAGCCAATAATTATCCGGCGAAAGCCAATATTATCGAAAAGAAATTCCTGAACGAACCGCGCAGCAGGCATTTCCGAGAATTCATGCGTGAAATCTATTAAGAATACATTCTCGACGCCGTAGCGCTCAAAGAGTTCCATGCGCTCTTCGTGCGAGGTGAGCAGTTTCAGAGGCGCACGGCCCGAATCCTTGAGTACCAATTGCGGATGGCGCGCAAAGGTTACGACAAAATGGCGGTAGTTCCTCTCGCGGGCGCTCTCTGTCAAGCGTTCGAGTATTTTTTTGTGGCCCAAATGCAAACCGTCGAATGCCCCAACTGTTATTACCGTCTCGGGGCTGTATTCGAGGTCGTGTATATTAGTGTAAATCTTCATTTATTCTTTTTTGTCGGGATATACGGTTTCGGATGCACGTTGACAGATGCTTTGAGTAATTTTTTATAGTCTTTGCTGCCCTTGGCGAAACCGAAATATTCTAATTTTGCTGAAAAATTCATGTCCGGCTTTTTAAACACAGAAACGACAGAATCGAGTTCGAGCTTGTTTTGCGCCGCGATAAACGAAATCACGAACACTTCGGAGCATTCCATTTTGTCCTTCTCGACCAAAGCGATCAACTTTGCTTTCGGCTGATTGAACCGAAGGGCCAGGTGCGTCTCGATGAATTTTGCGTATTCGGGCTGGGTTTGCTCGGTCAGTGTGTTGAGCGACTCGTCGAGTGCTTCGTCGCCGGTTTGGACTGTCTGTGCCGTTACGCAAGAGAAAGCGACAAAAAGGCCTGCAAAGAGAATTGCATAGAATCGGTTCATTTGTTCCTCGCAGTGGTTTGGTTGGATAAATAGTTTTTCCCCAAGAGAGCAGCGCCATAGATACCGGCCTCCTTGTGGAAGCGCGCCTTTTCGATGCGGGCAATCTCGGCAATTGGCGGGAGAGTGCGTTCGCGAATGGTCTCGAGGGCCTTGTCGAACATCGAACGGTGCGAATGCGACAGCCCTCCGCCGACCACGACCAAGCTGATATCGAGCAGGTTCATCGCGGACGAAAGAGCAATACCGAGGTAGTATCCGGCGGTCTCGAGCACTTCGAGCGCGGCCGCATCGCCCTCTTCGGCGGCAGAGGATATATGGTACGGGTCGGGTTTCTGTTGGAACAAAAGCGTAGATTCTTTGTATCGGCGAAGTATCCGCGAGGCGGAATACGTAACCTGGTTCTTGCCGATAAACTCTTCGAGGACGCCGGTGCGGAATGGCCGGGCCTCATTAATTTGTTTGTGGATATCGACGATCACGTGGCCGATTTCGCCCGCCGCGCCCGATTCCCCGCGATAAATACAATTATTTATCACGATCGCGCCGCCCACGCCGGTCCCGAGCGAGACATAGATGAAGTGCGACACTCCGGCGCCGGCGCCGATGCTCATCTCGGCAATTGCGCCCACGTTGGCATCGTTTTCGACGACGACCGGGACGCGAACTTCCTTTTGAATAAGCGAGCGGAGGGGCAGGTCTTTCCAAGATTGGATGTTTGGGGCGATGCGTACAGTGCCGTCGTGCGAGACCATTCCGGGCACTCCGATGCCAACGCTTTCGGTTTCGGGGTACTTCTCGAGCGCAGCGCAGACAAGCCTCACCATGTCTGCCACTATCTCGTCGGCAGGGCGGCGGGCATTAGTGGGCTGGATGGTTTGCCAAACTAACTCATTTTCTTGGCTAAGTACGCCTGCTTTCAGGTTCGTGCCGCCGAGGTCCAATCCGAGATACATTGACATATATTGTACGTTTTTGTATATATTTTCAAATAATGAAACTTAAATTCCTTTTTCTACGTTTATAGAAAATTAAAATTAACTA
>CAZSWR010000162.1:0-2615 GCA_964610885.1 uncultured Hyphomicrobiales bacterium | reverse complement strand
AAACTTTTACTAAAAAAGAAAATTATTTTATCAACATTCTGCAATTTTCTTCATCGCGCCGGATTTGCTCCACCAATTCGTCGAGCGATGAAAACCTCTTTTCGTCACGAAGCCGTGCCTCGAATTCCACGCGAAGCGTGCGCCCGTAGAGGTCTCCCGCGAAATCGAAATAGTTAACCTCCAAGCGCCGAGCGCCCTCGCCCCCCACCGTCGGGCGGATACCTAAGTTTGCCATCCCGTGTTTCATTTGCCCGTCGATTTCGGATTTAACCAAATAAATACCATCCTTCGGGAACAATTTGAGCGATTCGTCGGGGTTGATGTTCGCGGTGGGATAGCCCAAACGGCGGCCCAATTGCTCGCCATAAATCACTTCGCCCGCGATGGAATACGGATAGCCCAACCATTGGGCTGCTTGCTCCACGCGCCCATCCAAAAGCGCCAAACGCACCTTCGAACTGGATATGATCTGGCCGCCAAAGACGAACGGATCCACCTTCTCTACGTCGAAGCCAAGCATTGGGCCCATGCGCAGCAGCAAAGTCTCGTTGCCCTCGCGGTTTTTGCCGAACAGGTGGTCATAGCCGATAATAATACGGCGAAAGCCAACCTTTTCGTAAAGAAATTCCTCGACGAACCGAGCGGCCGGCATTTCCGAGAATTCGTGTGTGAAATCAATTAAAAGCACATTCTCGACTCCGTAACGCTCGAAAAGTTCCATTCGCTCTTCGTGCGAGGTCAGCAGTTTCAGCGGAGCGCGGCCCGAATCCTTGAGCACTAATTGCGGATGGCGAGCAAAGGTTACGACAATTTGGCGGTAGTTCCTCTCGCGGGCGCTCTCGGCCAGCCGTTCGAGTATCTTGCGGTGGCCCAAATGCAAACCATCGAAGGCGCCCACGGTGATCACCGTAGCGGGATTGAAAGCAAGATCATTTATTTTACTATATATCTTCATTTCTTTTTCGTTGGGATGAAAGGTTTCGGATGCACGTTGATCGATGCTTTTAACAATTTTTTATAGTCTTTGTTGCCTTTCACAAAACCGAAATGCTCCAATTTTGCGGCAAAGTCCATGTCGGGCTTTTTGAATACAGAAATAACCGAGTCGAGTTCGAGTTTGTTTTGCGCTGCGATGTAAGAAATCACGAACACTTCGGCGCACTCCATTTTGTCTTTTTCGGCCAGAGCAATAAGTTTCTCTTTCGGTTGGTTGAACCGAAGGGCCAGGTGCGTCTCGATGAATTTCGCACAATCGGGACGGGTTTGTTCGGTCAGCGTGTTCAATGACTCGTCGAGCGCTTCGTCGCCCGATTGAATGTTTTGAGCAGAAACACTTGCAATTACGGCCCAAAGGGCAGCAAAAAGAATTATTATGAATCGTTTCATTTGTTACTCAGTTGGGTTTGGTTGGTTAAATAGTTCTTCCCCAAGAGCGCCGCGCCATAGATTCCGGCTTCCTTGTGGAAGCGAGCCTTTTCGATACGGGCAATCTCGGCAATTGGGGGCAAAGTGCGTTCGCGGATGGTTTCCAGGGCCTTGTCGAACATCGAGCGGTGCGAATGCGACAGCCCGCCACCGACCACGACCAGACTGATATCGAGCAGATTCATCGCGCTCGAAAGAGCAATCCCGAGGTAATACCCGGCGGTTTCGAGCACTTCGAGAGCGGCCGCGTCGCCCTCCTCGGCAGCCGATGAAATATGGTAAGGGTCGGGTTTCTGTTGGAACAGAAGCGATGATTCTTTGTATCGGCGCAGTATGCGCGAGGCTGAATAGGTTACTTGGTTCTTGCCGATGAACTCTTCGAGCACTCCCGTGCGGAATGGCCTGTCCGTGTTGATTCTTTTGTGGATATCGACG
Organism: uncultured Hyphomicrobiales bacterium; assembly: GCA_964610885.1. Taxonomy (GTDB): domain Bacteria; phylum Bacteroidota; class Ignavibacteria; order Kapaibacteriales; family UBA2268; genus CAZSWR01. The sequence goes on along the minus strand of CAZSWR010000162.1, from coordinate 755 downwards.
ATCACGTGACCGATTTCGCCCGCGGCGCCCGATTCGCCCCGATAGATACTTTTATTAATAACAATTGCTCCGCCCACGCCTGTCCCGAGCGATATATAGATGAAGTGCGACACGCCCGAGGCGGCACCGATGCTCATCTCGGCAATTGCGCCCACGTTTGCATCGTTTTCGACGACCACCGGGACGCGAACCTCTTTTTGGATGAGCGAGCGGAGAGGCAGGTCTTTCCACGATTGGATGTTCGGAGCGATGCGCACAGTGCCGTCGTGGGATACCATGCCCGGAACGCCGATGCCCACGCTTTCCGTTTCGGGGAACCTTTCGAGAGCTGTGCGGATGAGTTTCACCATATCGGCAACGATCTCCCCGGCCGGACGGCGCGCGTTCGTGGGCTGGATGGTTTGCCAAACCAGCTCATTTTCTTGGCTAAGGACGCCTGCTTTCAGGTTCGTGCCGCCGAGGTCCAATCCGAGGTACATTGACATTTGATATTCGTATTTGTATATATTTTCAAATAGTGAAACTTAAATTCCATTTTCTACGTTTATAGAAAATTAAAATTAACTAATTTTAAAGACTTATACAAACTTGATAATTAAACACTTGGAAGGAAAAGGAATGAAACGATTAATTACACTCTTGGTTTTGTTGGTAGCGCTCGCCGCCCCTGCATTCTCTCAATTCATCAGCGGCACGTGGGAGGGCGAGCTGGAGGCTATGTCGATGAAATTAAAACTTATAGCAAATTTCACGAC
>CAZSWR010000161.1:0-2699 GCA_964610885.1 uncultured Hyphomicrobiales bacterium | reverse complement strand
ATCAGCACATCTGCACATCTGCTAATTGACTAATCATCTTAGCCAATGGCGGAACGCCACTACCTGTAGCTGCGCTCGGTGGATTTTTTTCCGCGGGAATCGACGGCGATTATTTTAAATTCAAACGGCCGCGATGGGTCAATCGGCGTAAAGCTGAAGCGCTGAATGCGAACGTCTTGCTCGTCGCGCAAATTGCCACGCAGATCCAAATACTTGGCATTGCCCTCGATGATGAAGTAACGAATCTCGTTTTTCTCGCGGTTGTGCCGCCCGTACGAACGGGTTACGACGTCCACGCGGTTCCCGGCCTGAGGCGAAATATCGAGTATTTCCGGGTCGGGATAGCCGACGATATATAGATTGAAAACTTGCCCGTAGAGTATGCCGTCGATGTAGCGCTCCAAGCGTATGATTTTCCCTGTATCGGCCACGTCCGGCGAGAATTGGAACCGCCCGCCCTGACTGCTGACGGCCAGTTCGCGTTGCTTGTCGCGCAGCACTGCACGAATGTTCTTGCCCATGAGCGGCAATTTCGGATCGATGGTATATACCTTTTCCGGGTACATAACCCTCGGATAGTCAGGCGTTTCCACGGCGAGGGACGATACATAGAACGTAGTGGAGAACTCCTCGAGGTCGAATCGACGGCGGGCCTTGACTTCGATCTTCGTGCGGCCAACCGAAGGCGCCTTGCCCTGAATGGTCATTCTGTCTTGGTTGCGTTTCACGAAATAGGCTTCGCCTCCGTTGTCAGCCGGTTCGTTCGTGAAGCGCACTTCCGGGGCGTCCGCCAAATCGGTTGCCAAGTTGATATTGTTCGCGTGGATGGTATTTGTCCACTCTTGGTATGCCACGGCCGTGATGTTGCTCTGCTCGGGAATCAGGCTGAATTTATTGAGTTGCGCCATGTATGGATTCGCTTGCGGAAGCAAGTACGGCTGTTCGGTAATGCTTTGGTTGATTTGTGGCATTGCTGCAAGTATATTGTCCGGCAGAGTTTGGCCATTGATGATCACGACGTTCAGGCTGAAGCGCGTCCGCACCTCGAAGCGCCTGTCCGAGCTGCCGCCATCGGTGGGGTGCTTGGCGCGGGCCGATGCGGTTACGTTCACGATATACGTTTTGTTCACCGGCTCGACGAGCGGGGGCAACCAATAGAACACAGCCAGGTTTTGCGAGGGTTGCTCCTCCACGCGGAAGAACTTCGTTGCGCCGGCGCGGTCTGCCGTCAGCCGTATGCTTTGCTTAAGTGTTTGGTCCTCCACCATGAACTCGAAACGGACGTCCTCGACGTCTCCCGAATAGAAGATATTATTAACCGAATCGATAGATACGATTTGCAGCCCGGTGCTGTCGATGCGGGCGCGGCAGAAGAGGGCAAATTTTTCGGCCATGAGCGAAAATGGCGGCGGAACGACGTTCGTCGCCGAGCCACCGGCTCCGGGAGTGTCGTGCCGGTTCGGAAGGATGAAAATCAGAGCTGCCAGGTAGAGAATGAAATAGATCTCGACGATGCGCCTGCGATTCCTTCGAGTAATATTATTTCGAGAGCCGGCCAAGCAGCATCCTTTCGATTTCTTTCTTCACGGAGTTTTCAATCTTTTCGTTTTTCAGTTCGTCGGCCGAGTTCCGCAATTCAATTATCGAGTTTTTGAATTCGGCAAGCTCTTTGTTCGTCTCCTGCATGATTTCGATCATCCTCGGATTGGGCGCAGCGGCAGAGCGGGCGCTCTCGGCAAGCGTTTCCACCGAAGCGACGATTCGCTCTTGGTTGGCAATCATGCCCTCCACGTTCTTTCCCCAGTTTTCGAGCTGCACGACGGCAGCGGCGAAGTCACGAGCGATTTCGCCCACTTCCATCAATAGTTCCGATTCCTCGACGGCGCCGCCGGCTTCGGGTTCTTCGTTGTTCTCGATGTCGTCGTTTGGAGTGAAGATCATTACTACGAACATGAATACGAGCATCAGAGCCTCGAAGACGATGCCCGAGATGACGATCGAATCGCTGACGTTGTCGCTGAAGCGGCGGATGCCGATCAGCACCAAAAGGAGAGCCGCGCCAAGGTAAACGAAAGAATTGACAGTGGAGAAATAGAATCGGTTGACGATTTCCTGCATCCAGAGCGAAGTGCCCGAAAGGTAGCCCAATGGGTGCGAGACGATAACTTCCTGCTTTGTGAATCGGAACAGTTCGCGCTCTTGGGTGCAAAGCCGCCACGTCAGCGCTAAGACTTGGCGCCCGGGCAATTGCTTTTCGTAGCGTAGCTCGTGGAATATTTTGTAAAGCAGTTTCCTGCCTTCGATTGTCGATAGTGTGTCGATCTTGTTCATAGTCCGCCAACGGATCATTTCTTAGAAAAACTCAGCAAAGCAGTAACGCTCACCGACTGCTAAAATACAAAAATAGAAGACTCAAAAAGCAAGCCAAATTTCATTATTAAAGCTCTTCGATAATTGTGTGAAATGTTTAATGTTCTATTTTATAGAATTCGACGGTGTTGGGATTAGTGTATATACGAGACGTGGCACACCTCTGAGGTTGCGGCACGATTTTGTTTATACCCAAGGAAGTGGGGCTACCATTCCAAATGGTAGTGTCACTCTATCCTTTTCTATTTCAGTTATTTACATTCCCCTCCTTGCCAAGCAGGGTTGTTTCATTCTAGCAAGAGGCACAACTGCTCAACGTCTTGAGCGAC
>CAZSWR010000160.1:0-2749 GCA_964610885.1 uncultured Hyphomicrobiales bacterium | reverse complement strand
CAATCGTTACATTGAATTTTCAACCGTTTGTCCAGATTGCGCTGGAGCAGTACACTTGAAAGCCATAGATGTAATTTTTCCCCATGTCATTCCATTGTCTGTAGATGAAAAAATTCCTGTGCCATAACAGTTGGCAAACCCGGTCGTTTCATTGCAGTCGATACTTGTAATTTCATTATTGAGTTCCCAAGTATTCCAAGTATAGCCATAATCGGCAGAAGTATAAATAGTACTTAACGATAATGCATAGATTTTGCCTCCGCCAAAGCGAATTGAAGAGAAGGTTTTGCCTACAGTGCTTTCCAAAAGCCTCCACTGAGCCTGCGAAAATACAGGCGAAAGGCAAATAATCAATAATAGTAGCAGTGCCTTTTTCATAAAATTCCTTTAGAATTATTTGAATAAGAAATAGATTTATATAATTGATCGATCTATAGATAATAACAAACATCGAATGTTTTTGTTACACGCGAAAGAAAAAAACAGTTAGATATGATTCGTTTTTATATAAAGAAAAAACCCTCATTTCCGGTCCATTCATGTTCATTGGATACGGAAATGAGGGCTAATCTTTATGAATCTAAGGTATGTTTGAGGTCGAAGGCGAATTATCAATACTTTATGACCAACTCGGATTTTACTTTCTTGCCATTGGAATACACCGTTACGCAATACGACCCGGCGGCCAAACCCGAGAGGCTGATTTGCAGCTCTGCCGGGCAGCTTTCGAATTCCGAGCTTCGGACTGCGTTGCCGAGCAGGTCGGACACTACTACTCTGCACCGCGCGCCCGCTTTGGCTTCGGTTCGGAAGCTGACCAAATCTTTAGTTGGATTTGGAAAGAAGTATGAGTTGTCCAAACTGCTGTTTTCAGTTACCGGATTTGGGGAAAGGAACTCGTCAATGTTTTGAGTGTAAATGCCCGTCGTGGTTCCGATAAGGATGTTGTTCCCGACGATTATTGCGCTCATAACGTAATTACGTTCGAGTTCGCCATTCCGTAGTTCAATTGAATTGCCGGTAAAGATACCAATTCCGCCCGCAGACGAAGTAACGATCATGTTGCCTTGATATGACAGGCCTTGGGTGATCTCGCAGAATTCGGCCAAATTAGCTTTTTGTGTCCAATGCGTCGATGGGCTGTCGAAAGCATAGACCCCGTCCATCATTGTTCCAGCATAAAGGCCATTGTCATCGACGATAAAGCGATTCACTGAAACCTGTTCCAAGCCGTTGCTAATGGATGACCATACTAACGATTTTTGGTCGGCTCGGTAAACTTTGTCTTCGGTCGCGCAATAGAGAAAGCCATTGAAGTAAATAATATCCTTAATTGTCGGGCTTCCCATGCCATTGGAAATTTTGATCCAGTCGCCTGAAGCAAGGGGCTTGGCAAATACACCCGCTCCGTATGCTCCGGCGATGATGTTCCCGCTGGCAAAGCAAATCGCATAGGCAGAGAAAGTGCCTGATCCAACTTTAACCCAGCTTGCGCCCATATCGGTGGATGAGAATACTCCGGTTTCTGTGCCGACGTAGGCAATACCATTGTTGATTTGAACACAATGAATATACTCTTTATCGAGCGCGCTCGAATGCTCGTACCAGGAACGGCCATTGTCCGAGGAGAGCACTATGCCATTCGGTGTGGCGCCGATAAGATTTTCGCCTGATGCAGCAATTCCAAGGCAAACATAATTGTTGGTGTTGGGCACCAATTGCCATTTCGCATTGGCTGCCGACAAAATGGCTATGAAAATGAAAGTAAAAAGCATAACTCTTTTCATTTTGAACCTTTCGGGTTGTTTGTTATTATGTTACGATTCTCAAAATTACAACAACGTAACTCATTACGCAAATAGTTTTTACAGCTTAGTTATATTTTTGTTATTATTTCTGCCCTGATACGTTTTCCATCAGAATACACCGTTACGCAGTACGAACCGTCGGCCAAACCCGAAAGGCTGATTTGCAGCTCTGCCGGGCAGCTCTCGAATTCCGAGCTTCGGACTGCGTTGCCGAGCAGGTCGGTAACTAGTACTCTGCACCGCGCGCCCACTTCGGCTTGTATGTTTAGCACGTCGTTCGTTGGGTTGGGGTAGAATGAGGAGCCGGGGCGAGGGACTTCGAGCTCTGTGGCGGTTAAGGACGTGAGATCATTAATGTTGGCATAGTAAACTCCGTCTCTTGTGCACGTGAATACATTATCGCCGGCCATACATAATCCTAAATTTAACTTAGAATTCAGTCCACTATTTGCCGAAACAAATTTTGCCCCATCAGACACCTGTATTCCTTCACTGTAATCGGAGTAAATATAGTATCCGCCGTATTTTAGTATGCCTTTTATCACGTACGAACCTTTTGGTGCTGTTATAGCTTTCCATTCATATGTATCTCTCGATAGTTTCATGCATCTACTCGATTGGGATATGTAATAAAGTGATTCACCATCCGTTTGCAAAACGCCATCGTAGCCTTCGCTAACTAAAGTATATGAATCCTGATTTACTTTCATTTTTGAAAGTCTACCTCCACTAGAAGCTATGTATAAAGTATCGTCAAATAATTCTATGGATCTTACAAATATAAAGTTTTCATTTAATTCCCAATTTGATCCCTTATCCGATGAGTAAGAAATGAAACCGCCAAATTCGTATATATAGATCGACGATTTGTATCTGCAAACTCCATGCAGGGTTGTTTCATTCTAGCAAGAGGCACAACTGCTCAACGTCTTGAGCGACAG
>CAZSWR010000159.1:0-2847 GCA_964610885.1 uncultured Hyphomicrobiales bacterium | reverse complement strand
TCGATTGAATTTCGTACAATGAGAAATTGATGCCCGATAGTGCCTGAAAACTCTTCATCCCTGTCCAATCTAATTGTCCTTGATAGTAGAGAAAGAGTGGAAATACTTTATCAATAGTATTCCAGGAAATATTCTTCAAAAAACTAAAAAAATAAAAAATAGAATTTGGAATATTATATTTTTATTTGTATGTTGGATTCACGATTTCTTAGTTTTTTCACAAATAATTAATTGTTTGAAGGACATTTGATTGAAGAGTCAAATCAGAACGATTGCTATCGTCGTATTTGCGTTGTTAATTGGTTTTAACTTTGCCAATGCGAAAAGGATCGTAACAAGTAAGACAACTTATCCTTGGGCACATTCAATCTCCGTCGATACCCAGAATTATGGTGAGGTTTCGGGTCCGTTTGTTACTGAGGAAAACTGGTATGATGACGAAACGGGGGAAAGCGGGACAACTTATTATTTGCTTGGAGGCAATCAAGGCCCGGGCAGGTTGGAATACGTTAGAGACAGAGATGGTTGTTCGGAATGGAATTTTTATCCAGATAAACGTCGAATGTCCTTAAATGAAGAAAGCGATGAATCACTAATTAAAACCTGGCCGAATCCGGTCTCGAATGAATTACATGTTTCCGTGAATCTTCCCGAACGCACACCAGCAAATTTAGAAATATATAATCAAAACGGGCAAAAAGTTTTTTCTGGCCCGATTAGCAATCTTTGCGGAGAGAGCATCAATACAAGCGACATGGCATCAGGCATCTATCTTGTGGTATTTGATATTGCAGGCTACAAGCAAACAGAAAAAATCACCATTGTTAAATAAAGGAGTAAGGACATGAAATACTTTATATCATTAATGTTGTTGCTCGCCATATTCCTGCAAACACAGGCAAATGACAGACTATTTCCGCATCAAGTATGCAGCGTCCCACGGGCGCAACAGGCATTGTGCAATGAAGACATTCAAGTGTTGCACTATTTCAATGGAGCTTCGTGGTTCGGGCCGTATGTTTACGAATATTTGAAAACATTTACTCCCGCTGGCGATACAATTGATCAGGTTCGTATGCTGTGCGTAAGGGAAGTAAATGAAACAATGAATGCCTCGACTTTTCGGCTGATTAATGCCGGAATGTTGCCCGACAAGAGCGCGCCTGATTTTTATGTTGCCGAGTGGGTCGATACCAATACGAATGCCACGCTCGCAATCGAATACGGATCCGAGCGAAACGACACTACCAATGGTTTCAAAATATCATACTTTCTCCCCGTCAACAGAATCGATTATTACAGCGGGCCATACAGCGCGCTCAAACTGGCCGAAACCATGATCTATCGCGCGGCTAACGGTTCCTATCTGTACGAAATATGGGATATGAAATCAAGGGAATTGTATGGCATTCGTTATTATTCGGTTAATACTAAACAGGAATACAAGATGTATTTTAAATAGCTATACGATTATCCGTAACTGCGGCTTTTTCATACATGGAGAAGCCGCAGTTTTTTATTTGTGATTGCCCGCCAGCCTGTTTATAGCGTTTCAGCAAATTCGGCCATGGACCGAGCGAGCGAGTCCCATGAAAAGTCTTTCTTGAACCGGCGGATATTCTCGGCGAATTGCGCGGGGTTCCCCTCGCGGAAGAACTCTTCGGTTGCCGCGCGGATGGCTTCCGGTTCGGGCCGTGGGGCGATGACGCCCGCTCCGAATGGCTCGACGGATTCGCGCAGGCCGCCTGTGTCGGTCGCGATGATCGGGAGGTCGAAATGGAAAGCAATAGCTGTGATGCCGCTTTGTGTTGCTGTTTTATATGGCAGCAAACAGGCATCGCAGGCGGAAAAGTACGCCGGAGTCTCCGCGTCGGAAATGTACCGCGCATCGACTCTGACGCGCGCGCGCAGCCCGAGCCGGTCGATTTGCTGTTCGTACTTTATGAAGTCTCCGTATGGTTCGCCGGCGATCACCAAGTAATACTCTTCGGGCAGGGCCGAGAGCGCATCGAGAGCCAAGTCCAGGCCTTTGTACGAACGAATGAACCCATAGAAAAGCAGCGCCTTGGAATCTTGCGGAATCCCAAGAGATGAGCGGGCGGCGGATTTGCCGAGCTTCGCGCCGAAGTGTTCGTAGAGCGGGTGCGGATGGCGAATAAATTTGGCCTCGGGCGCAACACTCAGCAAATCATTTTCGACTTGCGAACTCATCGTAACGAAGCCATCGTAGCTGCGCAGGAAATAGCGAATCAGGGCCATGTCGCCCGGTCGTTTCTCGTGCGGGACGACGTTGTCCAAGATGGCAATTCGCTTCGTGCCGCGTTTGCCCAGGCTGCGGGCCACTTTCCCGAGCGATGGCGCGAAAAACGGCATCCAAAATTTCGTTACGAGCAGGTCTGGCGCGAACCGCGCAATGCACGAAGCAGCCCGAAGGTACGATATGGGATTGACCGTGTCGATCACCCTTTCGGCGGGGATGCGGTCGGCCGGGTCGCCCTCGCCCACCATTTGGCTTTTGCCTGGGAAGAGAATCTGTGGGTACTGTCGAGTGAACGTGTAGGCACGGACTTCGTGGGACTGCTCGAAATGGCGGTACAGCGCGGCATTGAATTGGGCGATGCCCCCGCGGTACGGATAGAATGTCGATAAATACGCTATTTTCATTTTCGTTAAATTTTCATTTACAAAAAAGTAAATTACGAAAGAAATGCGATATTTGAAACAGGCATGCCCGCGAGGAGGCTGCTTTTTGTTGAATTGATTTTAATATCATTTCCAATGAGAATTCAATGATTCTGTCATTCACGTGCAGGCGGGAATCTCCTCTTGCATCTGAATATTGCATGT
>CAZSWR010000158.1:0-3115 GCA_964610885.1 uncultured Hyphomicrobiales bacterium | reverse complement strand
AAGACATTTTCTCGGGGCGCAGCTTCACGCTGACCACGTCGGTTTGCGTGCCGACTCGGTTCAGTTTCGATACAGCCGGCACCTGCCTCAGTCTGGATTCCAAGCCCTTGATCATCGTTTCCAAGTCTTTGTACGATTTGGAATCGGATTCGATACTAATGAGCACGGCCGACGTACTTCCGAAGTCGTCGTTTACGAAAATTCCGTAAACGTCGGAGGGGAGTGAAGACTTCAGTACGTTCATGCCGTGCTTGATTTTTGACCAGAACTCGCTCGGTTGCTTCACGTTTTCGTTCAATTCGACGAAAATGTACACGACACCATCCTGCGAGCGGGAATATGTTTTTGGTTTATTGATTTCTTTGAAGCCGAACAAATAGTTTTCGATTGGCGTGGCCACTTGGCTTTCGATTTGCTCGGAGGTGGCCCCGGGCATGACGGCCACGATCACTCCCTGCCGAATAGTGAATTCGGGGAATTCTTGGCGCGGCATGGTCAGCAGCGCGTAAACTCCGTAGATGAGCAGCAGCGAAGTAATCAGAATCGTAATGGATTTGTACTTGATTGCCGCCTCGGTGATGCTAAGTCTTTTTTTCATTTGTTTTGGCCCCTTCGATTAGTTCGCAACGCTAACGGGAGCGCCATCGTAGAGTTTTTGGTTCCCGGAGACGACGACTCGGTCGCCCGGATTGATTCCGCTACGGATGATAATATTGTTGCGGGAGTAACTGCCGGTCTTCACTGCCTGTTTCTTCACGGATTTGCCATCGGCCGAGACGACGTAAACAAATCTTTCGCCGCAATCCTCGGAAACAGCAACGGCAGGGACAGTAATAACGGAGTGGTTTTCCGCCTGAGCGATGAATACATTCGATACCATTCCGGGCTTGAGCTGCCTTTGCGGATTGGCGATGCGGATTTTCGCGTCGTAGGTGTGCGAAATAATATTGGCAACCGCTCCGATTTCCTCGAAGCACCCCGTGAATTCGGCATTGCCAAGCGCAGGGACGACCACACGGGCGCGTTCGCCCTTTTTGATTCGAGATATTTCATTTTCGGGTACTGATATTTTAATTAATACATTGTCGATCTGGTAAATCGTCATCACTGGCCCCATCGGCACTATATATGCGCCGCGCTCGATGTTTTTGCCGCCCACCATACCGCTGATGGGCGATTTCAGTATGCAATCGCTGACGTTCTTGCGGGACATCTCGACCGAAGCAGTGGCCTGCTCGAGCTTTGTTTTAATATCCACGTACTTGATTTCGGGTATGCTGCCCTCGTTGTAAACCTTGGTCAATCGGTCGTATGCGTCGCGGGCTTGCTTTTCGGAGGCGAGGGCTATATCGAGCATATTTTTGTAGTTAGATTTGTCGAGAGTGGCCACCACCTGGCCCTTCGATACAAATTGCCCCTCGGCCACGCTGACCGATTCGCAAGTGCCCACCGTGGAGAAACTGAGCGGTACGGCAACCAACGCCTCGACCGTCCCGATGTAGTAGTCGGATTTGGCATTCGTATCGATTTGGGCGGCAACAACTTCCACGGCAAAAGCGTCTGGGCTTGCCTTCTTGGATGCCTCTTTGTTGCCATTGCAACCCGTGGCGAAAAGCGCGCCGCCGAGCAGGGCAAATAGCAGAATGGCTTGTAACTTGTTCATAAAACCTCTTGAATATAAAACTATAAATGTATTTCAGTCGAAAAATGGATGCAACAATATTCGAAATAAGTCTTTCGCATATAGATAAAATCAAGTTTCAAATAATAACATAAAACTAATATCGTATTTCGGTCGAATTCTGGGCATTCGAATTGCCCTAACCCTGTTTCGGTAAAGAATTAGTTGTCGATTGCTATACCATTCAGAAGCAAGTCTCCGTATTTGATAAATAAAGGTTTCCAGTCCTGCATTTGCATCTCTATGGTTAGCGTGAGCACGAAAGATGTAATTGCCGTGTCGATAACGAACGAAATGTTGTCGATATCGTAATCGCTAAGCTCTTTGAATTCGCCACGTTCGATGCCATAGCGAATTATTGCTTTTATTTGCGAGATACTCTGATCATTGAACACGACCCGGATTCTGCGCTGAATTTCGAGGTCTTCGCGCAATTCATTTCGGAGCACTTCGTACAGCTCGATCACGCTTTCGATTTCGTTAGCAGTTGCGGAAAAGTATATATTAAGCCTGGTTTTGGCACACAATTCGGACTGAATCCGCTCTTCGATTTTGTCGAACAATTGTTTGGATATCGTTTGCAGCACATCGATGATCACGTCTTCTTTTGATTTGTAGTAGTAATAAAGTGTGCTTTTGCCCTTCCGCACCGCTTTGGCAATATCTTCCATCGTCGTCTTGCCGTAGCCGTACTTCATAAAGAGCTTGCTCGATGCCTCGATAATCTCTGCTCTAATCTCTTCTTCAGTCTTTTTTATTGTTGCCATAATACATTTCGACCCAATTCGTTTTTCGTTCTAATGCAACTTAAGCAATAATACGATTCAAACCAAAAGAAAGTTTCAATTTTTTTGGAAACACATTGCGAGCTGTGTCAAATGTGTGGGTTCCGAACCCGAGCGAAGATTAGTTAATTTGCAGATGTGATGATTGTCTGAACTGTGATTTAGATGATTTGTTTGATTCGTCATTCTGAGCCACAGGCGAAGAATCCATATTCCCTTGGATCCTTCACTTCGTTCAGGATGACTAATATTTACTTGGTCATTCTGAGCCGCAGGCGAAGAATCCAGTTCCTTTGGATAATTCACTTCGTTCAGGATGACTAATATTTACTTGGTCATTCTGAGCCGCAGGCGAAGAATCCAGTTCCATTGGTTACTTCACTTCCTTCAGGATGACTAATATTTCCTTTGTCATTCTGAGCCGCAGGCGAAGAATCCAGTTCCTTTGGATAATTCACTTCGTTCAGGATGACTAATATTTCCTTTGTCATTCTGAACCACAGTCGAAGAATCCAGTTCCATTGGTTACTTCACTTCCTTCAGGATGACTAATATTTACTTTGTCATTCTGAGCCACAGGCGAAGAATCCATATTCCCTTGGATCCTTCACTTCGTTCAGGATGACTAATATTTACTTGGTCATTCTGA
>CAZSWR010000157.1:0-3311 GCA_964610885.1 uncultured Hyphomicrobiales bacterium | reverse complement strand
TGTTACTTTCAACTTGAGAAAAAGTGTAGGGGCGGGTTCGGAACCCGTCCGAAGATTAGTTTATCTAATATAAGGAAAAATGAATTCTTGTTCATCTTTCCTTTCATCATTGCGCTGCACTTGAAAATAAAGTGGCAGTCGCCACCTTGTTAAAGGCTTAAATTTCAATTCCGGCAGATTTTAATAAAAACTTTTGTAGCCCGGCTTTCAAATCCATATTCCCGTGAATAGGAACAGAGATTCTCTCGATTCGTCCGGCTTTAGTATAAATATGATGGCTTCCGTTAATGCGTGCCAATGTCCACCCGTGTTTTTCCAACAACTTGGCCAATTCTTTGCCGGTCAGAGGCTTCATACCGCCAATTCCATTACCTTTGTGTCTTCGTCGTATTCAGCCGTCTCAATATCAACCGACAAACATCCTTCGATTGCCTCGTAAAGATTGGCGATAAGTTCTTCATATGTTTCGGCTTGTGTGGCGCAACCCTGCACGGACGGCACTTCGGCCCAATAGCCACCTTCTTCTGCCTTATGTATCAACACTTTGAACTTCATCTGGCCTCCATTTCCTTTTGTTCATCTCTCTCGAATTTAAGAAATATTCTTCTGAAATCAAAGAATAATATATTACAAGATATGCTTTGTTGTGATGATAAAAAGTTGCAAGTGGAAAGGTGGTGCCTCAACCTTCGGAAGGTTCATGTAAACAGTAGATTTCGTGAGAGGCGTGGGCAACGTGCGCCTTGGGAGACGAGCGATGAGATTAGGTAAGTGGCTGAAATAAAAACAGACCTGCCACACCTCGGGAGGTGTGGCGGGTCTGCGTGAAAGTATATAAATCTATGCAAATTATGGATTAATGCAATCGTTTTTCAGTTGTGCTTTCCATGTTTCCCATCCGGCGAGTTGCTCTGGAGTCAGAATGGCTTCTATACCGGCGAAGAGCGTCTGCAAGCAATTGCACGAAGCAGTTTTGAACTCAATCCGGGCGGGATTGTCTCTTAGTGCGATTCTTGTTTCTTTCATGATTTGGCGCAGACGTTCGCGGGCATCGGCCTTGGTCATGGTTCCGGCTTTGACGGAGTCGATCACGCCCTGGCGTTCCAAGTTTCTTGCGTCAATAATTGCTTTTTCGGATTCGTGTAGTACCAAGGCAGCAGTTTTAACGCATTCGCGGTAAGCTTCGGTTAGCGGTTTAATTGCAGTGAGTTGCGTATCGGTCAGCGTAAGGTGCCGGAAAACCCTACGGAAATCGAACATGCCGGGGTGGCCGGGCATGAAGTCTCCCTTGTGAGGAGTGCCTTTCTCTGGTTTGTTCATCACTTTGGCCATGTCCAGTCCGGGAATCATTTCCATCTTGCATTCCATGGTCGGCTCGGTTACGTCCGTAATCCCGGCGTCCATTGCCGGTACCATAAATGCAGTAGATTCAATGTATCCAAAGCTGTCATCGGAGGCAACGCCCGTATCGTTCTTGTTGCAAGCGGTGATGAGCGCCAGAGATACAAAGGCGATTGCCATCATCGACGAAATTATTGTTTTTTTCATAGTTCACCTCACAAATAAATTATCAAAACCACTCAATGGACTTACACAAATAGAGTACAAGAGTTGCAAAAAGGTTTAATCTATTTTTACTATTTCTGCGGCTCCGGAATCAGGCTCGATAACAATCAAGATCTGAAGCTTCAAATGATGGCATCTGCCTCATAAAGAATAGTATGAGTCCGGTTGCCGCGCAGTTTCTTTTTCAACAGGCTGAAAGATAAGCATCTATTTCATTGAATATTACTCGAAATATCGTAATTTCGTTTTACTGAAGATGCGGAATTTGAAAAAGCACAACTGCAACGGAGAATTATGGAAAAGCTAAAAAATTCAATTATTAACGATGGCCGCAAAGCCTTCGAGGTTAGTATCAATTCAATGGAACGCGCGATGAACTCGCTTGGCGAAGGGTTTGCAACTGCCGTGCAAATGATCGCAGGCGCCCGAAAGGTCGTCCTGACCGGCGTGGGCAAATCCGGCCTCGTCGCGCGGAAGATTTCTGCCACGTTCTCGAGCATCGGAGTCCCGTCCGTCTTTCTGCATCCGGTGGAAGCGCTCCACGGGGACATCGGAATCGTCGAACGCAACGACGTTGTGATTATGCTCTCGAAAAGCGGAACCACCGACGAACTAATCCGCCTGATACCATTCCTCCGCGCGCGGCAGGTTAAAATTATTTCGATTCTTGGCAACATCAATTCCTTCATCTCTCGGCAGTCCGACGTTACACTCAATGGCTATGTGGAGGTCGAAGCCTGCCCCTTGAACATTGCCCCCACCTCGAGCACAGTCGTGGCCATGGCCATCGGCGATGCGCTCGCCGTTTGCACCATGAAGTTCAATAAAACTACTGTCGAAGATTTTTCGCGGCAACATCCGCTCGGGCAGATCGGCCGCAACATCACCATGCAAGTGAAAGACGTTATGCACTCCGGCGAAGACTTGCCCGCCGTGGCCCTTGGGACGGATTTCCGCTCGGCGATTATTACCATGTCCAAGCACGCTTTGGGCTGCGTCTGCGTCGTGGACGAAGGCGGCAAACTCTGCGGACTGATTACTGATGGCGATTTGCGCCGCGCGCTCGAGCGCCACGACGACATCCGCGACCTGACCGTGGACATGATTATGACGGCCAACCCAATTCGCACGAACCCCGAAGCATTGCTCGGCGAGGCGCTTTCCACGATGGAACAACGCCCCAGCCAGATTTCCGTGCTGCCCGTAGTGGACAAACATGGCCTGTGCCTCGGAGTCATAAGGCTGCACGACATTGCCCGCAGCGGTATGTAGATTCTCTTTCGGAATTCTATTCAAGAAATTCAAACTACCATTCCAAATGGTAGTTTGAATACTTAGCAATTAGCATATCGGGAAACTGTATAATACTAACAAGTTATCTAAATATTTAAAGCATATTGCTTTATCTGAAGAGTATATTGCTTTAGTTAATTATAAATCACACGAATCACAATTCAGAAAACTTCAATAGTCTGAACTGTGATTTTGATGATTTGTGTGATTGGAACTTTTTATTTAATGCGTTTGTCATTCTGAGGCGCAGGCGAAGAATCCATATTCTTTGGATCCTTCACTTCGTTCAGGATGACTAATGTTTCCTCGTCATTCTGAGGCGCAGGCGAAGAATCCATATTCTTTGGATCCTTCACTTCGTTCAGGATGACTAATGTTTCCTCGTCATTCTGAGCCTCAGGCGAAGAATCCATATTCTTTGGATCCTTCACTTCGTTCAGAATGACTAATGT
>CAZSWR010000156.1:0-3324 GCA_964610885.1 uncultured Hyphomicrobiales bacterium | reverse complement strand
TCGTTTCTACCTTGCCGACGAGATGATTCCAATGGAGTGGGGAATCAACCGTTACGTTAATATAATGCTCGATACATTGGGTACGTTGGAGACAGGTGCAAGTTCTTGCAAAGCAACTCCGGCAATATATACACATGCACTTGGTTTCAGGGAAATGTGGAGCGGAGACAATATGGGCGTCAGTGGGATTAGCGGAGTTCCATTTATGAGAATGGGAAAAATTGGAAAAGGATTTGTTGGAATTGGTTATCCTGAATCAGATACACTGAAAGGCGTACTTGGGACGGAAAGAGGCTATGCAGGCTGTTCGAGAGAAAATGTAGTGATAACGAGCGACTCGCTGAATTCTGATTATGAAACATTGTATTTTTTGAACAATTGCGAATATAATACTCCTTTAATAAACGATTTGAACTATTATAATAATAAATGGAACAATTTTCCTGGTGCAGATAATTCTAAAGTGATTATCCCTCTTGGGAATCTGATGGATTTTGAAAAGCAATTATTTATCAATTATAACAATACACGTATAATGTACCAGCAAAAGCCATGGTGGTCGCATTTATGGATTACATCTGCTGATTGGGACACAGTGTCGCATCCCGGCAGGAGGGATTATTTCTGTCATCCGTGGCAGAAGAGACCTGCAACCGGAGAGGAAGTCAGAGAAATGGTCAGTATGCCTGTCCTGCTCGGTGGCAAAGGTATCATGGTTTGGTTCAAATATTCTACTCGTCATGTAGATACTATAGACTTCGTTTGTGAATTAGCATTATTCCCGAAATTTTTCAAGCCAAATGGTTTAACCGGTGATTCTTTATTGTATTCCGACCTTGCCGGTGGTGACTTTATCAACACAAATCTTGATGCAAACGGATTCCATAATAAATATCATTCGAGTGATTATGATTACAAACTTATGAACATAAGAAAAGACAGGATGTATATTGGGTGCAAATCTATCAGGGTCGAAATTGCAAAATCAATGAAATTTATCGAAGAGAACGAGAACTTACTAATGCGTCTTAAACTCTGCGCGTGGTACGGCAAGGGCTTTGGCACTTGGGTATCGGCAGCTGATGAATTCAACAGCGATTCGCTTATATACAGCTTTATTGATTTCGATACGAACAGGCTATACTCCAAGAAAGTCTGGGAACCGAAAACGATGAGTTACGACTCAACGCGCGAAGAAATGACGAGCAGATTCTACGATATAGTGCTGCACCGCGACACGACGAAGCCCATGAGCGAAACGTTTTATATAGGAGTACAGAACCGCAGAACCGACCCGTTGGTGCATACTTTCGATACCATATATTACAAAAAGATATTGCATCGCGGCGGTTGGAGCGAAGAAATACGAAGGGGTTTTGTTGTAGACTCTTCTGTGAAGTTCTACACAACTGCAGAATTCGACAAGAAAATCCGAACAGATAGTTCAGAAATCATCGTACCGGATACGATACAAACTCCAATCGATCCATACGGGAATAGTTTCGATACGTTGACTGTCTTTTGGGCAAATAAAAGGCCACGGAGCTACTGGCGCGATTTGTGGTGGAAGCGATTTGGTTGCCGCGAGATACATCTACCGTTCAAATATCGGTACTCGAACCCGAACAGCCGCGAATACACAAACAACCAATACACGCTCCTCCACATCACGGACATACGCTCGGCGGATACGACAATCAACAAAGGCTACCACAACCGCCCGGAATTCACTTACCACATCGATACGATCATCCACCGCGACAGCTCGCTGGCGCTGAGGCTGCTGCCCGGCGAGGGAAAACTGCTGAAGGTGGTTCCGCTCTATTCTACCGACAAAATTTTCGGCGATCTTGAGTTCTCGAACCAGAGGAAAATCGTGGCCTACCCGGCAGAAACCGAAACCGACACCAATACCAATACAATCACCAAGGTGCGCTACCACTGCGTCTATCAGCGCAAAGATGAGGGCGATGGGCGCTACCGCGTTTACTATCGTCGTAGCCACGTGATGGACACGTCGATAGTAAATCAGCAAATCGATTGGGAGAAGCAGGAATATGAGCTTTCTGCCAAGGCTAATCCGAAAATACCCGACGAAAATGATTGGAATTTCAAGCACCCTTCTTTGGTTGTCCGTTATAATGATGTCGAGAAGAAGGCTTATGTTTATGCGGTATATTCGTGCTACCGGGCATCCCTTGAAGACGAATTGGCCAAAGAGTATAAATTTGAAATTGAAATATTTGAGAATATGTTCCCTGCGAACGATACCACGTTGGGAAATAATGAAATATTCGAAGCAAAAAGTATTTATAGCGATAATTATACCACATGGTTCTATGACCAATTTGATTCAACATATTACTCGCGTTATCCGTTTGGCACCCCCGTTGTGAATGCTTCGGCCTTTGGGAATTTCTATGCTTGGTCGGATTATTTAAAGGGCATTATGTACGCATATAAAAAACCGGACGAGAGGGAATTTCAAGTTGTCAATATCAATTCAACATCATGGAATGATAATCCGCCGGAGTTTAATGCAATGCACCCGGCTTTAAATACATATTCAAAGATTTACGACAAAGAGAACCATAGCGGTTTGGTATGGCAGGAGGGCACTTATTCTGAATATTACAAGACTAACGAAGGCGGCGATGTATATCATCCTCACCCCCCGATTACCACGCACATTTACTACAGCCGATTAGCAGTTGATTCGCTGAATCGCCCCTACCCCGAGAAGCTACCCAAGCCTGAGGACTGGGCCGGAGGCAGTAAGGATGAAGTTTACAATCGGGACAGCACGATTGTAATGCTAAGTTCGCTGGAAAATTCCGCCGAGAACAAATTTCCATGTATTTATAGGAATATCGATTATATTCAAAATGACAAAAATTGGTGCCGTCTGGTTATCGAGCCTATATATTGGGAGGGCCGAGATATTGGCGCAGGATATTACTGGAACGATACAGTGATCTTCACAAGGTCGATGTGGATCACCGACAGAATGCTTGACTTTAACTATGTGCGCAGAGAACCATTCTATTGGGTTACAAACTATCCTAGCCGGATTGGTTCGTATTATCACACATTTGCCCAGCCATCAGTTTCGCAGGGCGTGATTTCGTCGAATCCGAATAATTTCCACAATCCAACGGATACGATGTCTGTGATGGATGCAATAGCCTTCCCGAAGGGATCCACCCCGAACCTGAACAATTCGGAAATATGGCAATTCACGACGAGCAACAGCAGCATATTATACGATTGGGATAAACACTTTGGAGGACATGACTGGAATGGACTTGGTGATGGCCGCCAGTA
>CAZSWR010000155.1:0-3516 GCA_964610885.1 uncultured Hyphomicrobiales bacterium | reverse complement strand
CGGCCATTTCTTTCTTCTGTAATTTCATAGCGTTAGCCCGAAAACAAACTATCGACTCTTACGTCTGGATAAACAAATTGAAAAATTTGTTATTTTGCTGTTTTGAAAATTGAATTTCGAGATAAAAATGAGTTTTAGCCGAATCAGAATCGGATTTGTAATACTTACCATAATGACAATTTGGAGCACTGCCATGGCAAACACAAATCGGCCGGAGGCATTTGCCGGAGCGTTCTATCCTGCGGATGCCGGCGAACTTCGCAAAATGATTGACGAAATGCTTCGCGAGGCTCACGCCGCGCCGGATACAAGCGAAATTTTTGGCTTGGCCGTGCCGCACGCCGGCTACGTCTATAGCGGGCCGGTGGCCGCAGAGGGCTTCTCGGCTGTCCGCGGCAAGCAATACGACGACGTGATTGTCATTGCGCCGTCCCATCGCTCTTCGTTCCGAGGCAATTCGGTGTTCTCCGGCGAAAGCTATTCCACTCCGCTCGGCTCGGCTCGGGTGGACGTTGCCTTTGCGGAATTGATCTGCCAAGAGGCAAAAAGCGAAATCGTTAGGTTCGGCACCGATGGCCATTTTTGGCACGACAGTTCTTCGGCGGAGCATTCGCTCGAGGTGCAGTTGCCTTTCCTTCAGGTCGTACTGCCGGACGTTCCGATTGTCCCGATCGTTATGGGTACGCAGGATTCGTATTCGTGTTCGGAGCTGGCCAATGGCATTGCTCGCGCTTTGAAGGTGTCCGGCAGGAAGGTGCTCGTGGTGGCAAGTTCGGATTTGTCCCACTACAAAACAGCGCAAGCCGCTCGGAGCATCGACGCGAATTTCCTGGATTGCTTCGAGAATATGGACTATTTCCGCTTGGAGATGGAGTGCACTTTGCAGAAGGCCGAGGCTTGCGGATGGGGGCCTGTCAGCGTGATGATGATGCTGGCCGAACATCAGGGCGGCCGTAGCGCGCGAGTGCTGAAATATGCTAACTCGGCGGACTCTCGTTTTGCGCCCACCAAAGATTCGTCGCGTGTGGTGGGCTATATGGCCGGAATCATTTCATCGGACGAACCGCGCCCCAGCATTTTGAATATCTCCGACGAAGACAAGGCCCTTGCGCTGCGGATGGCGAAGGAAAACGTTGAATCGGTGGTGCGCACGGGCAAACGTATCGCCCTGCCGGACAGGCTGCCCGATGTCTTTTCGCAGAAGGCGGCTGCTTTCGTTACGATCAGCAACAAGAGCGGGCTGCGCGGGTGCATTGGCCACACGGTTGCTTCGATGCCTTTGGGTAAAGAAATTCTTAGCTCGTCCGCATCGGCGGCCAAGGACGACTACCGGTTCGGGGAGATTCGCGAGAATGAACTCGCCGGGCTGAGCTACGAGATTTCCGTCCTAACCCGAATGAAGCGAGTTTTCTCTTTCGACGAAATCAAGGTGGGGCGCCACGGGATTTTCATTCGCTACAGCCGGAATTCGGGCATACTGCTGCCGCAAGTGGCCGAGGAGAGAAAATGGACCGTCCAGGAATTCCTCGAGAATTTATCGCTGAAAGCTGGAATCCCACGCGATTTCTACAAAAAACAGGAAGCCGAACTGTTTACTTTCGAGGCAATTATTATCAAATAAGTGCTTATTAATTTGTTCACGATGATTTGCGTTTGCTCTTGCTTTTTGCTAAATTGTTTGAAGTAAGTCATTTTATTGATTCTTTTATTTAGATTAATTGATGCGAAAAATTGTTTGGCACGCTAAACTTTTGTAATTTTACACTTTGCGCTTTGGCTCGATTTGCCAAAGTGTTATTTTGTGCAAAAACGAACGAAACACAGCCTGATGCAGCTTGGGAAATTAATAGAAACAATAGACGCGCACTTCCCGCCGGAAACCGCAATGGACGGCGACCGCACCGGACTGCAACTGCAATCGGGGCGAACCGAGGTGCATAGCGTATTGTTTGCCTACGAAATGACTCCCGAGGTGGTTTCGGAGGCCCAAAACCTTGGCGCAGACTGCATCGTGGCGTTCCACCCGCTCATCTATTCGCCGCTGAAGGAAATTAGCGACAGCGAGCGCGTCGGGTTCATCGTTACGCGGTTAGTGCAGTCAGGAATTGCACTAATATCTGTGCACACCCGCTTTGATGTCTTTTCGCTGGGCACCAGTCGGATTCTTTCCGATTTGTTTGGCTTGGAGGACGCAGAATTTTTGATTCCCAACCCTCGGCGATCCGATTTCGGGATGGGCATCGTGGGCCGTTTGGGCGCTCCCATAACGGGTCTTGAATTTGTTAAATTGGTTTCTGAACGTTTGGGCGCTCCTGTCCGATTTGCTGAGGGCAGCCCGGAGCCAATCGAAAAGGTGGCGATCGTGGGCGGCAGCGGCACTTCGTTCATGGACGAAGCCAAAAGGAGCGGCGCGCAGGCGTTCGTTACTGCGGACGCAAGCTATCACCGTTTCCACGAGGTGCGCGGCAAACTTTGGCTAATCGACCCGGGGCATTTCGAGATGGAACAGTTTACAGCCTTTGCGATGGCTTCGGCCCTTCGCTCGGAGTTGGCCGAAATTGGCTTGGCGAAGATAATGATCTCTCGGGCATACACCAATCCGGTAAGATACTATCCCGATACCGAAAAATATATTAATATGCAAAATCAAATTTTAAATAACTATATAAGGTAGATTCAATGACTTATCAGATACAATTGCTTGCCCGGCTGGCCGATGTGGACTCGCAACTCGACGATTACGAAGAAGACCTTGGCGACTTGCCTGTCGTGATTCGTAAGATTACGAATCAATACAACAAACAGCAAGCCGTGGTAGAAGAAACAAAAAACATTATCGACGAAGTGCGCCGGTTCGAGGTGGCCTCCAAGAAAACTCTTGCCGAACACAAAGAACGCGAAGAAACGCTGACTGCGCAACAGTTCTCTGTCCGCAACAACAAAGAATTCGATGCAATCACCAAAGAAATCGAGCATTTGCGCTCCGAACGTTCCCGCCTGCTCGACGAACTCCGCACCGTGGGCGTCAAGGAAGAGAACCTGAAAAAGACTTACGAGAGCCAAAAAAGCAATTTGGAAGAATATCGCATCAAATTGGAAGAAAAGCAAGCCGAGCTGGACGTGATCTCCGGCGACCAAAACGACGAAGTCAAATCGCTCAAAAACAGACGCGATACGATACTCCTCGAGTTGGACGCGCCCGTGATCGAGCAATACGAGCGCATCCGCACGCTGATCAAAGACGCAGTGGTGAAAGTGCGCAAAAACAGCTGCTCTGGATGCTTCTCGACCATTCCTCAGCAGAAAATCGTCATCCTTAGGAACAATTTGGACAAGGTGTTCACCTGCGAGAATTGCGGCCGAATTATCTATCCAGAAGAAATGGAATTTTAGTTCATTGGAAACCGGGGCAAACGGGCAACCGCGGCCGCTTCGAGCTTAGTTTTATGAGTTTGGCGGTGGCTGAGGAAAGTCCGAACACCACAGGACAGCGTGCTTCGTAACGCGAAGGCGGCA
>CAZSWR010000154.1:0-3601 GCA_964610885.1 uncultured Hyphomicrobiales bacterium | reverse complement strand
GTGGCTACGGCCGAGTATTGGATTTGGTCACCAAATTCTTCGTCATAGCCGATGAATGTTACTGTACCGTTGGGTACGAGTTCTTCGGTTCCGCGTTGGCGGATAGAGCCGCTTACAGTTACTGTTCTGTTCACAATCGAATCGGAAGTGGAAATATTTACAGATACATTATCACCGCAATTCATCACGAATGCTTGGGCGCCTTCGAGTGTGGGCGAGTTGGGATAGTAGTATCCATTAGCTTTTCTTTCTGTGATGTAGAGGTAATATGTGCCTGCATCGACAGAGAAGTATCCTGTGCTGTCCCATGCGTAGAGCGATTCTTCGTAGCGAAGGGTACCGTCTTCCATGAGTTTCATCAGGTCAACGCTGGGGCGGCGACCGTAGTCATCGGAATTATTGAATGTGCAAACGATTGTTGCCGGAGTTTCGCATTGCCTTACGGTAATGGTCCACTGTTGGTAAGCAACTGTTCTATAATCTTCGATTGAATCGGATCCGGGAATTCTTGCTCTGATGGCAACGAAATAGTAACCGGATTCGGTGGGTGTCCATGCGAGCAAGCCAGTCTGGGCATTAATTGTCATGCCTTCGGGGCCGTCGATGAGTTCATAAACCAATTCATCGCTTGATTCGGGATAAATTGCTGCATCTGCATCATAGACATATTCTACGTTAAGCCCGGCATTGTATTCGGGGAATGACGTAAAGAAAACTGATTGTGGTTCTTTGTTTTCATCATTGATATAGGCAACGATGTCCATTGTTTGGCCGCATTCGAGCACGATAGGAGTTGCTGTCTCGAATGAATTGGCATTGTTGTACCATTGTTCTTCGCCAAAGTGATTGCAATCGAAGCCGACTTTCCATGTGCCTGCGGTGAGAGCTAATGAGAAAGAGCCATTTTCAATTCTCGTGGAGATTGTGTTGCCCATTCCCCATTCCAATGAATCATCAACTTGGACGGCAAAGGCTGTTCCTCTTTCGATCGGTGTAGTCGTGCCAACTTTGTATGCTGTTCCGTTTAAAACAGGGACAGTAGCGCAATCGGAAACATAAATCTCGACAATTGCTGTCATCCAGTCGCCAAGGCCTTCCACGGCGATGAATACCGAGAATTCATAGTATCCGTTTTGTGTTGGTGTCCAGTTGATCACGCCTGTTTGCGGATCGATAGTAACGCCTTCGGGAGCATTTTCTTGTAAAGTATATGTAATTGCAAGTCCGTTGTTTGTCGTTGCATTAAGGTCGTATGTAAAGGGTTGGTTGACTTGAGCAAAGAATGGAGAAGGATAATCTTCGACGTCAACTCTAACGAACTCAAAGTTTGCAAAGTTAACAGTAATCACATTCGACATAGGGCTGAAATTGTCGTTTCTGCCATTGCCGAACGAAGAATCGAAACTAACAAGGCGAGCCGCGAAGCTGAATGTCTGTGTTTCGGAAGAATCCCATTGTGGCCTAAGGTCGCCCATCTGGAAGTTTTCTACGATTGTCGCCCCGGGGGTATATTCCGTCAAAGTCCTTGTGCCGAGGTAATCTTTGCGTTGGTCAACTTCGTTGCCGCGCTGGTAGTAAAACTCAAGGTAAGCATTGTTCATCTGTTCTGTCTGTTCGGGAAGAGTGTAGCTGATCGTAACAAAATTGGTGCTTCCAATTTGCGTTACCGAGTTCAACACAGGAGCGTTTAGGTTTTCCTGCGGACGTTGGGCGCTGGCCACGCTGACGAAAGCGAAAAGCGCCATAGCGAGTAGCATCCTGAAGCGGTTGCTGAGTAGCTGTGTCATAAGACCTCCATAAAAAAATTAATAATTATTGCCGGTTTCAATTTGTTCTTCATTTTGAATTACACATTAATTGGAATTGGTTGCAATTTTTTATCAAGGAACATTTTTGCATTTTCAACTCTGACTGAATTACACAAGCCCAAAGAAATGGTTGCAGTTTTTTTTATGGAATTGTGAATTAATTCGATTCTGTAATAAATTGTATGGGGAAAGTCAAACATACCATAAAGCGAAAAATATAAGTTAGACCGTTTTATTGTTTTAGATGGTAACTTAATAAAATGTGAGAGAATGTCTCAAAAGCCAGAAAAACTGTTTTTTGGTCATGTTGAACGAAGCGGAACATCCATATATTGCAATGATTTATGGATGACAATGGATTCTTCACTTCGTTCAGAATGACACTTTTGAGACTGTCTCCTACCCAGGGCATAAACAATGGTAGATCACCAATACCAAATTGGGGGTGACTGCAACTTTGTTTTCAAGGGCAGTGCAATGACGCAAGAAAAGATGAACATGAATTCATTTTTCCTTTTATTTGAACCACATTTTATTATTGAAAATCTCGAAAACTTCCTTATTTTGAATTTTGTGTTTTTTGCAAATACGCTAAGTGATTTGCAATGGCAATGTTGAACCGGAGATAATGAATATGCTTGGAAAATTAATGCAAAGGATGCTTCTTTTTGCTCTCATTTTAATTTCTGCTGCCGGATCCGCTCTCGCACAAAAAATACTCATACCGATGGACCTTGCCCAAACAGACCACCTGAAGGCGTACGGCATCGTGTATTGGCACCTCGAATTGGGCAACACGGCCGATTGGCTGCTGAACTATCGTGGAGGCTCTTTCGCGATGGACTACTCGGAGAATTTGGCGCAGGAATGCCGCATTCGTGGAGTGGCCTACGAATCCATCGATGGCTCCACCGTCGCCCGAATATACTCCGAAGTGCAGAGCGAAGACAACAATATGGACGTCGTGAAATTGGAGAAAGCACCCAAAATCGCGGTTTATGCTCCGAAAGGATTCAATGCCCTGCCTTGGGACGATGCGGTGCTTCTCGCACTCGATTATGCCGAGGTGAAGCACGACATCATCTGGGACGAAGAAGTCCTGACAGGCAAGCTGGCCGATTACGATTGGCTGCACCTGCACCACGAGGATTTCACCGGCCAATACGGGAAGTTTTGGGCCAATTACCAAAACGAAGCTTGGTACATTCAAATGGTTTCGCTCACAGAGGCTATGGCAAAAAAAATGGGATTCGCCAAGGTGTGCGATATGCAAAAAGCCGTCGCCCAACGCATCAAAGAATACGTCTCCACGGGCGGCTTCCTGTTCGCTATGTGCAGCGCGACCGATTCGTACGATATTTCCTTGGCCTGCCAACACATAGACATCTGCGCACCAATGTTCGACGGAGACCCGGCGGACGAAGCAGTAAACTCGAAAATGGAATTCGACCAGACGTTCGCCTTCGAGAATTTCCAGCTGATCACTAACCCGCAGATCTACGAATTCTCGACCATCGACGTTCAGCCCAACCCGATGTCCCACACGCCCGAACTCGACTTCTTCACGCTGTTTGATTTCTCTGCGAAATTCGACCCCGTGCCGACCATGCTGACCCAGTGCCACTACAACGTTATTCACGGGTTCATGGGCCAAACCACGTCGTTTCACAAGCAATACATTAAGAAAAACGTAACAATTCTGGCCCAACGGGACGGCACCGACGAAGTCAAATACATTTGCGGCAACGTCGGGAAAGGCTCTTTCGCTTGGTACGGCGGCCACGACCCCGAGG
>CAZSWR010000153.1:0-3646 GCA_964610885.1 uncultured Hyphomicrobiales bacterium | reverse complement strand
CTGGGGATGAGGGTTGGGGTGCATTGTCGAATAAGATGAAAATCATGGCTAAAAGAAATTTATAGGTATTTGGAAACCAAATTGCAGTGTTAAGTAATCATCATACACATTGCCATTTGGCATACTGTTATGCGAAAAACCTAATCGATTCCAGGCAGCTTGGATGTTTATTCCAAAACGATTGCAGCACAAGTTATCCGAAGGGAAATAAGAAAAATCAATGCCGGCCTTTGCCCTGAGGACTTTGGTTCCGGCGAACAGATATTTAATTTCTCCCTGCGGGCATGTGTATAGGTGTTCATCCCAATATATGATAAACTTCGCCCCGGTAATAACCGCAAAACCGGAATACAAGGAATTGCGATGCGCTTTGATATTTTCGCGCGATTCTGCATCCACTTCGAATGAAGAATATGAACAACCGATGTAGCAAAAAGGTAATGAGTATTGACCGTTATAACCATGCGGATAGCACCGACCCCACCCAATCAAACATCGCGCCCAGTCTATGTCTTGTTTCGTCGAACTGGATACTTGATTGTCAATTAAACCAATATTCAAATAATATTCATTCTGTACTGTTGGAGTATATGGTTCAACGATTTGGTAGCTTGATTTGTCTTCAAACAAATCTGAGCAAAAATTCTCTATTCTTAGTAGTCCATAGCTGAAGCAATATTCAGGACTTGATTTTCCACTCGTTTTCAATCCTACGCCCATTCTCAGCAACTGATTCGTGTAGTTCGCGAATTGAGCATCGAATCGGAATTCCAGATTCGCAAAGTTTCTGCTACCGGCAATGGGAGCTTGCTCTGTTGCATCCAAGAAAGCATGAAATTCGCCATTGGAACGATATATCCAAGCAAAAAGCAGAAATACGATTATTCCAATTCTTCTCATATCGCCTCCGGTTACGTTGAATTCTACCTTTTCATGGCGTCAGCGTGATTCTCTTTCAATTTCATCAAAATGGTATCTTTGAGAGTCGTAAAGGAATTATTGCTAATTTCATATACCCAGCCAATATCAACCATCTGCTTAAAACTCATTTTAGTTAAATAGACAGCATTCTTCGCCCGTAGTTTTTTTAAAGCAAAATAGAAATACTCTACTTGAGCACCTGCATAAATGTGCTCAAGTATGTACTTAAAGCTATAACCTTTACATTCCTCATTAAGATTATTAAAGAATAAAGCACTATCAACAAAACCTATATAGGCACTGCTATCCTTTGTATTCAAAAGAGTTTTAATAAAGCTACCTTTTCCACCGAATTTCGAGTGATCAATTGCTGGCTGCCCCGAAAAGCAAGGCTCAATACTTACACCTGCCAGCATTGAGACCGCCATTTCATAAATTGAAGTATCTGTTGTAATAAATGCAATTATTTTATAATCGCTATTGTTAACAACCGAGAGCAGACAAGAATCACCCCTGAACAAGTGATAGCTCAGAATAAGTATAGCAATGATAGCTACAAACACAAAAAATGTATTCCTAACGATGTGTTTCATGGTTTGCAACGAAACGACAATTGAAAAATAGGTGTGGATTAGTTTTATCTCATACTACCACTTCAGTAGTGGTAGTATGAGTTTCAAAATATATCAATTTCAATTCTTAAGCTCAATGTGCAATATTGCACGCACGCTCGCGCTACCTCACCGGATAGGCCATAAGGGCTGTGTCAGGAAGAGCTTTCGAGGATTCCTCGGCGGCCGACGATGTGTTGAAGGTCAGCATTGGCCGTTTCGAGACTTGTTGCGAGATAATCAGCCGATCCAACCAGCGCGAGTAATTAATGAAATTGGAATTCAATTTTTTGTAGAGATCCAAACGGATGCCGGCAATGGTTTCGAGCCGGAAGATGTAGCTTCCGCACAGAATAAATGCTTGACCCGTCGCGCTGGACGAAACGGACACGGGATTCTGCGCAGATGCGGCAAACGAGCCCTTGGCGAGCGGAATGTCCTTTTTGAGTGTCATCGTCTGAAGGTCGTAAAGGTTCACAATCGCGTCGGTTTTGGCGTCAGTGCTGCCGGTGTCTTTGCCCTTGCCGCGGCATACGATCGCCAAGCGGCTTACTTCGGGGATGACCTCCAGAAATGCAGGGCGGTCCGCCGTGCCGATGGTTCTTTCGATCTCGTTCGTGCGTGTGTCGATCACCGAGACGTTGTTGTCCAGATAGTTGGCCACGAACACCTGATTCAGATAGCAGTTAATCGCAACTGGATTAGCGCCGACGGGGATTGATTTAATCTTCTGATAATCGGAGTATATGTCCACGACGTGGACTTTGTTCGTGCCAGTGCACAGGACATAGCCCGAGGTGGAGTTCGGGAAGCAAATATCGACGGGAGAATCCCCGGTTTGCGAGAAATCGATCTCGGCGAGCTTCGAGTAGTTCGTGTCGCTCAAAACGTAGATCTTGCCGTCGGCCGGTACGGCCACGTATGTGCGGTTCATAAAGAAACGAACCGAGCTGATCGGATTGCCCGAAACGGCGATTCCGGCCCGTGCGAGCAAATCGAGTTGCTCGATGGTGGACTCGGGCATTTTGATCGACGAGAGGCAGCCGGGCGTTTGCGCCAGGACGGCCAAAACGTGCAGATTCTGCTCCGATGTGTTAACGACTTCTTCGGGCGAACAAGCCGAGAAAAGAGCCACAGCTACTGTTAGCATCAAAATATAGATCGTTTTCATCACTTTTGATTCTTTGGAAATGTGTTACAAATTGACTAAAAAGTAAAATTAAAATTTTGAAAATTCATAGAAATATGATAATATTGTTGCTTGTTTTTTTTGCAATGTTTTATTGGAATATTATAATGTATAAGCCTCTACCTGAAAATCTGTCGTACCCGATTCTCGAACACAATATACTCGATTTTTGGGAAAAGAACAAAATATTTGAGAAATCACTCGAAAAAAGCGAAGGATTGCCGAACTTTAGTTTCTACGAAGGGCCGCCCACAGTGAACGGCAAACCCGGTATCCACCACGTGATGGCACGGACAATTAAAGACACAATCTGCCGATATAAAACAATGACCGGCCACTACGTCCGCCGCCAAGCCGGATGGGACACGCACGGCCTGCCCGTCGAAATTCAGGTGGAAAAAGAACTTGGATTGAAGGACAAAGCCGACATCGAGGCTTATGGTATCAAAAAATTTAATGCTGCTTGCAAAGAATTCGTTTACAAAAACATCGAGATGGACCTCGGGTGGCGCTACCTGACCCGCCGCATGGGATATTGGGTGGACATGGACTCGGCATACATCACTTGCACGAACAACTACGTGGAATCCGTCTGGTGGGCGCTTAAATCATTTTTCGACAAAGGCCTGATCTACAAAGGCTTCAAGGTCGTCCCCCAATCGCCAACCATCGAAACGCCACTTAGCTCGCACGAGCTTTCGCAAGGCTACAAAGACGTACGCGACCCTAACTGCTTCCTGAAGCTCAAGATCGTTGCCCCGAAGGTGCCCGCCACCGAAGGCGCCAGCCTGATGGTTTGGACCACCACGCCGTGGACTCTACTTGCGAACGTGGCCCTGGCCGTGGGAGAAGACATCGACTACGTCGTCGTCGAAAACAAACGCAAGAATAAAGAAGAAGAACTCGTCGACCGCTTGGTGCTCGC
>CAZSWR010000152.1:0-3663 GCA_964610885.1 uncultured Hyphomicrobiales bacterium | reverse complement strand
ATTGGCATTCATAAGTCATTGCTAATTATGGATGTTTCACTTCGTTCAACATGACGAAATAACAATTTTTCAGGCTTTTGAGACAGCCCCTACCCCATGAAAAACTATGCTTGTTAACTTATCCGATGACTACCGAATGTATCAGTTTAAATGCGAATGAATAAACCGATGAATCGGATGATTATTTGATACCGAGAGAAAAACCTTATAATCTTTCCCAAACCTTAATAGCTTATATACAACCTACCATATTACCTTATTTGCTTGGATTTAATAAGGTGGCGGCGGCCACTTTATTTTCAAGTGCAGCGCAATGACGAAAGGAAAGATGAACAGGAATTCATTTTCCCTTGTATTAGAATACACAATCGTCCCTTTTAATTCGAGTGGGGGTTCAAGATTTTGAACCCCTACGTTCAATATTTTGGCTATTCGCTATTTTGTGTGGGTTGTTGAATGTCAGACAAATGTCTCTTAAAATATCGCGAGAGCGATTAAACTATGGTAGGTATCGAAGCCGTACTCTTCATTGTTATCCCGTAGGGATTAAATTATATAACTTCATATTTGAACCCTTGTTTTGCCAATCTCTCGTATGCGGAATTCTCCTATATTATCAATGTATTAGCGCAAGCCGTTCTTTAGCCCCCTTTGAAAAAGCAGGGTTGGGGTATTTGTCGATATATTAATGAGGTACTACAACTTTGG
Organism: uncultured Hyphomicrobiales bacterium; assembly: GCA_964610885.1. Lineage (GTDB taxonomy): Bacteria > Bacteroidota > Ignavibacteria > Kapaibacteriales > UBA2268 > CAZSWR01. Next base: position 2,955 of record CAZSWR010000152.1, on the reverse strand, counting down.
CAATGGGGCAAGCCCCATTGTTGCAAATCTTGTGGCAGGCTCGCAAAACCGTCGGAAGTTACCGAGCAATACACCTTTTCTTTGTACCTTAAATTCTTGGAATTTATGTAAGGCGAAAGGGTCATATCTTTCTGGTGCACGTCCAATTAGCCGGCACTAAAGAATTAATTAGCCATTTACGCAATAAGTAATTGAAAAGCAAGGAAAAAAGTGTAAAAATATCTTGCATCGTATCGGAATATTTATTAAGTTTGAGTGTGATTAAAATCACAGTGTAAAAAACGTAACGAATGAGATTGGAAAAATGACAGCAAAGAAAGTATCCGGGAACTCTATCAACAGGCTCATCCTGTACCGTAAATTATTGGACGGACTGCAAACGGATGGCATAGAAAATGTTTATTCCCACAAATTGGCTGCACTGGCCAATTGTACTCCTGCGCTCGTCAGGCGAGATCTCATGCAGGTGGGCTACGAAGGCTCGCCCGCTCGTGGTTACAATATTGAAAAGCTAAACGCATCAATTTCCAACTTTCTTGATTCCTCGCGGAAACAGAACGTGGCCATAATCGGCATCGGAAATCTGGGGCGCGCCATACTCGAATACTGCTTCGGACGCCATCCGAGGCTTTCCATAATCGCTGCTTTCGACAATGACCCTTCGAAAGTCAACAGGGTAATACACGGCACACACTGTTACCACATCAGCGATTTGGAATCCATCGTGAAAAAGTCCAACATCGAGGTGGCCATTATCTCCATTCCCGCCGGCGAGGCCCAACAGGTGAGCGAAAGATTAGTCGATAGCGGCGTTCGTGCTATCCTCAATTATTCGCCTACCTCGCTGAATCTGCCGAAGAACATCTACGTGGAAAACAGAGACATGATGCTCGCTTTGGAAAAAGTGGCCTTTTTTTCTAGAAATACAAAACAGAGGAAGAACTAATGAAACAAAACGGTATCGAGGAAATTCTGCTGAAGTATCCCGATAAACGAAGAGAATACCTTATTCCCCTCCTGCAAGACATTCAGGACGAACAGGGCTATATCTCGAGAGAATCTGTGCAGATCGTCGGCGACCATTTGAACCTGCCCTCCAGCAAGATCTATGGCGTTGCCACTTTCTACAACCAATTCAGATTCAACTCCCCCGGCAAGTATCACATCCAAATCTGCCGTGGCACCGCTTGCCACGTCAAGGGTAGCGCCGGAGTGCTCGACACGATCGTGCGCGAACTCAAAATCAACCCCGGCGAGACCTCTCGCGACGGGCTTTTCTCGCTCGAAGTGGTTGCTTGCTTGGGCGTTTGCGGCTTGGCTCCCGTTGTATGCATCAATGGTGAATTTTTTGCCAATTTGAACAACGATAAAGTGAAAAAACTCATCAAAAACTATCGTAAAGAGGCAAACCAATGACGAAACTCGAACAAGCCAAATGCTGCACCGATTGCTGGCATTCCCCCCAGAAACCTTGCCCGGATTTCGTCGAATGCCTGACCAAAACCCCTGTCTGCCACAGCTCGGCTGGTTGCGCAGACAAGGTGAACTCAAATATTGCCAAATACAAATATGATGTTGTCGAGAAACCGGTTGTCTTTATCGGTATGGGTACCTGCGGCCTCGGTGCCGGAGCTGCCAAAACCCGAAAAGCAGTCGAAAATTTCCTCAAAACCAAAAATATCGATGCTGATATCGTCCCGGTCGGATGTATCGGTCTCTGCGCCTTCGAACCTATCGTCGATGTACAATTGCCCGGAAAAACGAGACTCTCTTTCCAACAGGTTACCGAAGACAAAGTTGAGAACATATTTAATTCTGTTTTCGAAGGCGAATTGCCCAAAGAAAATATTATGGCTCAGCATCGGAACGCAAAGCTGACAGCTTACGAAGGCGTCCGCTTTCTCGACGAACATCCTTTCTTCAAGAATCAGACCCGCTGGGTGCTCGCCAATTGCGGCGTTATCATGCCCACGAACATTGACCAATACATTGCCCACGGCGGTTTCGCTGCGTTGGCCAAAACGCTCAAACAGCACACTCAATTCGAGATCTGCGACATGATCGAGAAAAGCGGGCTGCGCGGCCGTGGCGGCGGCGGATTCCCCACAGGCAAAAAATGGAAAATGGCGCTGAACACTGCCAAGAAAGATAAATACATGATCTGCAACGCCGACGAAGGCGATCCCGGTGCATTTATGGACCGTGCCGTCATCGAGGGCGATCCGTATCGCCTAATCGAGGGCTTGGCCATCGCTGCCTACGCAATCGGTGCGCAGAAATCCTATGTTTACATCCGCGCAGAGTATCCTCTGGCCATCGAACACCTCAAGATCGCAATCGCCCAAGCCAAAGAATATGGCCTGCTCGGCGAAAACATCCTCGATAGCGGCTATAACCTCGAAATTATTATCAAAAAAGGCGCCGGCGCTTTCGTCTGCGGCGAGGAAACTGCCCTTATCAATTCGATCGAAGGCCGCCGCGGAATGCCCCGCCCACGACCGCCGTACCCCGCTGCAAGCGGACTCTTTGGCAAACCGACAATCATCAACAACGTCGAAACATTTGCCAACGTCCCCGGAATCATCCGCAACGGACACGAATGGTACAGCGCCGTCGGAACCAAATCCAGCAAAGGCACGAAAGTATTCGCACTCTCCGGCAATATCTCGAATACCGGATTGGTCGAAGTGGCAATGGGCACGCAGCTTAAAGACATTATCTACAACATCGGCGGCGGAATCCCGAACGGACGCACGTTCAAAGCAGTCCAAATCGGTGGACCCTCCGGCGGTTGTATCCCAACAGAAAAACTTGATATCGATATCGACTATGAATCACTTAAGACAGTCGGCGCAATGATGGGATCGGGCGGTTTGGTCGTCATGGATGACCACACCTGCATGGTCGACGTTGCTAAATTCTTCGTGGACTTTATCCAACGCGAAAGCTGCGGAA
>CAZSWR010000151.1:0-3676 GCA_964610885.1 uncultured Hyphomicrobiales bacterium | reverse complement strand
ACAGAGGTGAAGCGCCCCATGTACTGCTAAACGCTTAAGTTCCGTTGTCAGTGTAGCGCTATATTCTTTTGCCTGCGCCTCGGCGTATTCCACGGCGATGTATATCTCGCCTTCGATCGCCTTGCCGTCCTCTTCGCTCAGGTCGAAAGTGATTACGTCCGTGTCGTAATCGTGGCCAAGGAAATCCTTGCCCAATTGCCTTACTTTAGCATTATCGGTAAGAATAATTAGAACTGAAACGTTCGCGTGGCCTTCGCTCTCGAACACCTTCCGGGCGCAATCTGCCAAAACCTTGCGGGGAAGGGGCTTCCGCGTTGTGTCGTTTATTGTGTTTATTTCAATCATTTCGATTCAATACTTATGCTGAATTTGCGCCGTCCGAAGCGCGGGTTACGACTGCTCCAACAGGCTCTCGGTGATCGAAAGCTGCATGGCCGAAAGAAGTAGTGGCGCGTCAAGCGTCGTGAAGTCTGCATTCAGGATTTCTCGGCGTATGTTCGAGAACATAGAGCAGGCACCCAATCGGCTGATTATCAGGCACGACACCTTTCCGCCATCTTCCATCACGAAAATCACTTCGTCCGGTTCGAACGTCATAAACGAAGTGCAATTGTGCAACTCGAAATATCCGTGCAGCGTCTGGACGGACACCAACGAACCGGCTTCGATTCCGGGAAAATCAACTTTTGAATACACCGTGAGCGAGATTGCTTGATGAGTTTCTGCGTTCCTGAGGTTCCACGTCCACGACTGGCCGTACGCACCGGGTTCTTTCCCGAGTATCGAAGTGATTTTGTTAATGTCTTCTTCCGTAAAATGATAACTCATATCAAACTAACCTGCACAATCGAGCATAAAAATGTACATATACAATTTATCAATATAAATAAAAATATTGAATTTTAATAATAAAAAAAGGGGAACTGATTGCGAAATATATACTCGCCCAGTTCCCCGGATTCTTTGCTTGGTTCCGATCTTGCCAGCTGACAGGCCGGCAATCGAAACGGCGCAACAATGCATAAGGACTATTTCTTAGTCCATTGCTTTGATGTCAGTGGACATAATGTAGTTAAAACCATTTCCTTTGGTAACTTTGCCATAGACGTTCACAGATTTTGCATTTGCGAATTTGGCCAAGCTCTTCGAGGCAAGCGAGCCATTCTTTTCGACTACGATGTAATATTTTGCAGACTTTCCGTTTCCAACTTTCAGCACGAGCGTTTGGCCGTCTGCAATCAATTTTTCTGCATCGGTTTTCGAAAGTTTCGGTGCATCGGTAACGAGTGCTTTTGCCAAGTCAACAACGACACCGGTGGTCGGTTTCGCTGGTTTTGCGGTTTTTGCTTTTTTCTCGGCTGCCATCGTTACGACCGACGAGAAGGCGAATGCCATTATAATTCCAAGGATGACGATAGTATTTTTCATATTTTCTTTCCTTATTTGGGTTTTAAAATAAGGGAAAATGAAATTTGTCCATCTTCCCTTTTGTTATTTCATCAGTTTTTACATTCACTTATTTTGCATAAGGAAGGTTGGCTGTCGCTTGGTACGACAAGATCAATTCGATGAATGTTCCGGCGTCGTCTGTTTGGCGGATGCTTCCATCTTTGTAGAGCACGATAACTTTTGCATAGTTATATTCGCCTGCATCGTTTTTAATGCGGACGAAGAACATTTGGCTCTTTGTAAGTCCATAGAGGTTGTGGATTTGCTCTTTGTACACATAAGTATCCAATTTGTCGGCGAAGTTTTCGTTCAAATTGTCCGTGCTGGCTTCCATTAGATTGGTAATGCCTATGTCGCGATGACCTGCGAATGCATAATTCAAAGAATCAGGATACCCGATCATCCATTTGCCGGCTGTTTTGTCTTCGAAGCCAATTACCCAATCAATAAGATTGTCAACCTTTAGCACTTTGGGGGCGTGATCCGTGGCGTCGTAGAAATTGAGGCCGCTGCCTTGGTTTGAGACGTTCGAGCTGTAGAGCTTGATAGCGACATCGTTGTAGTCCACGAGGAATTTATTAGCTGTTGCCCAGGTAATCGTTACTGGAGTACTGAATTCGCCATTTGTGTATTTTGCCTCGACTTCGATCGTATAAGCAATACCGGCTTGGAGGCCTGTAAAGTCGTATGTCGTCACTCCCTTTTGGACGTTAACAGGTGACATTGGTGTAGGAGACGTAATGGTAACTCTATAGCCATCGAAAAGAGTGCTTGCTGAGCTGTCGGATGCTGTCCACGAAAGTGTAATGGCATTGACGCCATTGGAGGCGGCCATTAGGCTCTTGACAGGAGAGGGTTTCGGATTGTCCACCGGTGTTACGGGGTCGTCATCCTTTTTGCACGATGACAAAAGCACAACTGCGATTGCCAGCATAGAGAGATACATACCTAATCTTTTCATAAAAACTCCTTTTTGAAAATAATGAAATATCTAAACAAAATTATTATTACCAGTTTTCAAGCAATTATATTATGGACGCGCATTTGTGAGTTTTATTGATTCTTTCGCGCTTCGGCCACGATTTGCACACCGGCGCTGGCCCCAATTCTCGAGGCGCCCTCGCGAATCAAATCGAACGAAAAATCGAATGTACGAATCCCGCCCGATGCCTTAATTCGGACGTTCGGGCCGATGTGCTGTTTCATTAATTGGATATCTGCCACTGTTGCGCCACCGGTGGAGAACCCGGTCGAGGTCTTGATGAAATCCGCTCCGGCGTTGGTTACGATTTTGCAAATGTCGATTTTCTGCGCTTCGCTGAGCAGGCATGTCTCCACTATCACCTTCGTAATGGCCGAATGCCCGTGGCACAGCTCGACGACCTGCGCGATGTCTCGCTCCACGGTTTCGTAGTCTTGGTTCATCATCGCGGCGATATTGATCACCATATCGATTTCCTCGGCGCCGTCCACAATTGCCATGCCCGATTCCGCCAGTTTGGCGTGTGTGTATGTGCCGCCCAAGGGGAAGCCCACCACAGTGCATACTTTCACGTTGCTTTCGCCCAATAGGCCCTTGGCCTGCAAAACGTAGTGCGGCAGCACGCAAACCGACGCAAACCCGTATTGCGCGGCCTCTGCGCAAAGCTTTTCAATGTCTTTGGCATTCGTGTTTGGCTTCAGCGCCGTATGGTCAATGTAACTAGCAATTGTTTCTATAATTGTTTTCTTGTCCATTCTAATCTTGTCAATTGTTAAAAACCTAATATAAATAATTCTTACGAAATATCATAAATTTCAGTAACGATTTTTTTCGCGCGAGTTTTCGCGTCCTTTTTGAATAATAATTTCTAATATAAGGGAAAATGAATTCCTATTAATCTTTCCTTTCGCCATTGCGCTGCCCATGAATAAAAGTGGCAGCCGCCACCTTATCATTCGATCTGCTGGCCGCATATTCAAAGTTCGTTTGACTCTCTTTCAATAATAACGAAATGCTAACGGAAAAGTACCGCTGCCTTTCCGTGTAGTAATCAAAATCAAAAATAAGACAAGATGATTTCCTTATACTTGATGTAGGGTCGGGTTCGGAACCCGCCCGAGGATTAGTTGATGTGATGATAATAGTTGCAAGTAGAAAGGTAAAAGTTTCAAGTAGGAAGATGTGTTGGGACGGGTTCGAAACCCGTCCATAAAACGACAATAAACCAACCCCGAAGGGGTTGAA
>CAZSWR010000150.1:0-3991 GCA_964610885.1 uncultured Hyphomicrobiales bacterium | reverse complement strand
TGCGGCAACGTCGGGAAAGGCTCTTTCGCTTGGTACGGCGGCCACGACCCCGAGGACTATCGCCACGCGATCGGGGACCCACCGACCGATCTGAAACTATTCAAAAACTCTCCGGGCTACCGGCTAATCCTGAACAACGTTTTATTCCCGGCAGCAAAGAAGAAAAAACTAAAGACCTAAGCAAACAAGAAAAGTCAATTTCAAATGATTGAATAATATGCAATTTATTAGAAAATATTCTCTTCCATTTTGGGTCCTGAATTCGCTCGAATTCCTCAATATGTTGGCTTACCAATGCGCCCTCTTGCAATTGCCGATATACATATCGCAGAAGGACGCTCCGGGCGGCCTTCATTGGGACCAAGCGTTGAAGGGAGTACTTTTCTTTTGGTGGGCTTTGATGCAAAACATAGTCCCGATCGTGGCCGGAGGCTATGCCGACCGTTTCGGACACAGGCGGACACTCTTCTTTTCGTTCTCTTTCGTTACCGCCGGATATATTCTGATCGGCACTCAAACTTCTTTCCTGCCTTTCCTCGGCGGCACTTTGTTGCTCGGTTTCGGCCTCGGGGTGTACCGCCCGACGCTCAAAGGAGCCGTCGCGATGAGCCTTACGAACGGGAATTCGGCAAGCGGTTGGGGTGTTTATTTCATGATGCTGAACACAGCGGTCATGCTCGCCTCTCCCCTATCGTATTGGTTGAAATCGATTTCGTGGCAAGCTGTCTTCTTCGGCAGCGCCGCCATTTTCAGCCTCAATTTCCTTCTTTTAGCGCTTTTGCGAAAGAGCAATTTTGGATCGCCCGAGGATACCGAAGAGTCGCGAAACCCGCTGAAGATACTGAAATCGTCCGTTTACAGCTTCTTCGATGGCCGAATTTTCTGGCTAATTATTATAATGAGCGCATTCTTCATTATTTATATGCAATTCTACGAGACACTGACAAATTTCATTGTCGATTGGACAGATACATCATTTTTTGTTTCGCTTTTGAACCTTCCTTCGTGGTTAACGATGGCGACACCTCGCGGCACGATGCTGTCCTACGAAGCGATTTATATGTTTAATTCAGCATTTATTATTGTGTCTGTCGTTTACGTTTCCAAGGTCGCCGGCCGCATTCGTGCTCCTTTTGCCCTCGGTGCCGGAATACTGATCGCTGGTGCAGGGCTTGTGATCATAGGCACCTCTTCGCTTGGTTTTATTGCCATACTCGGCGTCCTGATTTATACTCTCGGAGAAATGATCTCGAACACTCGCCTAACAGATTTTTTCGGAAGGATGGCCCCGACCAACAAAAAAGCACTATACATGAGCTATATCAACATTGCAATGGCTATTGGTTTTGGCGTTGGTTCGCTCATGGGTGGCATCCTCTACAGGCATGTATCCGAGAAGGCATATCTGGCCGCATATCATTTGGAGAATGAATACTCGATCCGTGTGGACAATCTTTCTGGCGCCGTCGAGAAACTACAATCAATCAAAGGACTTTCGGCCGACGAAGCCACTTCATTACTCTGGCATGCCTACTCGCCTTGGGCGATTTGGCTCGTATTTTTCGGTATTGGTATGCTTGCAATTGTCGGGCTGTACTTCTATTCGAAGAAATATAGCGAAAACCTGCCGAACTCTTGAGATTTATTGCTATTTTTGCAATTAATGGTGCATACTCTTTTTATGCGCTCGCCATTGCTAAGTGTGACAATTAAGGATTAAAAAATGTCGTTATTGAAAATATATAGTTGCTACCATCCGGTACTGAAAAAGCCCACCGAGCCGGTTACAGAGATGACTCCCGAACTGCGCACTCTGATCGACGACATGTTCGATACGATGCACAACGCAGACGGCAGCGGACTGGCCGCCAACCAGGTCGGTGTCTCCAAATCGATAGTCGTTATCGATGTGTCCTACTACGAAAAGAAACAGTACGAGCCGATCGCGTTCATCAATCCACGAATCGTGGCCGTTTCCGACGAAGAAGTCGATTTCGAAGAGGGCTGCCTGAGCATACCGGGAATCTATGAAAACGTGAAGCGCCCAAAAGCTGTCGAGGTGGAATACTTGGACATCAATATGCAGCCACAGCGCATTTCCGACGACGACCTGCTGGCCCGCGTGATGCAACACGAAATCGACCACCTGAACGCCACTCTGTTCATCGAAAAGATTTCACCGCTCCGCCGAGCTATGATCAAAAGCAAGCTGAAAAGAATTCAAAAAGGCGATATCGACAAGCCATACGAAATGATAATTAAGTAAAAACAAATTATTTTCAATCGATTGATTTATTTGAAGATACAAAAATCTGCCATTCCTCCCGAGGTGTGGCACAGTTGGCTGAAAAGTCGGACGGGTTTGGAACCCGCCCCTACACTTTTTCTCAAGTAGAAAGTTGAAAGTAACAAGTTGTAAGTAGAAGCTTGTCTTGTCCTAAAAAAGTTGACTTGCTACTTGTACCTTTTTCCTTGCAACTTGATACTCTCAATCATAATGATTAAGTTCAGACCACCTAGGATGTGTGGCACGTCTGGCTAATAAGTGCTTGGCAACTCATCCAATGACTTCCGAAGAACAAAGTCAATTTCAAAAATTATTCCTGAATTGGTTTTCGGAATAGAGCCTGAGTAAAACCCACACATAAACCAATTATTCCTTACGATTATCGTTACTGTATTCGTACATATTTAGAAATTAATCGAACTGAAACGATTTCCATAATGTACATATTTAATTCTTATTCTTCATTTGGGACAGAGCATGAAAATCACGAAAGCATTATCCATTCTCGCTATCATTTTATTCGTGGCCCAAGGCCTGGCAGCCCAGAATACTTCTCTGCCGAAATATTTCTATGGCAGCTACGCGGCAAAGGTTGGCGCCAAGCAAATCGGTCTGAGCCTGATGGTGATCGATTCTGGCCTCAGCGGGTTCTACGTCGATCCGGATTCGATTCATTCGTCGCACGTGGGCTGGTCTTCGCGAATCCAATTGCCGGACAGCATCTATATCTATGATGATTATTCAATGTTTGGCGAAAACGATACAGCTTCGCCGATATTTGCCGGCAGATTCTCCAAACCCAACGAGATCATTGGTTCGTGGCGCGGGCAAAAAGTGGTTTTCACCGAGGACAAAAACAAATCCGCCGATTTGAAGATTATACGCGAGAGGAAGGCATACCCAAACGAGACGGATTCTGTCCCGCAGGCCGATGCAGTTATTTTTTACCCCAAATTCATCCTTGGCAATTCCGATGCAGAAGGCAGAATGAACGCCACTGTGATGGGCAAGTTGCTCGAAAAAGTGGACGAAAACGGCTCGGTCTCGCAGTTCCGATCGGTGCAGTCCATACTCGAGAATTTCGTCAATGAATACGTCAATTCAATCGCCGAATACAATGAATACCGCGATACGACCAAAACGGACAGCTCGATGCTACCCGATTTCTTGCCGCCTTGGTATCTGTATTTCAGTTTTTCGATCCCCCACAACGACCGCGGTGTCCTGTCCTATATGCAAATTGTGGACGTCTATATGGGCGGTGCGCACGGAATGGTCTTCGCCGAACCGATGGTGTTCGATTGCAAATCGGGCAGCCTGCTTAAGCTCGACGACATAATCAAGCCCGAGGGGAAACGTGAGCTAACGATGATCGCCGATTCCATTTTCCGCCGTAATAACTCGATTCCTCCCGACAGCGCGATCAATTCAAATGGCAATTGGTTCGCCGCCGACACTTTCTACCTGCCGAAGAAGTTCTACATAGACCGTTCGGGAATGGTATTTTTCTATGACCTATACGAAGTAACATCCTATGCCGAAGGTATGCCCGAGATATTCATTCCTTGGGCGCGAATCGAGAAGTTAGTCAGGAAAGAGTCAGCCGCCTGGAAGTTGATTAAGTAAATGGTTGAATTGTTAGGCCAATAACATATTGTGTGGGAATTGTACCAAATAGCATTTTGAGTGTTGAAAATCAATATT
>CAZSWR010000149.1:0-4032 GCA_964610885.1 uncultured Hyphomicrobiales bacterium | reverse complement strand
AAATTGAAAATTTATGCGCTGCATAAAACTAAGTACGCATTAGTAGGATGAACCACCAAACTAATCATCGCCCTTATCTTTGCGTTTGCCACTGTGGCGAAGGGGGCTGTGACTGGGGCGATGGTCTAAATTCACACATTATGGATACTTAGGAAAATCTACTTTTTTAGGGAAAACTACCGAGAGTTAAATATGAAAAAAATATTATTATTTTGTATTTCTATATTGGGATTAGCTTGGGGCACGACTACCCAAAGTGCTCCATGGGAAGCGCCTTTTGTGTATACACCATATAATTTAGATCTGATTGATATGCACTTTATCCTTCGAATCGACGACAAAGATGGTTTAGAGGAAATTAATAAAATGATTTTTGCTTTAGACTCAATACGCCCCAAAAACTCGAGGCCAACAAGATTTGTTTCATTATCATTCGACGGATACAACGAAGAACAGATTGATTCTTTGGCTGGGTGCATTTGGCTCAGAAATCGAGCATCTATTTTAGAGTTAGAGTTTTTCAACAGTCCTATTAAGCGTATCCCAAGGTCAGTCTCGTATTTTCCTAATGTTCAAAATATGAATTTCTTGAAATGCGATTCTATTTGTTCAATGAACTATTTCGATACTGACAAAACAATTTTTGGATTTAGCTTCTATAAATGTAACATTAGTAAGCTTCCAGAAGGCATCGAAAGTATCAGCCCAATGCTAAATTTAGAATTTGATATGCTGGATACTGTAAATACATTTGATATTGATATGGAGTTACGGAGATTCGAGAGAAGGAACAATGTTTTGAGTTTACTTATTAACAACAAATTTTTGAAGAAATTCCCTGAATCAATTTTCAGGCTTACATCGTTGCAGACTTTAGTTATTAACGTTAGCGATGACACTAAATATCCGAATCGCTTTAATGAGCTTATCAACCTGAAGTATCTTTGCTATTCCGAAAACAAATTCAATGAGAATCCCTTTGAATCTGCAAAACTTAATGGGATAATTCGCCAAGAAAGAACTATAAGCTCCTACAGGCCTGATAGTACGATGGGAGAGCATGAGTATTATAATTATTTTTACACATTGATTATTAATGAAAGTCGCGATAGTCAATATAGTAATGAGAATAGGAATGATGATGTATGGTGCAAGCAATGTTTTTCTTTGCCCCCCAATAAAAGATTTACTGCTTTGGACAGTGCAATATCAGGGGATTCATTGCTGCAAATCGTTTCCAGCTGTATAGAGAATACATCATTAGTAAAGCTAACTTTACAAGAAATGCGACATACAACGATAAAAGCAACTGTAGAGGTAGTCGACGACTATGGGCAAATAGTAATAAAAAAGAATTTCATCGACAATACAGTAACTCTTGATCTCAGCCCTTTGGAATTTTATGCAGAAGGTTCCGTGCGAAACTTCTATACAATTGTAATCAAATACAACGGTAAGCGCTATAAATATCAGCTTACATTAAATCAAGGGAAATAACATGCAAATATCCACACTAATCATCGCCCTTATCTTTGCGTTAGCAGCGGTGGCGGGATTCTGAGCTTACATAGTATTCTTTCACAGCGTTACAATGTTAAAATGTTGCGGCCGAGAGGCGGGGCGGCGCCAAAGCCTGCGCGCCGCGGCCAGTGCGGATTTCCAAACATCTCAACGGTTTGGCATCAATTCTTCTGAATTATTTTTCACAATTCCTCGCCTACTTATCTAATTATTAACATTCTTTTCGTATTTTTGTAAGAAGAAGTTTTTGCATGATTTGAAAAATCATTTTAGAAAAATATAATTTAAGTAGTTCCAAACAAATTGCTTAGGAGATTGTTTTGATGAATAATCAGAAATATGCAGTTATCGACGGTAACGAGGCAGCGGCCTACGTCGCCTATCGCGTTAACGAAGTATGCGCCATCTATCCTATCACTCCTTCGTCGAACATGGGCGAATGGGCGGACGAATGGTCATCGAAAGGTATTAAAAATATTTGGGGTAACGTGCCCCAAGTGGTCGAAATGCAAAGCGAAGGCGGCGCCGCCGGCGCTGTCCACGGTTCGCTGCAGGCCGGCGCGCTGACGACGACGTTCACGGCATCGCAGGGCTTGTTGCTCAAGATTCCGAACATGTTCAAAATCGCCGGCGAGTTGACCTCGACCGTTTTCAATATCACCGCCCGCGCCATTGCCACCCACGCTTTGTCGATCTTTGGCGACCATAGCGACGTGATGAGTGCCCGTATGACAGGCTTCGCAATGCTTGCTTCGGCATCGGTGCAGGAAGTTATGGATTTCGAGCTTATCGCCCAGGCATCTACGCTGCATTCGCGAGTTCCTTTCCTCCACTTCTTCGATGGCTTCCGCACCAGCCACGAAGAATCCAAAGTGGAATTGCTCTCCGAAGACGTAATGCGCAAAATGATCACCGACGAATTGGTGAAAGCGCACCGCGACCGCGCCCTCTCGCCGGACCGCCCGTTCATCCGCGGAACCGCACAAAACCCTGACGTATTCTTCCAGAACCGCGAAGCCGGCAATAAATTCTACGTTGCCTGCCCGGACATCGTCCAGCAGCAAATGGACATCTTTGGCTCGCTTACCGGCCGCAAATACAAACTCTTTGAATACTACGGCGCTCCGGATGCCGAAAGAGTTATCATCACCATGGCTTCGTCGTGCGAAACCGCTCAGGAAACCGTGGACTACCTCGTGGCCAAAGGCGAAAAAGTCGGCTTGCTCAAAGTCCGTCTGTTCCGCCCGTTCAGCATGAAACACTTCATGGAAGCAATCCCCACATCGGTTAAGAAAATTGCAGTGCTCGACCGCACCAAAGAGGCCGGCGCAATCGGCGAACCGCTCTACCAAGACGTCTTGAACTACTTCTACGAAGGCGTCCAAGAATCTATTGGCGGCCACAAAGCAATCCCGACCATCGTCGGCGGTCGCTATGGCCTTTCGTCCAAAGAATTCACTCCCGCAATGGTCAAAGCGGTTTACGACAACTTGAACGCAGACAAACCCAAGAACCACTTCACCGTGGGTATCAATGACGACGTTACTTTCCATTCGCTGCCGTTCGACCCCGAATTCTCGATCGAATCGGACAAAGTAACCCGCGCATTGTTCTATGGCCTCGGTTCCGATGGCACAGTCGGCGCAAACAAGAATTCAATCAAAATCATTGGCGAAAACACAAGCAACTACGCACAGGGTTACTACGTGTACGATTCGAAAAAAGCTGGCACGCTGACCACATCGCACTTGCGATTCGGCCCCATGCCCATTCGCTCGCCGTATTTGATCACCAAAGCAAACTTCTCGGCCTGCCACCAGACCGTTTTCCTCGAGAAATACGACATGGTCGAAAACCTGCAACCGGGCGCTGTCTTCCTCGTGAACGCTCCCTGGCCGAAAGAGGAACTTTGGAACCATTTGCCGAAAACCACACAAAAACAAATCATCGAGAAGAACATTAAACTCTTCACAATCGATGCCCAAAAAGTGGCAGAAAACAGCGGAATGGGTCGCCGTATCAATACAGTGATGCAGGTCTGTTTCTTCGCAATCTCGGGCGTACTGCCCCGCGAGGAAGCAATCACCGCCATCAAAGAATCCATCCGCACCACCTACGGCAAAAAAGGCGAAGAAGTCGTTAACATGAACCTCCGCGCCGTGGATAACACTTTGGAGAACCTCTTCGAAGTAGCAGTTCCGAAAGAAGTTACTTCGACGTTCGACTTCAAACCCGCCGTGCCGGACCACGCCCCCGAATTCGTCAAACAGACAGTCGGCGGAATTATTTCCGGCCATGGCGATTTGTTGCCCGTCAGCGCTTTCCCAGCCGATGGCACCTATCCTTCGGCCACCACGCAATGGGAAAAACGCAACATCGCGCTCCAAATCCCAGTTTGGGACATGGCGACATGTATCCAATGCGGTAAATGCGCAATCGTTTGCCCCCACGCCGCTGTGCGTATCAAAGTGGCAGACACAGAAAAACTGAATAATGCACCCGCAGCATTCA
>CAZSWR010000148.1:0-4188 GCA_964610885.1 uncultured Hyphomicrobiales bacterium | reverse complement strand
AAGTAGAAGAATTGCAACAATGGGTTTCAACCCATTGCATACGTCGCAGTAAGTCCTTTAAATATCAACAAATCCCCCAACCCCCTTTTTCCAAGGGGGCCAAAGAACGGATTGGGCTAATACATTGATAATAATGGAGATATGGCTTAGATCGAACCCACGGGTTAACCCGTGGGATGGCTAATCTATACTATTTCAACAGGCTCCTAAGAGCCTGTTGAAATAGTCAAATGTTTTGGAAGCACGGGGTCTTGAACCCGTGTAAGTCCTTGATATGCCACAGTGGGGAAAGCCCCACTGCTTCCAGAAAATACTTTATCAACACACTCCTAAGGCATACCAAAAAAGCACCCAGGCATTAACCTTCGGAAGGTTCTCTCATGACGGTGATTGATGTAATTAGCTGATGTAATGATATGATGATTGCCTATTCCCGATGTATGGGCGGGTTCCAAACCCGTCCGACTTTTCAGTAAGAAGTACTACTCCTCGGCGTTGATGCTTCACAAGAGAGTCGTACTACCATTTGGATTGGTTGTACGACTCTATCTACATCTGTATCAAATACTTACTTGTACCTTTATGCTAGCAACTATTACCTTTCTACTTCCACCTTCGCGGGTTTGCGGCGCTTGAAGAACCAATAAAACGGCACGCCTGCGGCCACCAATAGCAAACCAAATAGCGAGTAAACAATTTCCGTTTTGCCCTCGGCATAGTTGGTTATGTCAAAATATAGAGTCAGGAACACGAAAGCAGTGGCAAAGACGACAAACGCCATCGGAATCACAGGGTAACCGGCCACTTTGTATGGGCGCTCCATGTCGGGATATTTCTTCCGCAGCACGAATACGCCATACGCGCCCAGCGCATAGAATATCCAACTAACAAAAATAAGCATATCAGTCAGCAAATCGAATGTGCCGCTGAGCACCAGGACGCTTGCCCAAGCCGCTTGCAGCAACAATGCGTTCGCCGGAGTGCGAAACCGAGGCTGCACCCGTGAGATCGTGCGGAAGAACAAACCGTCTTCGGCCATCGCGAAGAATACTCGCGAGCTTACCATAATCGTACCGTTCGAGGTACCGAAAGTGGAAATCATTACCGCTGCTGCGATGAATGCCCCGCCCATCGCTCCGATCGAGCGCTTAGCCACGTCGGCAGCCACCAAAGACGAAGCAGCCATCTCGTCGATCGGCAGCACGTATGAATACGCCAAATTGATCAACACATAGACCGTGATGATAACGAAAGTGCCGACGATCAATCCTCGTGGAATATTCTTCTGGGGCCGAATCACTTCGCCGGCGATATACGTGATGTTGTTCCATCCGTCGTAGGCCCAGAAAGCAGCCGAGAACGCAGCAATGATACCCCCGACCAGCATTGGGTTCGACATCGAAAAGCCGGCAATATCCGTCGTGAAATTGTCGAACGAACCGGTACCAAACGCGAATCCGCAACCGATGATTGCCGATATTAATACTATTTTCAACGAAGTGAAAAACGCCGCAAAGCGTCCGCCAAAGACGATGCCGAAATAATTCACGCCGCTGTGGAAGAGTATCGCGGCAATTGTCAGCGCCTTGACTCCAATATTTTCCAATGGATATATGTTCCCAATGTATGGCAGGGCCACTCGGAACCCCTTTTCGATCTCGGGCGCGAACCGTGGCAGCTCAATGAAATATTGAGTATATTCAGCGAAAATGTACGTGATCGAAGCGATCGATCCGGTCTGAATCACCGTGAAAATCGACCAGCCGTAGAGGAATCCGACAAAGTCGCCATACATCTTCGAAAAGAATACGTATTGGCCGCCGGTTCGTGGGAACATCGAGGCGATCTCGGCATTGGTTAGCGCACCGAACATGGTAAGCACTCCGGCAACGATCCATATCAGTATGATAATTTCGGGCGAGCCGACCGATTGGGCCATGACGGCCGGTTTCTTGAAAATTCCCGAACCGATTACGGAACCAATTACAATCGTAGTGGTTACGAACAGTCCGAGCCGAGGCAGAAGCGATTGGTTCGCTTCGGGATTGGGTTGTGGCATTGTTTCTTTCGTTCTCTTTATGCTGCAAATAATGGATGTCTATGCCATCTCTCTTGTTAATCGTGCGCCCTGTTACACCCCGTAGGCCACGCGATCATTAAGTTGATCCGATTGGATTGGAATCAATCTCGTTTTTCATTTTTCAAACTCATGCAAGGTAAAAAAAAAGCATGAAAAATGAAAGAATAAATGAATAATAAATCACTGTTTGTTTACGCGATGTTAATTTTTTCTTGTAAAAATCGAATCGATTTATTAGTTTGTGTCAGTATTTTTTCACACAATCATTTTATTACATTGAAATTGAAATACAAATTATGATTATAGCACTTTTACTTGGTTCGTTGGTTGGCTTCGTTTTGGCAATGCCACCCGGTCCGGTAGCGATAACATCGATTCGTTTGTCAATCGACAAAAGCCTGAGGGACAGCGTTTCTTTCGGCTTGGCCGCCGGCTTCATGGATTTTCTCTACTGTGCGTTTGCAATTTTTTCGACCTCGGCCGTGATGAACGCAATCGGCACGCTTTCGAGCGAACACTCCACCATTCAGCTCATTTTCCAGCTCGTCGTCATCGCTGCCGTGCTGGCCTATGGCTTCGTCCACATTCGTAAGAAACCGGTAGCCGAACCCAAACCCGAAGAGCTTAAAGAAAAATCTCAAAGCAAATACTTGCATGGGCTTTCGCGCCGTGGCCCGTTCTTCCTCGGCGTTGCGATCGCCCTGGCCAACGTGGCCAATCCCACGTTTATTCCCTCCCTGATGTACATAATGGTTTGGATTAACTCACTTTCGATCTTCGAGAATTATTTCTTCAACAATTTGATGTTTGCCATCGGTTTCGGCTTCGGCAATTTCTTCTGGCTCTACGTGGTCGGCCGTGTGCTGACGCACTACAAGAACCGCCTGCCCGATGGTTTCATCATGCGCATCAACAAGTTTGCCGGGCTGGCCCTGATCGGTTGCGGCACTTTCTTGGGGTATCGGGTGCTTTTTCCTCGGCTTTCGGAGTTGTTGAGATTGGCGTTTGTATTCTGACAGTAATCGCGCTTTCTCTGGCATTTGCCGAACTACTCCTCCGAAAGATACACTAAAACAAATCATCAAACTGGTATGAGCGATATAATCCGCTGTCCGTGGTGCGCCTCGAGCGCCGAAATGCAACGTTATCACGACACCGAATGGGGCACGCCTCTGCACGGCGACCGTGAGCTTTTTGAATTCCTTATCCTGGACGGGTTCCAAGCGGGCCTCAGTTGGAGCTGCATATTGAACAAACGCGCAGCTTTCCGCAAGGCCTTCGACGGATTCGATGCCGAGAAAATCTCCAATTATAGCGACGAAAAAATCTCATCGCTCATGGCCGACGCCGGCATTGTCCGTAACCGACTGAAGATTGCAGCCTCGATAACCAATGCCCGTTCGTTCCTCGAGGTGCAGTCCCGCTGTGGCTCCTTCGATAGCTTTATATGGCAATTCACAGATGGAACCACTTTGAAGAACTCGTGGACAGTGCTCTCCCAAATCCCGGTCTCCACCAAGGAATCGGACGCGATGAGCAAGGAATTGAAGCGGCTCGGATTCAAATTCGTCGGCTCCACGATCTGCTATGCGTTTATGCAGGCCGCCGGCATAGTCAACGACCACCTCACGTCCTGCTTCCGCTATTCGGAAGTGTAAGATGATGTGATCAAAATAGTTTTAGTGGAAAGGTAAAAGTTGCAAGCAGAAAGATGTGTAGGGGCGGGCTCTGAATCCGCCCCTAACTTTGTTAATGCGCAATACTCATCCGATGACTCGCGGGCATATATTCATAATTGAATCTGATTCTTTGACAGTCATCGGATGAGTCACAAGATTTTGAACCTAATAAACATCTTAAAACCTTAATATCGCAGTGAGATTCGCCAAGAATACCGATCTTGTTGATTTATATAAAATGATTTAATAAGGTAATAATGTCTTTTGAAAAGAAGAATGCTTTGGCTATTAAGGTAAGGGACGATGACAAGGTTTGTTTATGTAGAATAAATATATCATGTGGACATAAAACAGTATTAACCCATGAATTTGGATGAGTTGCTCTTTCTGGCGGGATGTTAGAACAAGGGCACGGCGTGCCGTGCCCCT
>CAZSWR010000147.1:0-4298 GCA_964610885.1 uncultured Hyphomicrobiales bacterium | reverse complement strand
CGGAATCCTTGTAATTCCTTATTACACCAATATATTAGTAAATATCAGTAAAATATCGTAAAAAGACAATTTCTCCTCAGAGGTGTGGCACATCTGCGTTAACAGTTGAAATATAAACAGATAGATTGGTACTACCGTTTGGAATGGTAGTACCACTTTTTTAAGACGCATCAACTCAACAGGAGCTAATCATGAATTACCAGTTTTCAATCGTAGAGGGCACGGCGTGCCGTGCCCCTACATTGCAATTTGTTATAATTCAATCACATCATCACATTAGCTCATCAACCAATCCTCGATCCAAGCTTTGAACCCATTCCAATACATCTTTCTACTTGCTACTATCCTTTCATCATTGTGCTGCCTTGAAGAATAAAGTGGCAGTCGCCACCTAATACCTTCCCGTTGCCTGTTGGTATCGGGCGACGGCGAGCAAATAGTCCGATTTGTATTCGGTGATTCTGTCTTCGGCGGCGCGCACCGTGGCCTCCGCTTCCAATAGGTCGGAGAGCGGAACAACTCCTGCGCGGTAGTTCGAGGTGTACATGCGGAAATTCTCGCGCGCTTCGTCGAGCATACGTTCGGCCAACTCGATTTTGTCGTATGCCTCGGATAGCGCCTTCTTCGATTGGCTGATTTGCAGAGTGAGCAGTTGGGCGGTTTCCTTTTCGTTCGTCCGTGCAATTTCTTCGCGAATTTTGTGCTCCTGCGTCGTGTAGCTTGCGCCCCACCAGTCCGAAATCGGAATGGAAATCGTGGCGAAAGCAACTGCATTCACGCTTGTTTTGTCTAATACATTCACGCCCAAAACAGCACCGCCCACAGCCACTTGGGGCATGTATTCGCCTTTTTTAATCTCGCTTTGGAGAGTTTCGGCGTCCACGGCGTTCCGCAGCAATTGCGTTTCGTGCCTGCCGGAAAGCGCCGTTTTCAGATCTATGTGGTACGAATCGGGCGATTTGATGTCGAACGTAGTGTCCGACGGCACAAAGTCCGGATCGAATTCGATCCCAATATGCTGGCAAAGGGCTTCTTTCAGCATCGAAATACCGTTCTCGAGCGTGATGCGGTTCAGCTTGAGTTCGTTCAGCTTGATTGAAACAGTGAGTGCATCCTTTTTATCGACCAATCCGGCCTCGAGCGATGTGTTCACGTCCTTTTGCAGATTCGTAAGGAACTTGATATATGCGTCGATTGTCTTGCGTTTTTCGAGCGTGGAGACCAATTTCCTATAAAGCTCTTCGGCGCGGGCGGCCACAGAGTATTGCTCAATACCGAGTTTGTTCTTGTTTATTTCCACGGCGAGTTCGGCCAATCGGTTGCCGTTCGAGATTCGCCCGCCGGCATAGATGGGCTGCATCACGACGAGCTGGCCGAGGAACAATTTGTCCAGCATGGAAATCTTCGTGTCGGGCATGAAAGCGAATTGCGTAGCCGAACCGAGATTCGCGGGGTTCCCGTCGTAAACCGGCAGATTCCCGCCCTTTTGTTCCATTTCAATCAAATTCTTTGCAGCGAACATACCGGCCCCCATTAACGATACATTGGGGAAATATTTCGTATATGCTTCGCCCACGACTTGGTTCGCACCCTCGATTTCTGCGCGGGCATTTTTCATTTTTGCATTGTTGGCCACCGCCGCCTGTTTGCAGTATTCGAGCGAATAGCCCTTCTGCGCGCGAGCCGGGACAACCGACAGGGCAGCCAGCACGATTGCTATTATTAGTTTCTTATTCATTTACGTCCTCCTCATCGCTTGCGGGCGCGGCGTGGTGTTCCTCCTCGGATCGGAAGAAATACCAATACAACACCGGAAGCACGATAAGTGTGAAAATCATCGAGAAAATAAGTCCGAAGCACAGCACGCTGGCCAGCGGCGCCCAAAGTGGCGATTTGAAAACGATCATCGGGACCACGCCCACAGCGGCAGCAGCCGAAGTCAGGAAAATCGGGCGCATTCTGCGCTTGCCGGCCACGATGGCTGCCGAACGAAAATCGAGGTTGTTCTCGAAACGGTGGTTGTTCGCATAGTCCACCAAAATGATACCATTTCGGACCACCATACCGCAGAGGCTGATCAGCCCAATGAATGCAGTGAAGCCAAACGGATTACCTGTAACGATCAGCCCGAATGTGGCGCCGAAGAGGCTCAGAGGCATAGTTGCCATAATCAAAGTGGTGGTTTTGATGCGGCGGAATTGGAAAAGAAGTATGAAGAATATGCAGCATACTCCCACAATCAGCGATTTGATTAGCCCGGGGTATTGCTCGCCTTCGTCGAATTTTTCGCCACCGAAACCGATCGATACGCCTTTAGGAAGCTGAATCGAATTGATTTTGGCTATGTTTTCTTCGTAAACATCGGAGGCATAAACTCCTCGATTCACGTCCACAAGGACTGTCAGCGTGCGAATGCCGTTCCTCCGCACGATCTGCCCTTCGCTCCACGAGGGGCGCGGCGTGGCCACCATCCGAAGCGGCACGTGGTTAGTGCTCAGCAACGACGGGACGTACATATCGTTTAGCTCGAAATCCTTCTCCACTCGGGAGTTGATTTGCGACAGCTCGATGTCCACAGGGTGGTCTCCCTCCCATATCTTCGCGATCGGCATGCCCTTCCGGGCAATCATCAGCGAAGTGGTCAGATCGAATTTCGTCAGTCCGATGCGCGACATTTCCGAATTGTTCACGTCGAACATTACGCTTTGCTTTGGCTCCAGGTAGTCGTTGCGCACCCAAGCCACGTCTGGATTCCCGCGGAAAATGTTCTCGACCTGCTCTGCTACAGATTTGAGGTCCGTGATGCTGTCACCCATGATTCGGATTTCAATCGGTGCGGTTGTGGCTTGGAAATCCAATTGCTTGAACCGGATATGCGCCTCGGGGAACATATTGGTGTACTTCGCCGAGTATTCGTCGAGCATTTCGAGGGCATCTTCGCCGGTTACGGTATTGACGATCAGCTGGGCGTAGTTCTTCGCGGGCATGTTTGGCGCATATACAGTGTGGAAGCGCGGCGAGCTGGTCCCGACGAATGCTGCCACGTTGGTCGAGCGTGGGTCTTGCATCAAAATGTGCTCGAGAGCCTTGGTAACGGAATCCGTGCGGGCCAGGGTCGAGCCTTCTGACAGGTATATTTCCACAGCGAACTGGTTGCGTTCGAGCTTGGGGAACAGCTCCCTGTCCACATTCAGCGCGAACACACCACCAATTAGCACCGAAGCTATTCCGATGCCGATTGTTATTTTCGGGAATCGAAATGCTTTCTCGAGAGACCAATCGTAAGCCGATTGCATAATATCGAGTATAGTCTTTCTCTGCTTTTTAGTTTCGTCGTGGTTCACGATTCCCTTCTTGATCATCGTGTAGCACATGATCGGGACGAGCAACGCGGCGACCAACACCGAAATGCCAAGCGTGATGCCGATAACGACGGGAAAGGCCTGAATGAATTCTTTGCCGACACCTGACAGGAAAAGAGCAAACGGAATATACGTCGAGAGGATTGCCAGAGTGGCCGTCAGCACAGGAATGAACAATTCCTTGACGCTATCGACGGCAGCGCGCATCGGTGGCACTCGGTGGTCCAGCTTTTCTATGTAGTTATCAATAATAATAATCGAATTGTCCACCACCATGCCCAACACGAGTATCAAACTGGCGAGCGACACCGTATCCAACTGCATATTGAACAGTGCAACAATTCCAATCGAAATCATTACGGCGAGCGGGATCGTGATGCCTGCGATCGAAGCCACACGGAACGGAAGCAATAGCATGGTTACCAAAATCACGGCAGCAATGGCAATTCCGAACTCTTTCATAAATTGGCTGATGGAATTCCCTACGATATCTGCTTGGTTCGTAATGGTAGTGATATTGACGTCCTTGGGCAATTCCGCTTTGTAATCATCGATAATCTTTCGCACTTTGGTCCCGAACTCCACGATGTTGTTGCCCTCGAGCATCTCGATCGATAGCACGAGGCATTTCTTCTGGTTGTTCGTGATGTACGAATCGGGAGTTTTTGTTTCCTTGACCACTTCGGCCACGTCCCGGATGCGGACGACGTTCCCACGCGGATCGTTGTAGATGATCTGTTCGCCGATGTCTTGGGCGGTTTGGTAGCGTTCGGAAAGGTGCACGGGCAGCTCGAGGACGTCGTTTCGGACGTCTCCGCCATAGGCCACAGATCCTTCGCTTCGGAGCGACATAAGTATCATCAATGGCTTGACGCCGTAGTAAGACATTTTCTCGGGGCGCAGCTTCACGCTGACCACGTCGGTTTGCGTGCCGAC
>CAZSWR010000146.1:0-4369 GCA_964610885.1 uncultured Hyphomicrobiales bacterium | reverse complement strand
ACGAAGTGCCCATAAAACACATAACGAACGGCATCCACACCATGACGTGGGTGGCCCGTGAATTTTCCGATCTATACGACCGCTACCTTTCGCCGCGCTGGCGCACAGAAACAGACGAAGAGGAAGCATGGGAGAATTTCGACTCGATCCCGCCCGAAGAGCTTTGGCGCGAAAAACAACGCCGCCGTATCCGTTTGGTGCTCTTCGCCCGCGAATACCTGAAGAAAAGGCAGAAAGCATTCCTTTCGCCCGAGCAAGTGAATCGAATCAATTCCTATTTGAATCCCGACGCGCTGACAATCGGCTTCGCTCGCCGTTTCGCCACGTACAAACGCGCCACACTGCTTTTCCGCGATATGGACCGGCTCAAGGCGCTCCTGCTCAATCCCGAAAGGCCCGTACAGATGATCATCGCCGGCAAGGCCCACCCGCACGACACGCAAGGCAAAGAGGCCATTCAATCCATAATCCAAAGGGTCAAAGCAGCAGGATTGGAGAAAAACGTTGTATTCCTCGAGGACTATGACATGGTTATCGCCCGATTCATGGTGAAAGGATGCGACATTTGGCTGAATAATCCGATCCGCCCGATGGAAGCCAGCGGCACGAGCGGCATGAAGGCCGCAATTAACGGCACGCTGAACCTGTCGATTCTCGATGGCTGGTGGGACGAAGCCTTCAATGGCTCCAATGGCTTTGCAATCGGCCAGGGCGAAGAATACTCGAACCACGAGGAACAAGACATCATCGAATCAGGATCGCTCTACGATTTGCTCGAACAGGAAATCGTGCCCATGTTCTACAACCGGAAAGTGCGCATCCCCGAAAAATGGATTTCGATGATGAAGAACTGCATTAAAACAATTGCGCCCACATTCTCCACAGCCCGCATGGTCAAGGATTATTCAACGAAATTCTACATGCCCGCTATGAATAACTTCCGCGCTCTCGAGGCGGACAATGCGAAAAAAGCCATCGAATTCAAACAGTGGAAAGACCGCATGAGAAATGAATGGAAAAACGTGGAAATTGTCGATTACGCCATGAAGGAAAAAGAAGACTACTTCGTGGGCCGGCCGATTCATGTCCGCGCAGTGGTCAAACTCGGCTCGCTGGCGACCGAAGACGTCGTCGTTCAGGTGTATTATGGCACTATCGATACGCACGAAGAACTGTCTAAAACAAATTTCAAGAACCTTGCGCTCGTGAAGTCCGCAGAAAATCTTTACTACTACGAAGGAAGCTACGAATGCCCCGATACAGGCAAGCAAGGCTTCACTGTCCGGGTGCTGCCCCAACACGAGCAACTCGTAAATTCCGCCGAAATGTTTCTTTGTAAGTGGGCAGAATAGTTTTTTTGTAGAAAATTTAGTATATTAGTGTTATTATGATATGATGAAATTAAAGAATATTTTTTATTAAATTTTTAAGGTGATCACATGTCAAAATTTACTGCAAAACTAAGTGCCATAAGCATACTGGCAATGGTTATGGCATTTTTCTGCTCATCTAATGCTTTTGCTTTAATCAGCGCACCTGCGCTTTCATCGCCCAATGACGGTGTGTACAAACAACCTCTGACCGTTACACTCTCTTGGGAGACAGTGGAAAAGGCTACAAGATACGAATACCAAGTATCGACCAGCCCAACGTTCAATCCAGTGTTCGCAACCAACACAGTGAACAAACCAACCACCACAGCAACAGTCGAAGGACTTGCAAAAGGCACAACATATTATTGGAGAGTGCGTTCGATCAATGGCCAATCCAATCCTATCGAAACCAGCAACTGGTCGAACCCAACACGCAGCTTCACTACCGGTTTTGCCGCTCCTGTGCTCGTTTCCCCAGTAAACGCATCCACAGTTGACGCATTCGAAGCCAACCTGACATGGAACGCAGTAACTGGCGTAACGATCTACAAAGTTCAAGTCTCCACTTCCAATACATTCGCAACAATTTTCTACGAAAACCAAGCAAATGACCTTCAGGAAAAAGTTACAGGCCTCGCGAAAGGCGTTACATACTACTGGAGAGTTTACGGCATCATTCTTCACACACCGGAACCCGAAGAATCCACAGATACGTCCTCAACTTGGTCATTTACTATCAACCAAGACATCCTCGACAAAGTAATTCTTATTTCGCCTGCTAACAATTCAGTTGACGTGAAAAAATCTTTCACATGCACATGGAATGAAGTATCGTCAGCAACAGGCTACGAAATCGAAATCACCAAAGTCCAAGGCGACTATTCAGCAGCAAGCAAAGTATTCTCTGCAACCCCTTCGATGGAATCCCAAGCAGTTAACTCGCTC
This sequence comes from uncultured Hyphomicrobiales bacterium, assembly GCA_964610885.1. Classification (GTDB taxonomy): domain Bacteria; phylum Bacteroidota; class Ignavibacteria; order Kapaibacteriales; family UBA2268; genus CAZSWR01. The sequence continues at coordinate 2,051 of CAZSWR010000146.1, read as the reverse complement.
GAATACGGAAAAGAATACTGGTGGCACGTCCGCGCCACATCGGCAACCAAACAAGGCCCCTGGTCCGACGAATGGCACTTCACAATGGAAGCACTTCCCGCCCCCGGCGACTTCAATTTGGTTACCCCCGCAAACAATGCAACTAACGTTAAAGTTAACCCCGACTTCACATGGACTGCATCCACAAACGCAGTTACATACACAATCCGCTACTCGACGGATAATACACTCGCCACATTCACAGAAGTTACAGGGCTTACTGCCACTGCCTACACTCCGACAGAGAAACTTCTCGAAAGCAAAGACTACTACTGGTACGTTATCGCAGTCAACGGATCGGGCACGAAACAAACCGATACGTGGCAGTTCAAAACCGAAACAACCGGCGCAGCAAACGACGTTGCAAACTCATACGGGCTCAACGTTTCGCCGAACCCTGCCAACGCAGATGCACAAATCAGCTTCAACCTTCCCACGGCAGGAACAGTCAATGTTACCGTTTACGACATGCTTGGCAACGTAGTTTTCGCTGCAAACGAATTCAAAGCAATCGGCACAAGCTCGATCGCAATCGAATCGGCAGCACTCACAGCCGGATCGTACTCGGTCAGATTCCAATTCGGAAACGAATCGGCCACCATGCCTTTGGTAATCGTGAAATAATTCCCGAGGCCTTACCGCTTCCCTTCGGGGATGTGGCAAATCAAAAATCGAAACCCCGCTCTGCTTTCAGGACGGGGTTTTTTATAGCTTAATTTTCTAAACCATGTCATTATCTGGTTCTATAAAGTTTTGTGTGGGTATAGCCATTAGACAGAATGGTCTTGAACATCCCAAAGTTGTAGGGGTTCAAAATATTGAACCCCTACTGCTATTTCTGGCCGCGCTCATCCTTTGGTCCTATTGTGGAGTGGTTGGAGTGAGAAGTATAGTATGTATTGTTTTTGTTGGAGGCAAGCATATAAATGAATGTTGTTGGGCACGGCATGCCGTGCACTTGCACAACGGCAGTGAATTCTGCTAAAGATTGCATTTTTCTACCCCTTCCGAAGGTTTCTGCATTCAAGTGCTTTGTTACCCACACAAAACATCATAGAGCCGTTTTTTATTATCTTAATTTCCTAAACAATGTCATAATCTTTTATCTTCACTGCAAAGATAATCAGCGGAAGTGAAAAACTACTCTCGCTAATTCGTGCAGTTGCGTTTGTTTGCAAAAGCAAAATGATGTATTTTTGTTACACTCGCAAAGGGCGCTTTAGTAAATAAAATCAGGCCCCTCCGCAATTGTTGAGTTTGAATCGAACGATACGAAATAAAACATTATAGAAAGAGGTTAACATGATTCCCGCAGAAATTATCAGAAAGAAACGCGACGGCGGCAAGTTGAGCAAAGAAGAGATTTTGTTCTTTGTCCGCGGAGTCGTCTCGGGGCATATCTCGCACGCTCAGGCAGCAGCATTCCTCATGGCGGTTTTCCTTCGCGATATGGACGCCGAGGAAACAGCCACGCTCACATTCGCAATGCGCGACAGCGGCACAGTTTTCAACTTCCGCACCACCGGCAAACCGGTCGTGGACAAACACTCCACCGGCGGCGTTGGGGACAAGCTTTCGCTGCTCATCGCCCCGCTGGCGGCCGAGTGCGGGCTGGCCGTTCCGATGATTTCCGGCCGTGGCTTGGGCCATACCGGCGGCACTGTGGACAAATTGGAATCCATTCCCGGCTTCAATATGAAATATGACGAAACCTCTTTCAACACGCTCTTGGCGAAGAATTCATTCTTTATGAGCAGCCAGACCGAAGACATCGCGCCGGCCGACCGCATTTTATACCATTTGCGAGACGTAACGGCCACCGTCGAATCCAATGCGCTGATTGCTGCATCCATTATGAGCAAAAAGCTCGCCGAGGACTTGGACGCGCTCGTTATCGACATGAAATTCGGAAACGGTGCGTTTATGAGCCGCATCGAAGACGCCCGCCGTTTGGCCTCGACCATGCTCGGAATCGGCCGCGAACTTAATCTGAAAATGCGCGTATTATTTAC
>CAZSWR010000145.1:0-4451 GCA_964610885.1 uncultured Hyphomicrobiales bacterium | reverse complement strand
TTCAAAGATGAATGCCCGAGCGCCGTGTTGAAGTATCCGGTCGTATTGGATCGCAAAGCTTTCGCCCCGACGGCTGTATTGAATCGGCCATAGTTTTCGTCGTAGGGATAGTTTCCGTTTTGGAATAGCGCCGAGTCGCCAATTGCGACCAATTCCGAAATCGATAGACTGTTGTATAGAGCGCAACTCCCGACTGCAACGTTGGCCGCGCCGTCTTGGTTCAGGAACATCGAAAACGAGCCTATGGCTGTATTGTTTGGCGATACATTGTTCGAAAAAAGGGAATTAAAGCCGATGGCCGTGTTGTTGCTCCCATCAGAATTTGCTTGCATTGCCGTCGTGCCTATGGCTGTATTTCCGTTGCCACTACGATTATTGACTAAAGAGAAATTGCCAACAGCTGTGTTCTGCGCTCCATGGGTGTTTGCTTCCATTGATTTGAACCCGATACCGGTATTGCCGCCTCCATCGAGATTTTCCACAAGGGCCGACCCACCCAGGGCAGTATTTCTGTGTCCATTTATATTCTTCTGAAGTGCTTTTGCGCCGACGGCTGTATTTTCATATCCATCGACGTTTGACTTAATCGCTTCGAAGCCGATGGCCGTGTTCTCATATCCGATAGTGTTGCCGGAAAGGGATTTCGAGCCGACGGCCGTGTTTTCGGAGCCTTCGACCGCGTAAGTGCTCCCGAAGCCATTGTTCATCAGTGCCGAATCGCCAATCGCGACGAGGTTCGACGTTTCAGTATTCTTCAATAGTGCCGACTCGCCGATTGCAATGTTCGACGAGCCGCTCGTGTTCATCCCCAAGGCGAAGCGCCCCACAGAGATGCCGCTCTGCCCGGACTTGCGGACGAACGGTTCGGCACCGATGCGCAGAGAATTCCCATCGGAAATGTTTATCGAACCGTCAACGTCTAATTTCTGCGCCGGAGAGGCCACGCCGATGCCCACGTTGCCCGAATTGTAATATATCTTCGAACCGGAGACAATCCACGGGCTGCTCGCAAGCGAGTTCCACCGCGAGATGTCCTCGGCCTGAATCGTGCCCGCTGCCGAATTGCTATAGATCGGGTCAGCTTCCGATGCGTCTCCAGCCTTCCAGCCATTGCCGTCCCAGACGATGCTCTGGCCGGCCGAAGCGCCCATTGGAGCCAGTTTGGAGGCCGTAACTGCGCCGTTGGCGATTTTTTCGCTCGATATTCCATTGTCCACGACTGTCTTCGCGACGAATGAATACGGAACGGTGGCGAATGCAATCCTCGGGACGAGTACAATCCCATTGACAGCAATCTCCAGGTAGTACGCCGTCGAAAATGGGAGATTCAGCGGGAGAAACGAACCAAGCTCCACACTGAAAACGCCATTCGTTATTGCAACTGCCGGGTGGCCTTCGGACCACAATCCCGAGCCACCTGTTGGTGTCGTGAAAATCGTGAAGTCGAGGCTGTACACGCCGTCGGCCGGCGTTCCGGCAGCATTCGTGATCATGCCCTGGTAGCTGATGCGCGGTGGAACCTGCGAGCTGGCCGCCCCAATCATCAGAATGACGTTAATTATTATCAACAAAAAACAAGTAATCCCCTTGTTCATAGTAGGCCTCCTAAAATTACTTTATTCTAAAGAATTGTTGCCGGATTGATGTGCTTTTTTAGTCGATTGATTGGTGTCAATTATTTGGGGAAAGCACTGTGTTCGATGCGATTGTGAAAGTCCTATTTTATAGTCGAAATGCGCTGGTAAATATTTCACAATCGTTTTCCATTGTTATTGTTGGAGATAGTATAGTTTTGTGATTATCCATGCTGCCTCACGATAGCAAAATGAAGCAAGGAAGTTCTCGTGCATTAGTAACTCACTCGATAACTGCCGAAGTAAGAATGAATTAAGATGGAGACTGCCGCTTTGTTTTTCAAGGGCAGCGCAATGATGAATGGAAGGATATGCAAGGATTCAATTTTTCCTTATATTAGGAACACAGTTGAGCACCAAAGGGTTAGCCCGTGGGTTAGGATAGAGATGCAATTTCTGGCAGCCTTCTTTGTGAGGGGTGTTGAGTAAAAAATCTTTTCTCGTGCAAATCGCAATTTGCCTCAAGATGAATCCAGCAGAATCATTACAAACTTGGCTTTCCTTAGTTGCAATTTATTGCTTAATTTTACAAATGCTTCGATAAGCATTTTAGATTTTTTGGGGAAAAGGCGAATGACGATAACCGACGACATAAAGGAACAAATACTATCGCGTATCGATTTGGTAGAGATAGTTTCCGAAGTGGTGCAGCTGCAAAAGCGCGGCTCCATTTTCGTCGGCCGCTGCCCTTTCCACAACGAAAAGACTCCTTCGTTCAACGTGAACCCCGCCCGAGGCTTCTACAAGTGTTTCGGTTGCGGCGCTGCCGGGGACGCCATCACTTTCATGATGAAATACCACAAGATGGACTTCATCGAATCCGTCCGCGAATTGGCCCGCCGCGCGGGAGTGGCACTGCCGGAGCGCAACGCGACGCCCGAAGAGAAAAAGCAATTGTCGGAAGCGGAACTGGCCACAAATGCGATGATGGCCGCCGCAAAGTACTACCACGGCGTGCTGAGGACTCCGGCCGGCAAATCGGCAGTTTCGTATTTCAGGAAAAGGAGCTTCTCGCAGGAGACAATCGACGAGTTTTTGCTCGGATTCTCGCCCGATTCGTTCGAGGCAACGCGCTTGGAACTCAACAAATTGGGCTACACGAACGAAACACTGTTGGACGCCGGACTCATCATCCGCAAAGATGACGGCTCGGCTGTGTGGGACCGTTTCCGCGGCCGGGCAATGTTCCCAATTCAAAACATGACCGGCAAAGTCATCGGATTTGGTGCCCGTCTGATGGAAGACGACAAAACAAAAGCAAAATACGTTAACTCGCCACAAACGATCATCTACGACAAAAGCTCATCGCTCTACGGAATTTGGCAGGCCAAGGGCCACATTCGCGCCGACCGCACTGCAATACTTGTGGAGGGATATGCCGACGTGCTCACGATGCACTCGGCCGGATTCAAGAACACAATCGCATCCAGCGGCACTGCCCTGACGGAAAAGCAGTTAGAGGCAATTTCTCGGCTGGCCACGAAACTGTACGTTGTTTACGATGCCGATACTGCCGGCATCAAGGCAGCCGACCGAGCCATCGAGCTGGCACTGCCATTCGGGTTCGACGTCCGAATTGTCCAATTGCCCTCGGGGGACGATCCCGACAGCCTGATCCGCGACCACGGGAAAGATGTCTTTCACTCCTATTTGGATAAGGCGGCCAGTTTTCTGGACTTCAAGATGTCGCTGATCAAAACCTCCGGCAGGTTGGATTCGCCCGCTGAGCGCGCCGCCACAGCCAGAGAGATTATTCACCTGATCTCCAAAATACCGGACAGACTGCAACACGACGATTTCATAGCCCGCTTGGGGAATCTGCTGAATTATTCCGATATGCAGCTGAAAAAGCTCTACGAGGAAAAGCAACAATTCGAACGGACAGAGCATCGCCGCCCCAGGCCCGAACCGAACTACGCGAAAACTGTAGCCGCCACTCCGGCCGAGGCTCCACCGCCACCCGACGCATACGACTCGGAAATCCCTCCGCCAGACGAGCATTTCCCACCGATCGAAGACGAAGCCGGCGGCCACATTCACGAACCGGCCCCCGAAGAAAAACGGACAGTGCGGTCTCTGCACGAAAGCCTACTGGCCGAGGAAAGGCTGCTGCTGCATATTGCTATGTCGGAAGACGATGCGATCGACATGATGAAGAAGAAATTCAAGTTGCTTCCCGATATGTTCATTACGCAGGAGGGCAAAAAGCTCTTCGCAATTGTTTACGAAGCATCGATTTACTCGAAAAACCTGATCGACGTCATACTGAGGAACGAGGACTTGGACAGGGAAGTGGTCGATTACCTGTCCACGCTGGCCATCTCGAAATTCGAACTAAGCGAAAACTGGCAGAAATACGGCACAGAATTGCCCGTGCGCGACATCGAACGGACCATCCGCGATTCGATCATCAAAATGGAAATTAGCCGCATAGACCGTCAAGTGGCCACGCACAAGGCTTTCCTGCTCAGCCTGAGTTTCGAGGAGCAAATGGAGATTCTAAAAAAGATTAACGATTTCGGCATCAAACGCCAAGTGCTCGTGGCCAAGCTGAAAAGCGAAGAATAGGTGGCGACGGCATTTTCGATTGGGCGCGTGCCGGAATCATTTGAAAATTGGAAAGATTGGGGATCGATAACGATTTATTTGGATAGATCTATGAGACAGTAGCAGTTGAATCTGGTAATATTCATCTCGCGATAGGATCTCAAACCACCCCAGAAACCCATTGCTACGCAACGGTTTTCTTTCCCCTCCTTGCCAAGCAGGGTTGTTTCGTTCTTTGTAAATAGATAATATTTATTATATTTGTATAAT
>CAZSWR010000144.1:0-4725 GCA_964610885.1 uncultured Hyphomicrobiales bacterium | reverse complement strand
TTCTGAAACAATTCCTCCATCAAACCAGCCCGCCAAATTTTCGCGCGAACGATTTGATTTTGAAAAAAACACCATCGGAATTTGGAAATGAGGATAGTTGTCTTTAATTTAGTTATTGCTTTGCATAAAACATGATGCGGCTGGTCGCCCATGGGCACGCAGCTTGACAGATTGTTACTATTTAAAATATATACGCCAATGAGAACTGAAAAATCGATACAAATACTTTCCGAAGCCAAGAAAATTGCAATTGTCCGAACCGACCGCTTGGGCGATATGGTGCTGACTCTGCCACTGGCGCGGGCGCTCAAGGGCGAATACCCACACGCCGAGATCTGCATGGTGGCGCGGCGCTACGTTGCCCCGCTCGTCGAGAACTGCCCGGCCGTGGATCGGCCCATCTATACCGACGATTTCGGATCCATTGGCGAAATATTCCGCTCCGAGAGGTTCTCGGCTGCATTTTTCCCTCGGCCGCGGCTGGACGAATGCGCCGCTGCTTTCTTCGCGCGCGTTCCTTTGCGCGTCGGGACGGCGTACAGGTACTATTCGCCGCTGTTCAACCACAGAGTCCGCGACCACCGCAAAACCGCCGAACACCACGAGGCCGAATACAACACAAGGCTTCTCTGCTCGGCCGTAGCGAAGGATTTCGATGTGGTGCTGACGGCTCCATTTGTGGATCCGAAGGCGCTGGAAAGCGTCGGCAAAAAATTGGAAAGCCATGGAGTGGCGCGAGGCACCGAGTTCGTGATCATTCATCCGGGAAGTGGCGGTTCCGCCCGAGACCTGCCGCCGCACTCGTTCCGCGAGGTTGCCGCGTTGGTTGCCGCGAGCTGCCCTATTCGCATCGTCGTAACCGGCGCGGAAAATGAATCCGCCCAGTGCCAAGAAGTGGCGTCGGCGGGCGGCACGTGCGTGAATCTTTGTGGCAAATTGTCTCTGCCCGAACTGATTGCGCTGGCCTCGATGGCGCGCCTGCTCGTGGCGAACTCAACAGGGATTTTGCATATCGCCGCCGCGCTCGGCGTGCGTGTGGTCGGGCTTTACCCGAATTCGCCGCACATAAGCGCAAGGCGCTGGGGGCCATACACCGACAAGAAAATAATCCTAACGCCGCCCACCGATGGCGAAGACATTGACGACGTCTCGCGAATTAAACCAGAGCTTGTTTCCGAGGCTGCACTGCGTATGCTCGGTGGCGAATAGTTTTTACTGGATTAATACATATTGTGCGTTAGAAAAACCCTCAATCCCAAAATCCCTTTCTCCCAAAGGGCAACAAGGGACTTTCATAAAAAACCGTTTTCTTACTCCCTTTTCCCGTCGGGAGAAGAGCCTGGGATGAGGGTATAGAACGTATTTCATTTTTTTAATGAATAATCCAATTTGAAAAGGCTACCCATTTTTGGTGGATAGCCTTCTCGTCGTCTCAAGGGGTGTATCAAGTATTGTTATTGCCGAGCTTCGGAGTAATAGACCCGAATCGTAGCTTCGAGCATCTGCATTGCTATCGAGGTTTGGCCAGTGTATTGGGTTGGCCTCTCGTTGTACAGCTTGATAGTGAAGAACTGCGGCTTGAAGCCTGAGAATTGCATGGACATTGTCCGCGTCAGCGCGAGTGGCGTATTCACATAGAGTATCTCCATGGCCGAAAAGCGCCTGTATTGTTCGGATTCCGAGGTATTGAGTTTGAAAAATGGCCCTGGTTCGATCAGCATTGAATCCAGCACTACGAAATAGGATTGTATCTTCTCGAGGGCGGGCGTAAGTATCTCCCTTACCGACAGGTTGGTAACTCTCAGATTCATCGAAAGGTAATATGCCCCGTTGATTGAATCAATGTATCCGCTCAGGCCATGCGCTGTATTGGTCCAAGTGAGAGGATAGGGCGAAATCCTCGTTGTATCGTTAACGCCACTTCCTTTTTTAATATATACAGTTTCGATCGATGTGGCCATCATGCTGTCCAATTTGTATCTCTTGGTTTTGACTGTGTCCTTGTGCGTGGTGTCCGGCAGTGTATCTTTAGTGATTGGTGTTTTGATAACTTTCTCTTCCAGCCCGAGCGAATCCGAGCATGAATTGGCCAGCAGAGCGAACGCAATCGCAAGGGCAAATGCAAATGGCACTGCGAGTCCGAAATAATTCATCAATCGATATCTACGATATTTTTCCATTATCAGAATTTAAAGCTTAATCCGTAAACGAAACCATATTTCGATGTGTTGAATCTTGCGCTCTGGTGCTTGTAGAACAGCGAGGAGAACTCCAATCCTGCCACGAGCGAGAAGCTGGACGAAATCGATACTTCAGACCCGACCATGCCGCGGGCGACCGGCCCTGCTTGGTTCAGGCCGAACGTGGCCTGGCCCAAGAGCGAAACATAGCCTAAGTACGGGTTGGTGCGGTAGCGTACGGCAAAGTTATACGAACTCAAATTGGGCTGTTGCTCGTAGCGATAAAGCGCTCCGGTTTCGTCTTTGCCCTCGAACTCTTGGAAGAATGTTTCCTGGCGGATACCGGCGCCGACCAACCAATTGTCTGACAATGCGTAGAAAAGCATCAGCGAGTTATTATTGAATTTTGCATAGCTTGATGGGTCTGTGGTGGCTTCCGGATTGTTCCACATAGCGGAGCCGTTCCATTCGATTTCGAGGCCCAGAGGTTCCGATTTTGCAACCGGCATATTGAAATCCATAGCGCCGAGCGGAGCGAAGCTGCTGCGCGGTGAGGATATACGCAAATCATCGTGCAAAACATTGGTGCGGCCAATTCGGTATTCGCTTGCTTGCGGATTGTTCAACCCTTCGGCAATGGCGGCCGTGTTTCTCTCGGCGTTGGCTTTGGCGTCTTCCAGCGAAGGCGAATTGCCGGTGGTATCCTCCACATAGACATAGTAAGGTTTATATACAGTTTTGGTAACGATTTTCACAGGTTCTGCCGATTTGCCATCGATTGCCCGCGAAGAGCTGACGGGCAGGCCGGATTGTTCCGAAGCGACAAGGCCCGTTTGGCCGGCGCCATCGTGGCCGTTTGCCATGTTTGAATTATTACTATTATTATCCGCCGGTTGGAGAACAGAGAAATAGACCAGAACAGCAACGAACGCAGTGGAAAGCACTGAAATAATGCCCTGCTTGAAGGTAGTAAGCAGCCCCGTTATGAATGGCTTCGCAACCGGTAGCGGCGCGATAACGGCCGCGGGCGGCGGAGCAAATCCGAGGGACGAAAAAATATTGAGCGTGGAGCCGACCGAAGGGCTGTATGCTGCCACATCGCCTCGGATGGCCTCCCGCATCGCAATTTCCTGCCGAAGTTCGGCCCGTAGGGCTTCGTTCGAGGATAGTTCGGAGAACAATTGGGACTCCTGCTCCGGCGGAAGCAGCCCATCCAAATAGTCCTGTATAAATTCTGCGTTGTTCATTGTCTTTATTTCAAGTTAATTGATATCAAATCTTTGTCAAAAAAACGCGCCCTCAAACTAATTACACAGCTCTTTCAAATAAGGCGCAAGAATTGTTTTAATTTTTTGTTTTGCCCGCGAAACTCTCGATTTGGCATTCGAGACCGATGTGTTCGTGATTTCGGCAATCTGTTCGTAGGGCAGTCCGTCGTATTCGCGAAGCACGAATGCCTCCCGATAGTCGAAGTCCAAAAGGTCTAACGAAGAAGTGATCAACCCCAACAGCTCTTTGTTTTCAATTTGAGAATTACTATCTGTATAGTAATTGATGTCCTCGACGGGCACTGTCTGTTTCGTATCCCGTTTTGCATTCAGGCACAGATTCCTGGCGATTGTGATCATAAACCCCGGGACGTTCAGGTTCTCGCGTTCGGGGTCCACGTTGTGGTAGAATTTGATCATAGTCTCCTGGAAAACGTCTTCAGATTTGTCCCTATCCCCGAGCACTCGCAAGCAATACGCATGCACCATCGGCGAATACCTTTGGTATAGCTCCGTAAAGGCTTGTTCTGCTCGTTGCTTCTCGCCTTTCAGCATAGCGATCAGCTCGGAGTCGGAATATTGTGAGTACTTAGTTTTCATCAGTCGCTTCAGCGTTTCACTTCTCTATCTTGTACCTAATTACACACAACGTTTGATTTGGTTGCAAATTATTTTTTTGGTGTCATAAATCTTACTAAATCTTCCCGTGCCTTGCCTACTCACGCCATTGCAAACAGATAGGCATTTTTGCGGATCATTGATTGCATTTTATTTACTAACACCGAAAAAAAACACTTGCAAGGTGTTCAAATATTTCGTTTATTTGTAAAGTTTTGTGGGGAAAAATGGGGAAATGTGGTGAAAAGTGGGGAACCAACCCACGACACTCAGAACCGCCATCCACAAAGCAAACGGTGCAAATCTTTTTTAAATGAAAAGCTTGGCGCCGCTGAAGGCAAAAATACGAAATTTAATTGAATTTGTTAGCTACAGTAAGCAATGGGTTACATCAAAGGCCACGAGATTTATTCGATCGACGGCAAGGGTCGGTTTGCGATTCCGGCAAAGATGCGTAAGGACGTATCGCCGGAGGCGGACTCCACCTTCGTAGTAACCCGCGGAGTTGATAATTATATTGCTGTCTATCCGATGGACGAATGGCGGAAATTGGAGCGCCAGTTGGAAAGTCTGAATCCTTTCGATCCGAAAAGCCGCATGGTGATGAATTTCATCAACATGTATTGCGAGGAGAGCAAGGCAGACGCCCAGAACAGGAT
>CAZSWR010000143.1:0-4942 GCA_964610885.1 uncultured Hyphomicrobiales bacterium | reverse complement strand
CAGACATCGGCGTGGCAATGGGTTCGGGCACAGACGTGGCCAAGGAATCCGCCGCAATGGTGCTGATGGACGACAATTTCGCTTCGATTGTCCGCGCCGTCCGCCAGGGCAGGGTAATTCTGCACAACCTTCAACACATTCTGCTGTACATATTGGCCACAAGCGCCGGCGGATTGCTCACGTTGGCCGTATCCGTGGCGGTTGGTTTCCCGCTACCATTGCTCCCGGCGCAGCTTCTATGGGTGAATTTGGTAACCGATGGCACTTCCACCGTTCCGCTCGCATTCGAGAAAGAACACGGCAACGTGATGTTCTTCGCCCCGAGGGCCAAGGGCGCCGCTCTCGTTACCAAAGAGATTATCTACAGGATTTGCTTTGCCGGCTTGGTTATGATGGTGGGCACTCTGGGGATTTACATGGTTTATATGAACGGGATTATCGGACTCGACCTGTCTGTCATTAGGAACTCTCCCGAGAATATGGCAATCTACAGCAAGGCCCAAACAATGGCGTTCTGCATACTTGCATTCTTCCAGATTTGGAACACACAGAACTCCCGCTCTATTGACCGTTCGGTTTTCTTCAACCTGCCGTACAAAACTCCCGAGGGCCATCGATCGTCTCTGGATGCAATCGGCCCCACTCGAAACAAAGTTTTGCTCGGGATTATGCTTCTGGCAATTGCGCTTCAGGTGTCTGCCGTAACGATTCCGGCCATGAACACAGTTTTCGATACTGTTCCGCTCTCGGTCAACGAATGGGGAATCGTGTTTTCAGTATCGTTCTCGATAATCATTATCATCGAAGCAATTAAATATTTTCGCGCATTGATCCAAGCGCGTGGCGCTGCCGCTCCGGCCTCCAATTGATCAATCAGATATAGCAAACATTAACGGGAAGATGAGTGCGAATTCATCTTCCTTTTTTTTTATTAGTATGCACAGCCGTGCCACACCTCGGAGTTGTCTGAAGTGTGCTTCATTTGTAGGAGAGGTACAAGTAGCAAGGAGCAAGCAAGAAAACAATATTACATCATACTTGTGCTAAATGCTTTTGTCATTCTCGTGTAGGCGGTATTTCCTTCTCGTAGTACGACTTACAGTCGTCCTACGAGTAATCAGCACATCATCACATTACCACATCAGCTAATCAACGGACGGGTTTGGAACCCGCCCCTACATCTGGATATAGCAATCACCATATCAACTTATTATCCCGACTTTTTTCGCCAAACTCAATATGACAATGGGCACGGCGTGCCGTGCCCCTACGATATCAATATCCACACAGCACCTCATTATTACCCCAAAAAAAAATCGATGCCCATGACAAGCACCGATTTAAATATTTTTAACTCAAAATGAATATTACTCTTCGTATTCATCATCCGTCGGGACGTCTCTCATGCGATAGCCCACGCCGCGGATGCTTTGGATAAGCGGTTTCGAGCCGTCGTCGCGTTCGATTTTCGAGCGAAGTCGTTTGATATACACGTCGATAATATTCGATTCCGGATCGAAATTGTGTTTCCAGACGTGCTGTGTGATCGTGCTGCGGCTCAGGATACGGTTTTTGTTGCGGATCAAGTACTCCAGCAGGGCGTATTCTTTGGTTGTAAGCTCGATTTCTTTTCCGAAGCGGTAAGCGAAATGCGTAACAGTGTCCAATTCCAATTCGCCGCAATGGAGTTTGGTTGACTTCTCGGGGCTGGAACGCCTCAGGATCGAGCGCAAACGAGCGGCCAGCTCTTGGAAGCTGAAGGGCTTCGCCAAATAATCGTCCGCTCCGAGGTCAAGCCCCTGCACGCGGTCTTCCGTGGTCCCGCGGGCGGTCAGCATTAGGATAGGGGTTGCAATTCCGGCCTGGCGCAATTCTTTGAGAATTGTGAAACCGTCCTTGCCCGGTAGCATTACGTCGAGAAGTATAGCATCGAATTGATTATTCATCGCCATCTCAAGCCCGGTAACTCCATCGGCTGCCGTATCAACGATATAGCGCTCTTCCTCGAGCCCGTGCTTAATGAAACTGGCAACTTTTCTTTCATCTTCAACTACGAGAATCCTCATGGTTGTTCCCTTATTATGTTATACTAATCATTTTTTAACGTAAATAGGATAAACTTCGCGAATGCCATTGGAGAGTTCTATCGATAAATAAAACAATCCGTTCGACACTGTGGAGCCATCCCATAGCAAACCGTCCCAACGGTCGCAATATGCTGTGCTTGGCAATCGAGCCGCATCCCTAATTGGATGCGCCACTAAGCGGTTGTTCTGGTCATAAATCTTTATGTTCACTACGGTTTCGATCGGGACCTCGTAAACAACTTCGATCTGCTGGCCGGGAGGGCTGAACGGATTCGGTGCAACTATGTTAATTATCTTTGGTAAAAGATGTTTAATCAGTGTGTCCGTCCTGACACAGGAGTTCTCGCAGCAGAAGGCAAAGATCAAGCTATCCGGTGTGTTCAAAGCCGCTTTCCATAGATAACGACCAAATGTCGATGATATTTTATCTACCATTGCGAAAGTTTTTCCGCCATCGGCAGAGATACTTATCACTATGGAGTCGCACGGAAATGGGATCAAGGTGGCATCCCATGTGAATTCTTTGTGCGGGCACGCCTTGCAGGTCGTGTCGAAATTGACGGGGAACAGAGCCGGCTGAAAGGTTACCGGTATTAGCGCCGAAGTGTCCGAATAGACCCAACGATAGCTTACAAGCCGAGCGAATACAACAGTATCGGCGCTCGAAGCGGAGCAATCGAAGAAATTCATGCAGGGCACCGGCCCGTCGATGGAGAAGCGGCCCGAAGTGGCAACAGCCTTGCTCGCCAGCCTCGTCCACGAGCGCAAACTGTCCATGCTCAGCTCGATAGCTACCGAATCCAAGCAAGATGCGTCGCCGCTCAGCCGTATCGAAGAACCAACACGCACGCGCATGTTCGTCGCATCGTCCAGAGTTATGTATGGAGAGTTGAATTTCAAAATCGAAGTGGTATCGTTGACCTTGGTCGGATTGCCCGAGCTTTCCACGATGAAAAATCCTTCGTAGCCGATGACAGAACTGTCCACTGCATAGCGGAACTCGACCGTGTCGGCCACGTTGGCAAAGCCTGCGAACACAGTCCGGGGCGGCGCCGGAGGATTAGTCGGGTGGAAAACAATGTTCACAGTGCTGCTGCCGCGCAAAATATTTCGCCAGACGATGGAAACTGTGTCCTTCGGGCAATACTCGGCGGGCGGCACGGATTGGACTTTCGGGGCCATCACCGAGATGATCCTCGGAATAACCGCGCCGATCACGTATGTGCTGTCGAATGTGGTTACGATAATATCATTGAAGCCGTCGCCCTCGATGTCCGCCACGGCCACGTTGGAGATGACTTCGTTCGGGAATGTTCTTATCAAAACTGTATCAAAATAATCGCCCAAGCGGAAACGTGTGTCGTAATAATTCCTTTGGCGGAAGACTTTGAGTTTGGCTCCGTCCGCGATAATTATTTCTTCTTTGCCGTCGTCTCCGCCGTCCAAATCGTTCACGGCAGCCACCCAACCGCTCATTTTGCAAGTATAAATTGTATCGAACGGATACAGGTAGGTGTTCGGAGGAGACGATTTCGGTGTGCGGTCCCCACGGTTGTACCTCAGGACGAAAAGCCGGCTGTCGGCCACCTGGAAATCGCGCGACGTCTGTGTGGCGATTATTTCCGCGCCCGGGTTATTCGGCAGGAATGGCCCCCAACTGTTCCACGACGCCCCGTCCACGTTTCCGACTGCAACCGACCAGAGGTGGTTTTTGCCGCCGTTGACGGTCGGGATGCGAACCTGTTCGAATCCGTCGGGCGAATAGGTGATCGAATCGCCATTCGTGCGGAACAGGTGCAGGCGCGACGTGCCGTCTGAACTTTCGACGCCTTTGTATTGCTCGGCCACGAGTATATATACCGAGTCTGCACCGGTGATATCAGTCAGGTGCACATAATATGGATTCACGACCGGCCGCTTCGATGTGGCATCGAAAATAGTCGAAAGGTCGTATGGAGTATATTCGGGATTGATAGTATATTCATCGCCGATAAAAAGGCTCGTCAGGTATGGCCTGTCCGAAAATGTTACGAAATCCTTCGGAAGGCCGGGCACTTGGATGTTCGACGGTTCGACGGACGGATAGCTCGGCAGTGTGAGCACCAAGCGGTTGTCTTGGAGTTTCGTCATTGTCGGTTGGCCGAAATTGGCCTCGGGGCCTAAATAGATTCGGGCATATTCGTCGTCCCCGACGTCCGGCATCGGATAGTCGAAATAGACGCTGGAGGTGCGGAACCGAGTGAAGCCACGGAAATACTGGGCATTCCAAGCGAAAGTGTCCACGACTTCGGGTTTCGACATGTTTACGATGCTGAATATTGAATGCGTTTCGCCAATCGGCATCCCAAAGATGGGCTTAATGCTGGCGGAAATGTTTTTGTTTTCTTTGAATTGGCGCAAATCAATTGCCATGCGCTGGATCAGCGCAACGGTGTCTGCTTTGTTGTCGAACCCGCCGAGGTACGCAAAAGCAAGCGAATCGTAAGGCGCGGAGCGTTCAATCAGCTCGATGCCGAGCACGACGGGGTTGCCCGTCATGTAGTTCAATGTTTTTTGTGTGGTATCGAAAAGACAAGAAACAGCATTGACATACTGAACGGATTTGCCGAGTTTGTGAGTGCGGCCATAGGCATCGACGACCACAATTTTCCCGCTGACGACCGCGCAAATTTCGTTCGGGGCGTAGGGGTACTGGTTGAAAAGCGGAGGATTGTTTACGATATTGCCGATCAGCGGCTGCACGTCCCCAGAAATCGAAGCGGTTGCCCATTTGACGTTGAACGAATCGACGCTCTGGCGCTGGGATGGCATTTTTGTATATCTGGTGCCCTCGGGCGAGCCGTTCGGGAAAAGCC
>CAZSWR010000142.1:0-4946 GCA_964610885.1 uncultured Hyphomicrobiales bacterium | reverse complement strand
TGATGTGATGATGTGATGATGTGATGATTAGTCCCATCAGATGACTTTAGGATATACATTCGGAATTGATTCGGAATTTGTTAGTCATCGGTTGAGTTTCGCACGTATAACCTTATAAACACTCCCAAACCTTAATAGCACCCGCGAATTGCAGTATAATTTTGCCCATACAATTCGCTATAGAACTATAATGTTTCAGGTAGCTTAGAATTTGCCGAATTTGAATGAAATAACTCCATTGAAGCCGGAAAGGTCTTTTGCTGAGGTTTTGACTACGGCCGAGTTCCCGACGTAGTGCGCCAGATCCACGCCCGAAACGAAACGGTAGCTGGCGCCTATGGCCACCCTGAAGTATGACAGGACGTTTATCTCGGCTGTGATCGATGGTTCGACGACGAAGAATGTGGAACTGCCGAGTTTATTGTCCCATTCGTTGTCGTTTTCCTTGTCGGCGTCCAACGAATTGATTTGCTTGTACGAAGCGCTGCCCGCGCCGATCAGTGTATTGACAGTGAAATGAAGAGCTTTGAAGGAATTGTTCGTGTATTCAAAAATCAATCCGCCGTATCCGAAATTGAGTGACAGAGTGGTGTCGGCTCCGTTGGCAGTAAATCGGCCGATTTCGGGTTTCGTAACGAGTCCGTAGCCGCCGCCGCCAATCGAAACGACGTGGTTGATGATCCAGCCGCCGCGCCCGCCCAGGAAAAGCCCTGCTTTGCCATTGATCGAACCGGGCTTCATCTCGAAGGCTCCGAAGCCGCCATTTGTGAATCCGTCGGATCCGAATATTGTTTCAATTTTCTCTTCGTGAATCGCCGTGTCGGACTGCACCCTCTTTGCCGCCGAAGCGGAGAGTATTGTGAACACGAGCAAGATTGAGATCGTACATATATATTTCATAATTACCTTTCGATACAACACGCCTATTTAATACGCTGATCGATCGAATAAGTTACAAAAAAACCTGCTTCGCCACAAAAAAGCAAAGCAGGTTTTCGTTCAGTATTCAATGTAATCTTACATTTTCGAGATGATCACCCAACGGGTGCCGTCGGAGATTAAGGTAACACAATTCATGTAATTGATGTTTCCAAAAAGCAGCTGAATCGAAGCGATTGCGTTTTCGATTGAATCGGGTGCAGTCGCGGCGATAGTTGCTGTTCCGGTTGTACTAAGGTTCTTAACCGTATAGACGCGGCCAACGCACGTTGCGGCCGAAGGCAGAGTGATTGTGATGTTGGTTGCGCTATTGGCAACGACGACGTTGTCGTCAATTGTCAGAGCGGCGTCAGCATCGATGTTAGTAACCTTAAGGGCCATCGATCCTTGTACGTTCAGGTTGGAGGTTTGCTCAATTGTTTTAACGCCGAGGAAATTCATTGCAGCGAATGAATTATCGACGAGCAAGTTGGTTGCGCTCATCTGGCCAGTCGAAAACGTTGCCGAAGAGATTTGGCCGCTAACGGATGCGTTGCCGACCACGTCGAGTTCAGTAATCGGTTCTTCTTTGCCGACTGCGATTTTACCGCCCGAGGTTACTATATTGCCTGTTGCGATAACTTCTCTCGAGAAGATCGAGCCGTTTTCCACGTCGATAAGGTTCGTGTGGACGTTGTATGCAGAAATGTCGCCATTAACGTCCAAAGCATATTGCGGTTCTGTTGTGGTATTGACGCCCAACCAGCCGTTGACATAAACCTTTCCGTTGAAATAGCCTGCATAGGGGGCGCCATCGACGAGCGTGCCGACAAAGCCCGAGGCTGTTTCGTTCGATGTGGAAGCGGTTCCGCTGGCTCCTGCGTAGAAATGTTTTTCAGCGCATGGTGCGAAGGTACCAATCCCGCCGTGGACTGAAGAGTTACCGGGCATATTGGAAGAGGACAACTCGGCTTTGAGTGTTGATCTTTCTTCAGTCAATTCGTTTACGCGAAATATTGCGGTAAGTGCTGACTCGGCCAGCCCTGTATTGGAAATGATATGAATGGTTTCATTTGTTTCGTTGATGGTTTTTCCATTGTCGTAAGACGTTTGGAGCGAAGGTCCAACGACGAAAGGCTGTTCGACCCATTCCGATCCGTTCCAAACAAGTGCTGCAAATCCTGAGGAGGCTAACGGCGCAAGATTTTCTCTGCTAATTGCACCGGGAAGGACGCTCTTCGCTGTAAACGCAAAGGGGACAGATGCCATTGGCGTGCGGGGCAAAAGCGCTTCGCCGCCCAAAGTGATTTGCAACCACACTGGGCCGTTGAATTGGACGTCGATCGGGGTATTATTGCCGAGCAAGACATCGAATACGCCTTGGTTGCATGTTACTTGTGCCTCTTCGGTCCAAATTGCCACGCCGCCAGTTTCCTGGCCAAAAAGAGAAAATGTAACGCTCTGGGCGCCTTCGAGCGGCACGCCAGCAGCGTTAGTCAAAACGCCCTGATACGATATTTTGTGCGGGATTGCGGGTTGCGCTTGCAAAACTATCCCCGAAAGGAATATTGCAGCCACTACAAACAAAACTAATCTCTTCATGCTAAAACTCCGATTTTTTATATTAATATTATATCTTTCCTATAAACAGTGCAATATAATGAATATTTTGGAATTTACAATCACATAATTAACATATATTCATTGTTGTTAGGATTTCCAGTATTTTGTTCGCCATTCATTGCGCAAAGGCCCATTCGCGCTTCTGAAATCCAAGCAATCAAGGTGCCTGCCAGTATTGTATATTCATTCTTGCTCTCCCTCACCTTGGTATGGAGACACTTCGACAAGCTCAGTGACCGATCGACAAGCTCAGTGACCGATCGACAAGCTCAGTGATCGCTAGGGGAGAGGCTCTATGCAGTATCCCGATGCACATTGTAATGCATCCACTTAAGCTCCCGTCTGCCGTCCGGCCTGAGCGGATTTGTATTCGCGCGAGTTCATGTACAACTCGAGGTGCGGGAATGGGAATTGAATGCCTCGGGCCATGAATCTTTTGTAGATTTCCGAATTGAGTTGGTGCACGGTCAGTCCTCTTTGGGCGGGTTCGTTGGCCCAGCAGAGCAGTTCGAATTCGAGCCAACTTTCGGCAAACCGGCGGAATCGGACGCGCGGTTCGGGGTCGTTCATTATATTGGGATTCTCCCTGCCGATTTCGACGAGTTCCTGTTCGATCAGGTCGATATCCGTGCCGTAGTGGACGCAAATCGGGATACGCACGCGGAAATTCTTGACCGGAGCGCTCTCGTTGATAATTTTCGAGTTAGCGATAATTGAGTTTGGGATTGAGATCAGGATGTCGTCGCGAGTTTTGATGCGCGTGCTTCGCACACCGATTTCGACCACTTCGCCGCGATCTCGCTGGTCGAGCTCGATGTAGTCGCCGATTTTGTATGGTTTGTCGAGGAAAATACTGATCCCGCCGAGGAAATTCGCGATTGTGTCCTTGGCGGCCAGTGCGATGATGGCACTAAGGATACCGGCCGAGGCCAGCACTGGCGTTACGTCGATATTCCAAGTATAGAGTATCCAAATCAGCGCGCCCACGAAAACTAAGAATTTGGCGACAGCCGCCGCCAGCGGGACCACGTCTCGGCTGATGCCGGTGATTTGGAAGATGTTATCGATCGAATTGCTTATCAGGATTCTAATCACTCTGAAAATGACGACTGTCCAGAAGACTATGATACAGGTGGTCGTGATCTGGCGCATAGTTTGGAGAGTCGATTCGTCGGGCGTGTAGTAATCGAAAGCCACACGGATCCCGAAGACGATTATCGTGAATACCAAGGGATATTGAACCGCTTCGAGCAGTCGGTCGTCCACTTCGCTTTTCGATAGTTTTGCGAGCCGTTTGAGCAGGCCTTCGATGAAGAAGTTGGCCAGAGTGGCGACGAACAAATAGATACCGAAATGCAGCAGTGCGTTGAGGTTGTTATTTTGAAATATTTCGATCAGTCCTTGGTTCATATTATTTCCTAATTATATAGCAATCAATGGTGAAATAAGCAAAGATTGAACCAGAAATTTTGCCATCACGCCCGAATATTATTTTTTTTAATTGTGATGTTTTATTATATTGTATCAAAATGATTCGGCGAAGAATAAATAGTTTTTGATAAATATTTGGAAATATTATGAGCAAGTTATTAGCAGCGATTTTCGTATTCGCATTGGTATTTTCCGTTTGGAGCTGCAAAGACGATGCAACCTCGGTAACAATTTCTCCACAGATCGAAGGGACAGTCTATGACGACGAAACCAACGAACCAATCCAAGGAGCTACCATCACCACAGTCCCTGCTTCGGTCAGTATCATGACCGACGCGAATGGAAAATTTTTGATTAAAGACCTGAACGCAGGGGAATATACAATTAATGCAGAAGCCACCGGATACTACAATAAAGCTACCATAGTGGCAACAAAAGCAGGAATAAAAACTACTGCCGATATCAAAATGCGCAGCCTGAAAGCAGGGAACACTCCTCCTAACGTACCTGTTATCAGTTCGAGTGGCATTGTCAATAATGATAACACAGTTACCGCCACACTGACGTGGAGCGCAACAGACCCCGAATCCAATTCCATGGTCTATGATGTTTATTGGGGAGATGCAGCAGACAACCTGACAAAGATACTTAGCGCGACAACGGCTACCAAACATATTCTTACGAATTTGATAGTTGCAAAGCCCTATTTCTGGAAAGTTGTTGCTACCGATATCTATGGCGCTTCCACTTCGAGCGAGATAACACAATTTAGTATGACTGCCGCGCCCGGGGCTGTTGACGCGGTCCTCATGATGACATTCGATGGAAATACGAACGACTACAGCCCCAACAAATTAAATGGGACAGGGGAACAGATAAGCTACGTCGCCGGACACGATGGCAAAGCTAATGGAGCGGTTTATTTTAGTGGAAACAATTCAATAGTTACTGTGCCGTATAATGCTAAAATGAAT
>CAZSWR010000141.1:0-5053 GCA_964610885.1 uncultured Hyphomicrobiales bacterium | reverse complement strand
TGTGCAATTTCTTACACACTTTTTTCTTACACTTTTTTTGCACACTTTCACATTTGCCCTCGTTACTTTTCAACATTACATAAAATTAGGCCGTGCTAATCATCATATTAACACGGCCTATCGTCTCAATCCTCTTTTTTCCTGTCTATAACATTATATATATTTTTATTATTATCATGCAGACCATCTGATTAACAGTCAGATGATTGCCTATAACATTATATATACTTTAATATGCAACCACCCTACGCGCCGTTTCCAACACGTCGTCAGAATTAAGAAGTATCTCTTTCTCGTAATCCTTGGCAAATCCGACCGGCGAAAATTTCGACCCAACGCGCTCGACCGGCGCATCGAGATAGCGAAAGCACTCTTTGGAAACAATTGCAGCGATTTCGCCGCCGAACCCGCCCTGCAACTTGTCTTCGTGGGCAATCAACACTCGGGAAGTCTTCTTCACTGTCTCGATTATGGCCTCTTTATCCAATGGCGAAATCGACCGCAAGTCCAAAACCTCCGCCTCGATACCTTCCTGAGCCAGTTTAGCGGCAGCAATCAGCGAATTGTGCACAGCCGTACCGTATGTTATGATCGACAAGTCGCTTCCACTGCGCCGCACCTTGGCTCGCCCGAACGGAATAATATAATCAGCACCAGGATGCACCTCCGAAGCCGGTTTGTAGTTGTACAGGAACTTCGGCTCGAGGAATAGGGTTACTCCCTTCGAACGGATTGCATTCCTAAGCAGTCCGACGGCGTCCGAAGCGAATGCAGGCTGGACGATGCGTATGCCCGGGAATGTGGCCAGCACGCCCTCAAGGTTCTGCGAATGGTATAGCCCGCCCTGCACGTAGCCTCCGCTGGCGAGCCTGATAACAATATTCGGCGAGAATTGGCCCTTCGTCCGCCAGTAATCGTGCGAACACTCCACGAGCTGGTCCATCGCCGGCCAGAAATAATCAGCAAACTCGGCGCCCTCCACGACCACTCGGATATCGTCCCGATAGCGAGTGAATCCATTTGCCGATCCAACAATATTATTCTCGGCTATCGGAGAATTGAACACTCGGTCGTTGCCGAATTCGGCCAGCATGCCCTTGCAGGCATTAAATACGCCGCCCTTTTCCTTCGAGGCGACGTCTTGCCCCCAAAGGAACGTGTTCGGATTCGCCCTGAATTCTTCTTTGAGCGTCGTATTAATCGCTTCGAGCAGCGAAATCGCTCGGCCATTCGGATCCGGCGCGATCTCTGTTTCAGTGTTTGCGTATGCCGGGGGCAGCACGAATTGCGGCCACCCTTTCCCGTCGGCAGCCGGAGCGGACTCTGCCCTATCGGCAGCAGCGAAAATCATTTCTTGGTTTGCTTTTTCGATTGCGAGCAATTCCTCTTCGCTGAGCAACCCGCTCGAGAGGATTCTCCAACGGAATTGCAGCATTGGGTCGCGTCGGGCCACTTCGGCCAGTTCTTCGTCCGATCGGTAGAGCGTGTGCGGGTCCGAATTGGAGTGCGAGCCGATTCGGTCGCAATCAGCATGGACGAGCGCTGGGCCGGTGCCCGAAAGAGCGTATTCTTTGGCTTCCTGCATAGCCCGCCACGAATCAAACGGGTCGCGTCCGTCGCAATTAATGATTTTTAAATTCTTGAAACCTACGTAATTGTCCGATATCCTCGAATTGGCTGTCTGCTCTGTTACCGGCACGGATATGCCATACCGATTGTTTTGCACGACGAAGACAACAGGCAGCCGCTCGAGCGTGGCGCAGTTCAGCGCCTCCCAGAAGTATCCTTCGCTCGAAGCGCTCTCTCCGCCCGAATAATACACCAATTCGCCTGTGCCGTATTTCTTGACTGCACGGGCAGCCCCGACTGCGTGTTGGCAGTGGTTGCCGGTGCAGGACGACACATTTTGGATGCGTATTTCCGGTTTGGCAAAGTGGTTGCTCATGTGGCGCCCTCCACCGGCCACGTCTGTCTCTTTGCTAAGCCCATTGAGTATCAATTCTTCGATGGAAATACCGGCGGCCATGCACGAAAGCAAATCGCGGAAATACGGGAAGAAGAAATCGAAACCGGAGCGAATCGTTTTGCCCAATGCAAGCTGAATCCCGTCGTGGCCGGCAAATGGCGCGTGGTACGACCATCCCTTTGCCATTTTCAGGTACAGCGCAGCCTTCTCGTCCATTCGCCGCGCCAGATGAATCGTACGATACCAATCCACAACAGTATCCTTATCGATGCCCTTCATGTCCAAGGCGCAAGTAAGGTCAATTTCAAATTCTTTTCCGAGGAAAGTCATCTTCTCGCGCCTTCGTGCGCCGGAGCTTTCATTATTATCAGTTTTATTTTTCGCCATAACAGCCTCATTTTCATTGTATTTCATTCATACTCAGATACTAATAAACTGAAATATCAATAAAATATTGTAGATAATTAGGCCGTTCTAATTATTATATTAGGAAGATTATTGATTGGATGATGTGGTAATATGCTGATTGGACTCATCCGATGACTTTCGGAATTTTCTGCTTTATTGGCTACTCCGGCTTTGTAGTCCTCGGATGAGTAAAACACTTTCGCGATGTAGGGGCGGGTTCCAAACCCGCCCTTCTTGTAATTCTTGTAGGTGCACGGCACGCCGTGCCCTTTTCTTGAGCAAGCCAGCCAGGCTGAAATGGAACAATATCATACAGAACGAATAGCAGGCACCGAAGGTGCGAAATCTTCATAGAATTGTAACATTAAGAAAAGCACAGCTCCGAAGGAGCGAAATATTCATTGATACCGCGTATATTAATATGCAAAGGCGTTGGCGTTGGATTCGATTCTACCCCGAAGTAGTTTTTCGACCTTCTGAAGGTTTTAACACCTTAGGCATATACAAAAAGCGCTGTGGTATTAACCACCGGAAGGTTCTGTCAGAACTGTGGATTAGTTGATGTGATTATGTGGTAATATGCTGATTGAACTCATCCGATGACTACTAACGTAAAAATTTCAATTACGGATGATCACTTTAAGTCATCGGATGAGTATTAGAAATTACATCGCCATAAATATTATTCGAAAAGAATCTCGTCAAGCAGTATCCCATCAATCGAATCGGCGCCATTGCAGCAACTCACGCAGAAGAACCGAAACCGTTCGGAGTATGATTCATCCATAATGGGATTATGGCTGGCCCAATGAGGCATACATGGAACCAATGCACCCACCAATTCTATGGCCATCCATCCCAACGGCTAAAGTCATAATTATATTCGCAATAATAATAATTGAATTATGAATGCCTCGGGTATAAATAAAATGCAACGCAGTAATGCTTATAATATTTATTTAATTGAAAATATAAAAATACTATTTGGATATTATTAATATGCTTTTTAAATTGCTATCATTATTGAAAGCTATTTCTACTGCACAATATACAATCAACGGATAATTAATTTGAAATATCATTTCTCGAACATAGGATGAAATTAGCACAACATCCTTCATGTCAATAAATAATAGCAGGAATAATATATTCCCTATTTAAATGAGATGTGTTATTTCAAACAAAATACAAATAGTTGTTTGATCTTCAAAGGAGGTATTATGTTAAAGTATTTATTGTTTTTATTGTTTCCATTGACTTTACTGTCGCAAAATGTCATTCCGAACTGTTAGCCAGAAAAATCTGGATGGAGCGAAACCCAAGAATATGGAATACCTTGGGGTTTTAATTCTGACCTATTCAGGGTTGATTACTATACTCGGCCGAGCAAGACCGGACTTGAAATTGCTTTAGATTGGAGTGTGTTTAAAAATGATTCAAAACAAATCACAGACTCAGCTGCTAAAGAAATTGTCGAACTGCATCTTATTTATCAAATTGCTGCCAAAAATGCAGGGTTTTGTGATGGGACTAACGAATACTTTGATGTTGCCTTGGTATATACGTCAAACTGCACAATGCAAACAAAATGCCTTGCTACGATAGACGAAAATCAAAAAGTAGAATGCTCTGACGACCCAACTATAACGCCTGAATATTATGAAAAAGATGGGGTTACTTATCATGTCATTTTGCAGAGGCAACCATGCTGTACCTCCTGCTGTCAAAAAGTTTACAGGTTCAAATGCGACAAGTCAGGCCCTGTTTTGTCTAAAATATTCAAACAAAAGTATCCCGGAACTGATTGCTCAGGCTCAAGTAATTTTAATTTTAATGATTGCATAACAGGTGCCCCCGTTCCGTGCTTGGACGGATGCAACTAAAGGAGATAAATATGAAAAAGATACTTTTAATAACGGTATTTGTTTTATTATCCGGAATTGCATCATTTGCAAAAGATTACGGATTGAAATATGACGATTACGTTTTCGATACTGAATATGCCCTTCACGACATGGACGTTAAAGGCAACGACATTGTAGTAATGGCCATGGGCGTGAAAGATAATTCAACCGGATTATATACTACTCATGTATATGTGCGCAGAGATAATGTATGGTCTAAGCTGCCAACAAAATGTGTCGTTAATGAAAAAGAAGAAAACGTTGTTACTTCATTCGGACAGGTACTCTTTGATTCTGAAGGGAATATCTGGCTTACAGGCAAATATCTATACAAGTATTCCGGGGCTGCATGGACTGTATATAACATAAAAGACATATATTCAGATTATCGATTATTCGAAAACTCTACCTTCGATTCTGAAGGTACGCTTTGGATTACTACGAGTATTCAAAACCAAACAGACGACATTCAAAGGTGCGAAATTCTTAAATTCAAGGATGGTGATTTCAGTACTATATATGCAAATGACGGCCTGGGTTATATTTCTTATATGGATGGCAATTGCCCCTTTGCTCCGTATCCTGACGGAAGGGTCGGTGTATTGATGCCACTTAAGATTGAGAATGGGAAAAGTGATTATTGGATATTCGAAAAAAATGAGGTTATTGAAAAATACTAACTCAACCCATTCTCGACACTGTAATAAAAGATATTAAATGCCACACTTGTCCAAAAAGATTTAATTTGAAAAATTCAAAAAAAATGGCTATTATC
>CAZSWR010000140.1:0-5142 GCA_964610885.1 uncultured Hyphomicrobiales bacterium | reverse complement strand
AGGCCAACTGGAAAATTGGCAAATTCATTGTCGAATTTGAGCAGCGCGGGAATGAGGAAGCAGAGTATGGTAGTTCGCTATTGACGAGTTTGTCTAAAGATTTGAAAATGAGATTTGGCAAGGGATTCAGTAAAAGCAACATTTACTTAATGAGACAGTTTTATTTAAAGCATAAGATTTTCCAGTCAGTGATTGGAAAATTGACATGGACACATTATGCGGAATTAATGGGTGTTTCAGATGATCGAGCAAGAGGTTTCTATGAAAATCAAGCAATCAATGAAAACTGGAGTGTTCGTGAGCTAAAAAGGCAAATCAATTCGTCTTTATTTGAAAGATTGGCTTTAAGCAAAGATAAAACTGGAATATTGCTTTTATCGAAAATGGGACAAGTTGTTACGAGTCCTAAAGATATTGTCAAGGATCCATACGTCCTTGAATTTCTTCAAATAGCAGAAGAATACAGGATGACAGAAAGCACATTAGAGCAAAAAATTATTGACAACCTTCAGACTTTTCTTCTTGAATTAGGAAAAGGTTTCTCGTTTATTGGCAGACAATACCGAATAACCTTAGACAATGAACATTCAATGTTGATTTAGTTTTTTATCACAGAATTCTTAAGTGCTTTGTTTTGATTGATTTGAAGACAAAGCATATCAAGCATCAGGATATAGGACAAATGAACATGTACTTGAATTATTTCAAATCCGAAGAGAATACGAACGGGGATAATTCACCAATAGGCATTGTGTTAGGAGCAGAAAAAAACGATGTATTAGTTGAATATGCAATAGGTGGAATATCTAACCATATTTTTGTATCGAAGTATCAGTTATACCTACCGGACAAGAAAACATTAGAACAGAAAGTCAAAGAATTGATGTCTGATTAAGAATTGAAGTAGTATTTGTTTTATAATTCTTGCGTATCTCGGTGGGTATCGAAAATATCGACGACCTTATCCATGGCCTCGAAGCCGGTTTGGACAAGATCTAAGCCCCCACAGGGAGAGATCCCAAGAGAGGCATTGCAAGGGTTATCAAGACCTTATCCCAAGAATAACAGAGGGCATCCCGTCGGCGGGGTGTCCTTTTTTTTTGAGTATCAAGCATTTGGAAATATAAGCGTGGTTTTGTAAGTTAATAAAAGAGAATTTGCAATGTCGGAGAAGATTAGGCGCGTCTTTGAACTTATCCTCAGAGGTTATGAATCGAAACCAGCGAGACAACCCACAAAAAGACTGCAAAATTAGAATTGAAACGAATATTTTATTTAGAATAAAAGAGTTGTACAATGCAGAAGTATTATAAAACGCTGTTGTATTTCATGGTTATACTCAATACTGTTGTATTATTAGGCCAAATATGGCCGGAAGGCGCTCCACCATTTGCTCTTGTGGTAAACATTGGGGCATTGGCATTGAATATTATCTTTCTCATTGCAATGCTATTAAGCAAGAACAAATGAATAGTTTTGCGTGCGACGAGTATTCCGCAGTTGATATAAAATAATCCTTTGCTCATTGCTGAAAATGCTTTTATAACTGAGCGTTCTGTATTGATTGCTTTTCCCAATAGGTGTATGAATCATCCACCCTAATGTGAATGAGATACTCGACAAATAGGATTATACAAGAAGGATGCTGTCATTACTCACAATTACTAATGAACTTGCACTCAATCTGTCATGCTCCATCTCTCTGCCCGGCAACACATCCAAGCGCAATCGAATCAATTTTTTTTATTCGCTTTTTTGTCGTAATTTTCCATTGTTTGAAATATGTTTATGTGCAAGATTTCGAATCGCCGTTGTCGAGCCTAAACCAAATCCGCGCTACTTTCGAGGTAAGTGCCTCGAAATGCGCCCACCGGCCAAAGCACGGGGACCGACGGCCAGAAGCTAAGTTTGTGGCGGCGCAACCGCCAGGACGCATAAGTTACGAATTAATAATACGAGACGATGACGCTTGAAGAAATAATTAGACCCGTTGAAGACCATTTAGATAAGTTCCAAGATTATTTCAAAGGACGCATGAAGTCCAAAGTGTCCCTATTGGATATGATCGTTTCGTACCTTTCGAAGAAAAAAGGCAAGCGCATACGCCCCACACTCGTCTTCCTTTCGGCCGAAATCTGCGGAGGCTCGTGCGAACGAACCTACGTGGGCGCGTCGCTCGTCGAATTGCTCCACACCGCCACGCTGATCCACGACGACGTGGTCGATGCTTCGAGCGTCCGCCGCGGCATCGCTTCGATAAATGCCGTCTGGAACAACAAAATTGCCGTGCTCGTTGGCGATTACTTGCTCGGCAAAGGCCTGCTGACGGCCATCGATGGCGGCGAATTTGAATTCCTGAAGGCTTCGAGCAACGCCGTGCGCCGCATGAGCGAGGGCGAATTGCTCCAAATTCAGAAATCGAACGAAGCCGACCTCGACGAAGAAACTTACTTCAAAATCATCTCGGACAAAACCGCATCGCTCATGGCCTCCTGCTGCGAAATTGGCGCACTTAGCGCCTCGGCGGACCCCGCCCAACACGCCGCTCTCCGCGACTATGGCGAAAACATCGGCATTGCATTCCAAATCCGCGACGATATTTTCGATTTCTCCGGCAGCAGCAAATCCATCGGCAAACCCGTCGGCAACGACCTCAAAGAAAAGAAAATCACTCTCCCGCTGCTCTTCGCACTGCGCCAAGCGGAAAAATCCGAAGCGAAAGCTATATTGAAACTCGTGAAAAGCGGAAAAATATCGAAAGGCGAAATCAAACAAGTCGGCGAATTCGTCCGCTCGCGCGGCGGGTTGGATTACGCCGAGAAAAAAGCCTTGGAATACAAAAACGCCGCCCTCGCCGCCATCGAAGATTTCGCGGACAATCCCGCAAAACGCTCGCTCGCCGCGCTGACGGATTATATCATCGAGCGCAACCTGTAATTACATAACTATGCAGATCAAAACTTAACCATTCCGAAGGCTACATACCTTCGGAATGGGGTGCGTGCTTATTTGACTGATGAAATGCTAAATGAATGACGGTACGGAATCAACCAACAAGCAGTATCTGCCTGATTTTCATAAACATTCCGAGCATAATCAGTTGCAGCGATACGTTCCGTGGGATCTGGCGGGCGGCAACTTCGAGCGCGTCCATTACGGCCGAAAGGTCCTTCTCGGCGAAGTTATTTGCAAAGCGCGAGAGCGCATCGGCTTGGTCGGCGTTCACGATTGCGTCCGCCCGACCCGTTCGCGAGATGATTATCGCGTCGCGAATCCAGAGCTGCAAAATTCCTATAATTTCCTCAAGCCGAGTCCTGTCTTTTGTTTTCGCCACTTCGTCGATTTTCGCGATAAGTGGCATTCGGAAGTTATGCTTCGTGATGGACAGGCGGAACATATCGACGGCGTCGGAGCGGAGGCCCTGCATGTCCGAATCGAAATGTTCGAGCGCCTTCGTGTACGAACCTTGGGCAAAAGCCGCTATCAGCTTAGCATTTGCCTCGCTGATGCCGCGCTTTCGGACGAGCGCGCCGGAGATATCTGTTTCGGTCAGAGGCGGGAACATAATCTGTTGGCTGCGGGAGAGTATGGTTTGCAAGATTTGGTCTTGGCGGGCCGTAACGAGTATAATAGTTATATTTTCGTGAGGTTCCTCGAGAGTTTTCAGGAATGAATTGGCCGCTTCGGTGGTCATCTGGTCCGCATCGATGACGATCACGAAGCGTCGGCCGTCCTTGGGCGGAGCCATCGACAGGTTCTTTTTAACCTCGCGAATCGAAGCGATTTTGATTTGGGACGCGCCGGGGACAGCAATTTGGTGATACGGGTCTTCGCTCTTCAGCCGGAGCTGCTCTTGGACTTCTTCGATCTGGTCGTCCGAGAGGGCAGCCATGGCGGAGTCTCCTTTGGCGCTTGCGGCTTTGCCAGCGGGCAGAGCAAAGATAAGGCTGATGTTCGGGCTTTGCATCGAATTGGCCGAACGGCACGATGGGCAGGCGTCGCACGCTTCGTAGCCGCCACCCGAGACGATGGGGGAGGCGCAGTTCACGGCTTTCGCGAACTCCAAAGCGAGAGCGCTCTTGCCGATCCCCTCCGTGCCATGGAACAAATAAGCCGAGGAAACCCTCTGCTCGATGATTGCGCGCTGAAGTATGTTCTTCGCCCGCGGCTGACCTATGATTTTATCCCAAGACATATTTGTTTTAGTCAGTCGTAGTACGAGCTGGGAAGTCGTACTACGACAGTTTCTTTTTCTTTTCTTTTTTTTCCTCGTACTACCACTCCCAGCTGGTAGTATGTGTCCTGTGAAGTCGTAGTACGAGCTGGGAAGTCGTACTACGACGATTATTATATAGGATCATTAGCAATCATATTTTTTGAAATCGCAATGAACTCTTTGAGTCCTTCGTCCTTGAGAATCAAGTGCTTTCGAGGAAGTGTTCCATTTCGTGAACCTGAATAGTCAAGATAGCTTGAGAATTCCCACTCTTCTTGTTTGCTACACAATTGTGAACGCACTGGATTCTGATGAATGTAGGCAGCTATTTTTATCAGACTCTTGTCATGGTCAATGATTTTTGTTTTAATATGCTGCTGAAATAACGACCCATGCCTTTCGTATCGATTGTTATAAGCCCTTGTGTATGATGTTTGCATAATCCTTAATGAATTGCCAATGGTATAGTTGAACAACTCAATTTGAATATCCTTGTGAGGTTCTTTCACTTTTACTAAAAAATGAAAATGTGTCGGCATTAAGCAATATGCAACTGTATCGAAGAAAGATTCAGTATAATATCGATACTTTTTGAGAAAGAACGCATAATTCTCTCTTGACCGAAACAATGCTTCATTGTTATTGGTCCGATTATAAATATGATAGTATTCATTTGGTATGAGTTGCATTTCTTTTCCCTGAACTAATACCACAAATCAACTAATTCTTCTTTCTTCCCTCATACTACCACTTCCAGCTGGTAGTATGAGTCCTGTGAAGTCGTACTACGACAGTTTCTTTTTCTTTTCTTTTTTGTCTTTCCTCATACTACCACTCCCAGCTGGTAGTATGAGTCCTTTAATTCTTCCCCAACTGGCAGACGACCATCGCGACGACGCCTTCGCCGCGGCCGGTGAAGCCCATTT
>CAZSWR010000139.1:1395-5308 GCA_964610885.1 uncultured Hyphomicrobiales bacterium | reverse complement strand
GCTGATGCGATTCAACCAACCCACAAAAAAACCTTCCCGCACCGAAACGGCTTTGCGGGAAGGCATTTCAAAACATTAGAGTTATGTTATTTTTTGTCAACGGGTTGGTTCTGCGGATTGGCATTGAGTTTCTTGCCATCCGAGAATGTGATCGATTCGGCCACCCAAATTGGAATCACGTTCGGCAGCTCGCGGTATGCCTTGTCGAATTGAAGGTCAGGATTGTGTTTCCAGAGTTCTTTGTGTTCGATTTCGGTATTTGGTTTAAGGTTGGCATTGTCCCAGTTGACGGGCAAGACCTTGATGAGTTGGCTTTGTTGGTTCACGAAACGGATTTCGCCTTTGATTGCTTTAATTTCTGAGGAAGAGTTATTCTTGATGAACAGTTGGCAGCCGTCCATATCGAGCGTATCGTTTTTGGCCATCAGCTTTTGGGCGCCGCGGACTGTGAGCGCCATCGACATTTCGAGGCGGTTCGCTTGGGCGACCAATGCGGCGTAGGAATTAGTTTTGGCGAATGCCTTTTGCGATTCGATCACCTGGCCAATTGTTTTGCCGACGATCGAGTCTTTGACTTCGCCGAGCCGAGTGATTCCGCCGACCAAGTACTCGGTTTCCTCTTTCGAGAGCGAGCCTTCTTCTTTGATTTTGCTCATAAGTTCGGCAAGGTTCGAGGCTTCAATTTTTTCGCCAAGGAATTTCGAGCCGGATTTTTGGCAGCTGGCGAAAGGCGTGAGTATGGCGACAATCGCCATAATTACAATCGCTTTACTTAGGTTTTTCATCCATTCATCTTTCATTTGTGTTGTTTTTTGATTTTCAATTTATTCCAAACAACAAAAATAACTCTTTATTTCAAATTACGCAATAATTTATGCAAGTGCGATAGGAAACAATAGTTGAGGTTGTGGACTATGCCTGTAGGGGTTCATTGTCTGGTACGTGTTCATTGCAATGAATCCAAACAAACAAAAAAGAACAAGGCCGAAATATACCATTATAGCCTCAGGAATCCCAATCCCACGCCACAATAAAGGCCAAGGGAAAAATGGCTTAGAGTGAAGGCCTTGTCAGTGATATATGCGAAAGAGAATCCAAAAGGTACCGGATATCCAGTGGTATTAATATTGATAAAGGCTTTGAAGTAATCCGTTTTGCCATAATAGTCATCTTTGAGTTTCAGGCTTCGACCAATCCCAAACCGAACTGTCTCGTTGAACTCGGCAGCAAGCGAAACATCGTGGAAGTACATATTGGCAAATTTGCCTGAATTCAAGCTCATATCCTTGCGCCAATTATAAATCAAACCGATTCTGTCCGATGAAGTAACCTCATGGTTGTAGTTCCGCTCGAATCCGAAACGGAAAAACAAGCCCATGCTGCCGTTCAAGTTGAGAATTGCATTGTCGGACTTTTCGTTGAACATGCACGCAGGATTGACCAAAAGCTCCCAGACCATCCTCGGCGTATAATATGAGCTTAATCGTGCTTCCTTTTCGTCGAGGCTCGATGTTCTTCTTTCCAGTGCCGCCTCCCTTTCTCGGACATCCCTCAATTTGGCTTCAACAATATCTCTTTGAGCTTGGATATCCTTCTTTATGGCATCTGCTTGCAGCAGTAGGGTCGAACTCTCCTGCTTTTTGATTTCGAATTCCGATCTTTCCTTTTTCAATCGTGTCTTTTCCGATTCGAGGGCTGCCCTATCGCGCCAGAGCGAGTCCTGCTGCCGAAGCAATTGGCTCCTGTCCTTCGTCAAGAAGTCACGTTCCTCCTGCATCAGCTTGAACTGACCTTCGAACCCGCCGGCAGCATCGGCTATTAACTGGTTTGTGTAGAATTTTATCCCTCTCGAATTCAGATGATTCCTGACGTAGGAAATTTTTGTTGCGAGTTTTCCAGTTTCTTGAACTTTATTATTTCCATCATTATCAAGCATGGTTTTATAAGCAGTAACCACTCCAACCACTTGACCGTTTTTGTTTATAAGTGGTCCTCCGCTGTTGCCTTCGTCTGTAGCCACATCGTGTTGGAGCATATATACATCATTAGTATTGGTGCGAGAGACAACACCCTTCGATAGGTTCCACCAATCACCTGCTGGATGCCCAATGGCCACGACATCTTCGCCTGCTTGCTCTGACTGCGGGATAAGAGGCAAATAATCAGTATTCACGTCATTGACCTTCAGGACGGCGATATCGATGCCGGGGTACTCATTTGGAATATTAACCTCCGAAACTGTGAACTGCATCCCATTGATTGTATAAATTGTTATAGTTTCTGGGCGAACAATGTATCCATTTCTATCAGCAACCACATGCTTGTTAGTAATCAAATATCCATTCTCATTAATAAAAAAACCTGTTCCTGTACGATAGTAGGTACTGACAACAACAACAGCACTCAGGCATTTTTCTCTGACTTTTTTTCCGTCAAGCGATTGGGCGGAGCTTGTATTGTGGCTCGCGAAGCATAGCAGAAAAGCTACGCAGAAGTATTTTAGCACAGTCCTCATAGTGGTTTGCTCAATTATTTATTGAATTTTTATTTGCAGGGCAATCCTAATTTCTTCCTAGTCTTGCATTTTTTACTATCGTATGAATCGTTATTTTGAACGTTTTTCGCCGTTTTTACGCATTTGTGATAGTTGCTCAGCACCTCTTTTGCTTGTTGTTTGCAACCTCTTTCTTCGGAGCCATAGCGTATCTGGTAACCGGTCTGCTTGCATTCGTCGTCGAAGATTGGCGTTATTATTATTTGTTCGGGGTCCATGCCGCTCGCCACCTCGATCGGGGGCATAACGTCCCCGCCACGAACTATGGTCTGGCATTTTTCCTGCAACACAACTTTGGAGTTATACTTATCGACGAGAGTAATAGTAACGGCATCGGTAACCGGGTCTTTCTGTACGTCGAATGTCGAATTGTTCATATCGACTCCATCCAGCACTATTTGTATCGATTCGCCCTCGGCGAAGGTGTAGCTCTGGCCAATCCGGTTAAAAGTCAGTTGCTTTGTGGGCCTCGGGCCGGCCGAAGCGTATTCTCGAATTCCATAAACTGTGTTTGTGATCACGATTGTGTCGTGAATGAAATCTTTGACGAGGGGAGCGTTGTTTGCATCGGATTTCTTTTGGTACTCGCTCGGGTGAAAGAACATATCCATTTGCGCACATGAGTATAGAAACAGACCAGACAAGCAGAAGATTGAAACAAATAACTTTCTCATAGAGATACCATTAATTTTCAATATAATTTAATTTATAATACTTTAGCCCAAAAATGAAATTCTTATCGTTTTCTCGTTTTCTGGAGCCTTTCGGAAGAAACTTATAAATCTTCAAATTCTTCACTCCGACCAAATTTTTCCATGTGTTAGGATCTAATTGGCTTCCCTTGCCTTCGTCAGGGACATTGCCATAAACGACAAGCCTTTTTTCATCGCCCTCGGGCAATTGCTTCAGGTGGTTCACGGCCTGTTTGAGCAAGAACCCGATAGACGTCCATTGTCCCTTATCGAGCGAGGAAAGCAGTTTAGTTGCCTGTGTAACGGATGTTGTATCCGCAAAGTTCACAGGAATCGAGGCATTATTATTTTTTCCGTCGTTCCAAATCGTAAGCGCAAGGCTTCCGCCATATGAATTCTTTAGGAATTGCATAAATTCTGGACCTTTTTCGCCATTCGCTTTGTCGAAGAACATACAAAAGACCCGAGTGGATGCTGTATCAGAACAGATTCTGGGCTTGTCGAAGACAATTCTTTCGTCAGTTGCAAACGAAAGAGATTTCAATACTTCCAATTCGGCAGTTCTGGTATCAATAACGTTCCAAATGAGCACGTTATTCTTGTTGAAAACAAAATTACTATCCTTCAATTGCTTTGTCATTTCTTCGGCATCGCTTTTGTGGTAGCA
>CAZSWR010000139.1:0-1295 GCA_964610885.1 uncultured Hyphomicrobiales bacterium | reverse complement strand
GCAATAAAAAGAACTTGCGGCAGTATTATCCGGACGTAGTCCATGGTCGTAAGGCTTTGGATAAGCTTGCCGTTTGCGTCCACAATGTTATAAGAAGTCCAAATTAGCATGATGAAAAGTGCAATCTTGATTGCGGCCAGAACGAACAGTATTGGCCTCCACATTCTAACGTGTTTTTTTTTCTTGACGAAATTACTACCTGCAAGCCCACCACTTGCCAATATAGCTAATCCTGCGTCGAGAATCGAAAATAACAATGCTATTAATCCGACTGGCATTCTGATAATCTGCGCTAAATAACCAAGGCTTTTCTCCGAAACTAAAAAATCAAATAGAAGAGCCGCCAAGCAAAGCAATCCTTGTATTAAATAGTTTGCTTTCTTCTCGTGGAACACTTCCATAAAATCATCGAATTTAACTTGAAATCTGGACATGTGAAACTTCGCATCTTGAAGTTTATGTCTCTTGTTCGATATTTCTTCAGCCATTTGCTGCAATTCCATCTGCTGACGGTCGGTCATAACTCTCCTTATTATCGAGGGACGTATAGATTCTTTTAGATAACAAATATCAATTTAAATAAAAAATTCAATTATTCCAAACGAAAACTGTTTTGCTTCACAATATTTTATCAATAAACAATTGGATAAGTCTTTAGAAATTCAGTGTACTTTTTCCGCTCTTTTTGAAATTGGATTATTCAACCCTGATTATTCATTAGAATCGTATGATGCAGCCCGTAACCCTCATCCCCAGCCCTTATCCCGGCGAGGAAAAGGAGAAAGAAATAACAGCGGTTGCGAACCAGTATATGGCCTTGGAGATATAAACCATAATTCGTTTTGAAATCTTCAATCACACGATCTGGAATAATGTTAGAAAAAACAGTTGGCGAAGAGAGCTGACATCGTCTCATCTCCTCACCTCTTACTGGCGCTCGCCGCTCTGCCGAAAACCATAGAAAAATACAATCGGTACTAATTCGTACAACATGCTAGGTTTTGAAACTCATTTTTATGACGACGCAATGACCAACAGGATATAAAATAAGCACGAAGCCAAGAAAAATTAATAGAATTGATCCTTCTTACGTGTTCATTGTCTGGTACGTGTTCATTGCAATAACCCATACCATCCGCTTGAAGTCGATTTTCGATGTGCCCCAAGGACCACAATAAACTAACAAGGTCGCCTTCTAATATAAAATTTAACCACAGTAATGGTGAAAGTATGATCGAATTATTAGACAAGAACGCTCCTATTCCTTACGATTTATTGCTCATAGCCGATGAGTC
>CAZSWR010000138.1:0-5384 GCA_964610885.1 uncultured Hyphomicrobiales bacterium | reverse complement strand
GTGTGATTCATATAGTTTTTGACTATCTGTATCGGGGTCGCCACAATTAGTGTCTTTTCGAAAATCATATGTTTCATCAATTGGTACCATGTTCATTTTTATTTTGCGTATGATAAAGGTTTTTCTAAGCCAGCAGATTTCATGTAGCACCCCTCTCCCGCTATTCATAATATTCAGAAATCCAAATTGTGAAATATTGCGGCAAAGACTTTTATTGCGCCCGAAAAAGAATGAGTATTAATTTACAAAATACGCGAATAAATTCCAAGTAATAATTATATTTTTAAGCGGTTTCTACCGCGATGTTGGGGTTGTGATTCTGTTAAGAATATCTATAGTTGTTTCATATTTCCCGGCCTTTCCGTCAATTGAGAACAGGTACTTCGAGAGAATATCTTCAATCTCGCCGCAATCAATTCTTTCTTGTGACTCCGCCATGCCCATATTCCATTCAATATTCATACTTAGCTGATTCATAAACCCTAGCGTAGTCTTACTATTGGTTGTAAAAACCTGAGCATCAGAGTTTATATCGAATGAATCGATGAGAGTCTCGAATTTATGTCGAACCAAATAGTCCCGTAATTTGCCCGGCAATTGCTTGATCGCCAGTTTCAACGACTTCGTTTGGCATATTATTGATATTTTTGTTTGACTATGGAGGAATAATATGGCTAACCGCCCCATCTGGCCGGTCCTAACTGTTTTTGCATACCATTCCCCAGGGAATACCTCATCTGAGTTATTCTCAAACTTCACGGGTTTAATGCCAGAAATATTTAATAATTTACTCGTTGCTCTGATAATCATTTTCTTTACGCATTTCCTATTTCATAATCATTAGAGCAGTCAGATTCTCCTGTGATACATGTGAAGCAGCCCTTCCCTACAAGTGCCGAACCTATGATCCATATCGGATTGCCACAATCACACAATTCCCCCTGTGCCTTTCGCAACTTAAACTCTTCCAGGTCTTTTTTCAATTGCACAGCTTTCAGGTCTGGATTTTTCTTTATTTTATGTGTAACAAATTTGTCAATTGATATTAATTCAAAATCTGGTTTCATATTTAGAACTCATAATGTCGATTTGTGGTAGGTATTTGAATTACAATTATTATATTTTCTAATATTTTATCAAGGGTTTTGTGCAATCCTTTAATATTGGGAACACAATCCCAAAATATTTCTTCCAAGTCATCCGAGTCTGCAACTCTCAATTCTTTAATTAACTGTATTGATTCTTCGATAAACTCTTGTTCGTCTTTGCAATCACCAGATAACAAACCAAATTGCAGAGTCAAATCGTGATTGAATTTCTCAGATTCGGTTAGTATCGACCGATAAACTTCTCTTGATAAATTATCTGTATCCATTGAGTGTATTCCCTAATGAACCTACATGAGTGTCTCTCGATCGCAATTTACAAATTTTTCTTCAGATAGACCACACCCAACGAGCCTGACGCCACCCAGCAGCTGTATCCAATACAAAGTGGCAGCCCCCTACAATTTTTTACATCGAACTAATCTTCCAAATATCCGAATTTCCCTTCCTGGAAATCTTCGTAGGCTTGGACGATTTCGGCATGTGTATTCATTACAAACGGGCCGTGGGACGCGATTGGTTCGTCAATTGGCTCGCCACTCAGCACGAGCACAATGGAATTCTCTGTCGCCCGAATCGTGAAGGTTTCGCCCTCGTTTTCGAAAAGCACAAAATTATCGACAGGCGCAGCTTCATTGTCATTAATGATAATACTACCCTCGATGACAAGAAGCGCCGTGTTGTAGTTCGCCGGGAAGGAAAACGACGCAGTCCCATCCTTGTTGAGCTTAGCATTCATCACGTGGATCGGAGTGAATGTGTAGGCCGGCCCGGCAACGTCCCGGTAGCTGCCGGCAATCACTTCGACATGCCCCGAATTGTCCGGCAGAATCGCTTTTCCCATCTGGTCGTTGGTAATTGCTTGGTACTTTGGGGCAGACATTTTGTATTTTGCGGGTAAATTTGTCCATAGCTGTACCATGTGGAATTCTCCGCCATGCTTGCTCCATTGCTCTTCATGGTATTCTTTGTGCAATATGCCCGCCGCGGCTGTCATCCATTGCACGTCGCCTTCGCCAATCACTCCGCCTCCGCCGGTGCTGTCGTGATGGGCGATCAGACCTTTGTAAGCAATAGTTACAGTTTCGAATCCACGGTGAGGATGGACGCCAACGCCTTTGGGGCGCTCCGAAGGCGGGAACGTAAACTTGGAATTGTAATCAAGCAATATGAACGGCGACATGCGCTTCATATCCAAATTTCGCACGCTGGGTATGAAATTATGCACTCGGAAACCATCCCCCACCCAATGTATAGGCGGCGGCAGAATAACTAACTCAACTTTTTTCATATTTGTGTCCTTCATATTGATGTCCTTCAATTTTGGGAAAAAGTACAAATTAGTATTGATATGGTATTGTCTTTTGTTGTTAACGCCTGATCTTTTCTGCGCGGTACTCACTTGCCTAATGAAGCCGCTTGGGCCGCCATGCACCGCGCCCACGCAATTTACAGATTTTTCTTCAGATAGACCATATCCACGAGCTGGACGCCGCTGTCGTACATCGGGTGGTCGTAGTTGTCGGTGAAGAAGTTCGCAATCCGGTGCGAGGGCTCGAAGCCGCAGCTCTCGTAGAACGCAAGGATCCAGGGGACGTCGCCTGTGCCGACGAGCATGGTTCGGTAGGTGGATTTGTAATAATCGGAGATGAATTCAATCATTGCCTTAGCGTAGCCTCTGCCTTGGAATTCCTCGTATGTGGCAATATTTTTCAGCTCGCAGGCGTCCTTATCGATCGATGCGACGACGCAGACAGTTTTCACGATGCAGCCATCCGCCAGCGCGAACATATCTCCACCGGCCAAGTACCTATCGAACATTTCCTCATTTTCGTCCGCCGTCAGCAGCAGATCGAGGTAATGCTTTTTGTTTGATGTTATTTGTTGGATTTGCATAGGGTTAATGGGGTATGTATACTAGCTTTCTGATTTTGTCGAAAACTTTTTTTGATAAGCCGTATATTTTGTGGATGATATTCTTTTCTGTTTTCTCTTTAAATCTCGGCTCGATTCTAAAAATTTCAAATTCGTTATTATGTGTAATCCTGTCAATTAATTCCTTTGTCCCTCCAATATACGTAAACGGCAAATCGTAATCTGAAACAATGCACCATTCTTGGTTTTCAGGATAAATTGATGTTGGATTATAGTAAATATCTTGTTCATTTATTAGTTCATCAAATCCTGAGAGGTTCCCACTGAAAATAATATCCTTTTCACAATTCGTAGTTTTTAAATAACAGTAATGATAGTACACCTTTGTGTCACCGTATAACTCCTTCACATGACTTAGGATAAATCTCAACTCTTCTGATTCACATTCGCCTTCGGCGGGGAACCATAAATATTTCGGCCACTTGTCTAACAGAATCTGCTTCCCGATTTCTTCTTTAGTTCGATAAGCTGTGCTCAGGTCAAATTCTTTGCCATGAGTTTCGAAATATTGTCGCCACGAAAGCCGTTGGAAGTCAGAATCGCCTATTTGTTCTTCACTAATTGCCTGGCCAGAGTTTGCTAATTCTTTAACCTTCCAATTTATCCAAAAAGGGCTTAGAACAATTGCATAACAGTTAAATATCTGAGGGCAGCAAGCAGTCAATAAATACCAAAAAATATTATCGTCAGTCAGCTCGCCTTCGACAATGACATTTGGTCCGATAGACGCTTGCCTTGAAATCCAGTCTGGTAATATATTGTCTGTCTTTGTCATTGTAGCATTCTTTTTTGCTTACTATTGAGTTTATATGAAGTAAGTTTGAGCGGAGTGCGAGCCATCGCAAACGTCGAAATAATGGAGTGGATAAACGGCACGCTGCAAACCTCTATTTTACAATCAAATATATCACACATCCAATAATTGAAATTGCAATCAAACATCCAATTCGACCAATATTCTTTTCTTTCGATTTTTTGCTATCAATATAAGTTTTCAATGATTCGTTGTCAAGAAAGAATCCGCGCCAGGCGTTATCTGGTGTCGATAGATTCCATATAGTATTGCAATGTACGCATTGGAATTGGTCATAATGGACCTGTCTATATTTTTCGCCATATTTTAAAGAGACTAAGTCCTTGTTTAGCTTCAACATCAGCTCTTTATCAAACGATTCATATTCTGCTTGCGAATCAAATCGATATATGTTGTTATTGTAGCATTTGGAACACATACTTTTCCTTTGTCATTTTCGTCCACCGCCAGCAGCAGGTCGAGGTATTGCTTTTTGTTTGATGTTATTTGTTGGATTTGCATAGTATTAATTTGGGTATTAGTTTGAGCGGAGTGCAAGTCATTGCAATCTCGAGAAATAATTGAGTGGTCATTCCTTCGCTACAAGCAATCTTTCTTGAAAGAACATCAACATATGCGCACCATTGTCTATCTAAATGCTTCTCCAGCAACATATGTATCAAAGAATTCTTGAAATTTGCAGATTTTATTGTCTTTTACAATCACGAAATGTACAAAGTCTGATTCATATATCTTACCTGTTGTCTTGGCCAAGCATTTCATATATCCAACAACTGCAACAGAATCGCTATCACATAGAAATCTTTTGGGTTCTAAAGCTAAAATATCTTCTGCGTTTCTACCGATATTTAACCATTCCAAAAACCCTGAATGACCTCTTTTGGTGCCGCCGGCTGGATTAAACGGATTCTCAGGTTCGCCCCATTCGACGTCCTCACTTAACAAACCTAAAATTGCATTAATATCTTTTATTGAAAATGCAAAATAAAGCTGTTTAACTAATTCAATATTTTTCTCCATGATCATTAATCCTTAAATTGAAGAACATTTTTAGTGGTCATTTTTGTTTTATATCAGGGCTAACGCCCCTGGTTGTTCTTACTGCCTTTTCTGCTACGAAGATTTTAGGGCTAACGCCCCTTTATTGTTGTGACGTTATATGGTTTTTTTCATTTCTGCTGCTACGAAGATTTCTGGGCTGCGCCCCGTAACGGTTTGTAATGCCTTGTTTTCAGGGGCGGAGCCCTGGGGTCTTCGTAGAAAAGCAATGATAACGTTATTTTCAGGGGCGGAGCCCTGTAATCTAAATACCATCGTACCAATCGAAAAGGTATTCTGGGTCGTAATCAACCTTGTATCTGTTTAGAAAAGATAAATATTCATCTTTAAATGTGTGTCTTTTGTGATGCTCGGGTTGGTTCAAAACATATTTCACAACTTTGTCTATGTGAGATTTTGAATAGGTAAAGGCTCCATAGCCATCTTGCCACGAAAATTTGCCAGGTATTTTTTTGCTGGTGTTTAGCCAG
>CAZSWR010000137.1:0-5582 GCA_964610885.1 uncultured Hyphomicrobiales bacterium | reverse complement strand
TCGAGATCGCTCGTTGCCTTTTCCGCAAAGGGATCAAGGTCCAATTGGACGTTATTGGCTGCGAGCACGAAATCGACGAGGAAGCCGCTCAATTTGTGGTCATGCACGGGCTTATCGATAAAAATATTCCTTCGAACCAAGAGAAAATCGCCGCTTTGTTTGCGCAAGCCCATTTCCATGTTCTAATGTCTCGTTTCGAATGCTGTGCCCATGCGCTTATGGAAGCCGCAGCGTTCGGCGTGCCCTCGGTATCCGCCAATACAGGCGGAATTCCATCGGCTGTAATCGACGGGGTCAATGGCTGCCTCTTCGGACTGGACTCGGACGCGAGCGAAGCCGCGGACTACATCGAGAAATATTTCAACAATCCGGACGAGTATCGGTCATTGGCTTTGAATACCTTCGCGCACTACTCCGAGAACCAATCGTGGGACGTTGCCGGCCGTAAGGTCAAGGCAATTATTGAGGGTTTACTCTCCGGCAACCTAAAATATGGCAAATGATTAGAATGGAAATGATGGCTGTTAGCAGCCTGTCGATATAGTAATTTCCTTTCTTTCTCCCCTCTCCTTTGTAAGGAGAGGGGCTGGGGGTGTGGTAGGAGAATATTTCAATAAGCCAATATTATTCACAGCGTTACGCTTTCCGGCCTCTCTCCCCAAACCCCTCTCTCCTAAAAGGAGAAAGGGGCTTTGAAGAAAAAATCTTACTTTATCAACAGGCTGTTAGCAGCCTGTCGATAAAGTATTGCAATAAAATCCATTCTAAGTAGTTATTAATACAGATAGATAAGATATGTGAATAAGGTTATGATTAAGAAGAAAAAGTTACCGAAACAGACACAATTATGGATTTCAACTCAAGAACTAAAAATCCGACCTCA
Source organism: uncultured Hyphomicrobiales bacterium (assembly GCA_964610885.1). Taxonomy (GTDB): domain Bacteria; phylum Bacteroidota; class Ignavibacteria; order Kapaibacteriales; family UBA2268; genus CAZSWR01. The sequence continues at coordinate 4,699 of CAZSWR010000137.1, read as the reverse complement.
ATCGGGATTCTATTCTAAATTGAATCAAGTTTTTGACCAAATCGGCTTCGATAAGAAAGTCCGCTCTTTGTGCGAACCCTTTTATTCCGATAAAGCCAATGTACGACCACCTGTCGATCCTGCGGTATATTTCAAAATGCTCTTCGTCGGCTTTTTTGAAAATATTCGCTCCGAACGCGGCATATGCGCACGCTGCGACGATTCAATTACTATCAGAGAATTCCTCGGTTACTCGATTACGGAAGCAACTCCCGATCATTCCACTTTGTCTGTTATTCGACGCCGATTGCCTGAAAGCGTATTTGCTCAAGTCTTCACGATCATACTCGCCGCTTTGAAAGATCACGGATTGCTTATCGGGAAAAATATCGCTTTCGACTCTTCAATTATTGAAGCAAATGCTTCGCTCGGCGCACTTACCAATCGAATGACACAAGAATCTTACAATGAATATATTAATGGACTTGCCGCCGAAGCTGGTGTCGATACTAAAGATAAAGCCGCTGTGGCTCGATTTGATCGTAAACGCCCTGGACGAAAAACCTCAAACGACGAGTGGAGCAATCCTCACGATCCTGACGCGAAAATCGGTAGAACAAAACACGGCGCACCTAATATGGTTTACAAGCCCGAACACGCCGTCGATATTGATACAGGTGCAATCGTTGACGTTAACATGCTTCCCGGCGATCAGCCCGATTACGACAAGTTCACTGATCGCATTGTTGATGCGCAAATAAGGATTAATGACGTTTATGATGACCCAACAAGCGCTCCAATAATTGAAACCGTAACATCGGATAAAGGTTACTTCAAATTTGATGAAATAAAACAGATGCAAGATATTGAAATAATGCCGGTTATACCCGATTTTATTGAATATCGCAATCTAAACAAATTAAATCTAGAAGAGAAAATTGCTCTTGGTTTTGCCAAATCCGAAGTTAAAAGCGCGAGTGGAAGGGCGAAACTCAAGCGACGAGGTATGTACGTTGAGCGAAGTTTTGCTCACGTACTCGATTCAGGAGGTCAGCGAAGGACGACGCTTCGCGGAAATGAAAATATTCTCAAACGACACAGAGTCGCTACGGCCTGCTACAACCTGTCGTTGCTTATGAGAAAAATATTCGGCTTCGGAACCCCGAAACAGCTTATTGCTGCCGCTTATTTAAGTGTAGCCTTGCTTTTTGTCCCGATTTTGTGTTTGAGAAATCGATTCACAGCCATTTTTAACTCCGTGGTCGAAACTTTTTGCCAAATCTCGAAATACTACGGACGTATGGTGAATCCGCCGAATCTGAAAAATCTTACTTTATCGACAGGCTCTTAGGGGGGCTGTTGATAAAGTAAGACTTGCTTTAAGTCCTCATGAAAGAGAGATTCGAGGCAGAGAGGCGAATAGAGCGTAAACACATGTAGAATATATGTTTACAGCATCATTCTTAAAACCTCACCCCCGGCCCCTCTCCTTACAAAGGAGAGGGGAGAAAGAAAGGAAATTACTTTATCGACAGGCTGTTAGCCGCAGGAGCGCTGGCACTAAACAAGCATAAAAAAGGAGATTAATTCTGACCGCTTCAATACATAAATTGAGATCGAAACTAACCGATTTCGCTTGCGCAATCGAAACGCGCCACCTTTGGTATGCAGTGATTGTTACCATAATTGTAAAGTCTCTGATATCCATTTTTTTCGTCAGAGACTTCCATTCCGTGGAGGATTGGACAATTGCAATGAATTTAGTCAATGGCTACGGATATTCATATATTCCGTCCGTCGGCCCGACTGCTCTAAAAATGCCTCTATATCCATTGTTCCTCAGCTTGCCGATTATAATTTTCGGCGATGAGAAACTTTTCCCTGTACTATTGCAACATGTCTTGATGTCCGTTACGGCATTCGGAATTTTCAAAATTTCGGAACATTTCTTTACAAAGAAAATGTCTCTATGGTTGGGTATATTGTTCCTTTTGCATCCTTCGTATTTCTACTATTCGAACACGCTCGAGATAACCAACCTGTTCGTCCCGGTCTTCGTGGCGGCCACGTATTTATTCTTAAATTTCATGGACCGTGGCCATCAGGCTAAGAATATATTGTTTAGCATATCACTGGGCGCCTTTGCCTCGGCGCTTTTGCAGTTGCAGCCGGTAGTTCTGCCGGTGGTTGCTACTGCTATTGCCTGCATGGTGGCGAGCAAGCGTTGGAAACAGGCCTTGATCGTTACCGCGACCGGTCTGTTGCTTCTTGCGCCTTGGACTGCTAGGAACTATTGCGAATTCGGCAAGTTCATGCCGCTGAAATCCCCCGTATGGATGAATTTCTACCTCGGATATTGGCAGACAGCCCCCAAATATGTTATGGTATCGGATTCGTTGCACAGGGAAATATTCGACAACGAAGTAACAAAATTCAATGACATCGAAATGGAAGCCCGATACAAATCGATTGCCTATCCGATCATTATGAACGACATTCCTTTGTATTTGGAAAAGACGGCCTGCCAAGCATATTTATATTGGACTTATCCGCCGCGCTACGATGGGGACAAATCTCTTTCGTTCCTTATAGTAAGGAAGATTCCCAATTTCATCCTTACCGTGGCATTGGCCGCGTCTCTTTTTATTGCCTACCGGCGAAATAGAAAATTCTTCTGGAGTACGGTATTGATCTTGGCTTATTTTACTGCTGTCTATGCCTCCACTTCCGTCCTGAACATTCGATACAAATTGGATATTGAATGGGTCGAAATTGTTAGTTTAGGATTTTTGTTCCCAATGCTTGGAAAGCAAAAACAAGCAGAATCATTAGGTACTCCAAGCTCATAGAACTTGAAGTAAATCGTAAGTTTATACTGGTGAATCCATTTATACATAGCGAGTATTTGGAAAAATTCCAGAACCGCCACTTCGAACAGTTCTCGTGCGCCTCACCTCGCGTTCGCTGAGTACTCCTCAACGTTCACGGTACGGCCTGATTGGCCGATCCAGCGTTGGTCGTGCGAAGTCGAGATAACCGTCAGGCTCGGGTCCGAGAAAATATAGTCAATCACCGCCGCGCACGAAGCATCGTCCAGCGCAGAGCTTGGTTCGTCTAATATCATTATCTCCCTGCCCAAAAGCTTCGCAATCACAATCGCCACGCGCTGTTTCTCTCCGCCGGAGAGTTGCTGAAACTCATTTTGCAAGATATCTGCAGGCAGCAGCACTTTCGAAAGTTCATCTGCGATTATTTTTTCGTTGATACCCAGTCGGCGGTTGGCTCCAATCCGAAACACAGATTGAACAAAGTCTGCAGCCGTACCGTCGGCAATTGCGGAGTAGTCCTGCGGCACCCAAGCAATGTGCGAACGTATTTGCTTGATTGTATCTGGCGCCATCTCGAGTGAGTTGACCCAAATCGAACCGGATTCTGCGCGCGCGAGGCCCATTATCGCATTCAAAATCTGCGATTTCCCCGTTCCGGAAGCTCCTGTCAGCGCTACGCGCTCGCCTCGCTCCACCCGTAGCGAGAAATTATCGATAATTTTCTTTGATTCGAATACAATATTCAGGCTACGAATTTCGACCATACATATACAGTTTTTTCTTGATAACATAACAGTTTCCTTTGAGAGAAAACGCCACATTCAATTAAAGGATAACTAAATAAATTATTGGAGAGGATATGAAAAAAATTGGATTGCTATTTGGGCTGGAGCAAGCATTTCCTCTTGCTGTTTTCGAAGAAATCAATAAAAGCGGCGGCGGCGAAATAACTTCTGACGTTATCAAGGTGGGCGCGCTGCCAAACGAATACGACTGGAATTGCGACGTCATCTTCGACCGTCTTTCGCACGAAGTTCCATTCTTCCGCAGCGCTTTGAAGAATGCCGTTTTCGCTGGAGTGAAAGTGCTCAACAGTCCTTTTGTCCTTTGTTCTGGCGAACAGTTCTACCACGCCACTCTTTCGTCCAAACTCGGCATCCGCACGCCCAACACATCAATTATCCCATCCAAGGAATTGCCTCCGGCCACTTGCTCGGAAACGATGAGAAACCTCGTCTATCCACTTAATTGGAAGGACCTATTCGACTACGTCGGATTCCCTGCCATACTGCGCCCAAACGTATCGTCCGGCGTCCAAACCTCATACAAAGTTTATAATCCGCACGAGTTTTTCTCGGCCTACGACCTGACCGGGAACCGTGTGATGATACTGCAGGCCGCCCCGGACTTCGACCAATACTTCCGAGTGTTCGTCATCGGAACGAATACAGTCATCACCGGCTACGACCCGATGATGCCCCACCACCTTCGGCATTCGGCCAAAACGAAAATCAGCCCCACTTTGAAAGAAAAGCTGTCCGATATCTCTTTGCAGCTTTGCGCGAAGCTCGGTGTGGAATTCAATGCTGTGGACCTCGGCGTACTGGGTGGCGAAATCTATGCAGTGAACTACCTGAACCCCGCCCCTGCCATCGATCGGATGCTGCTCAAGGACGAAACATTTTCGAAAATTGTCAAACTCACGAGCGATTACTTAATTGACGTCGCCACAGGCAAAATTGCTTACTCGGCCCATTGTAACAGCTGTTTTTAGTATGTTTTCTAAGATCAACAATACATAGCCAATCTACGGGTAAACCTATAGGTTAAATATCGGCCTATCTCTCATAATATCAATTCGTTACCACTATTTTTCTCTCTTTTCCCCCTTT
>CAZSWR010000136.1:0-5590 GCA_964610885.1 uncultured Hyphomicrobiales bacterium | reverse complement strand
TAGACCCGAACAATTTATTCGTCCCGGGTACTGTTTTCGAAGAATTCAAAAATGATCACTTCGTTTCCAAACCAAATATGTTTATACGCGGATGGAACTGGGGCCAGAAGGGAGCTGCGGCAGATTCGGCGATGAGCATGAGGGTCTGCACCATTGATTAAGCTGATAATATCTGAACTTTGATTAAGCTGATTTAAATGATTACTATGAAAAAAGAATAGATTAAGATATGGAATCACACCAATCATAATAATCATTAGAATCATTAGAATCAGCGGTTCAGACAGTTGAATAAACACTAATACCAATCATCTTGCCATTACCACACACAAACTTTTTACCTTTTTAAACGTATTCATTTTAGATTTGTAGCGAATTGCAATTCGTTAGTATGCATTTATATTAACGTAACTTTTCATGTTCGTCGATCGAAATTGAGAGAAATTATTGAATTTGAATTGGTTAAGGAGTGAATCGATGGTTAATAATGAATTAGTAGCGCATTGCGGCCTTTATTGCGGCTCTTGCGGAGTTTACCTTGCCACCCGTTCCGGTGGCGAAGAATTGGAACAATTAGCGAAACGGTTTGGCCTCGCGCCCGAGGAAATGCGCTGCGAGGGCTGCCGCTCGGATGTGCTGTTCGCGCACTGCCGCTCGTGCGAATTCCGCGATTGCACCGCAGGCAAAGGTATTGAGAATTGCGAGGATTGCGCCGAATGGCCCTGCGAAAAGCTGAAACATTTCCAAACGCAGATGCCGCACCGCGCCGAGCTGTTTGAATCGGCAGCATATAGGAAAGAGAATGGCCTCGATGCGTGGGCAGAGAAAATGGAAGCCGATTATTCCTGCCACACTTGCGGCGCCATCAATTCGCCCTACTACGTGAAATGCAAACAGTGCGGAAATATGCCCGGCAATGACTTTATAGGCCGGAACCTCGAGCTGATTGAGAAGTTTACGAAGAGATAATGGCTCTTTGTGGCTCTTGGCCTCTTTACTAAATACAAATACGATATATGTAGGGGCGGGTTCCAAACCCGCCCGATAATATGAATGATATGAGACAATTAAAGATATTCAGGTAAGTATAATATAATCCCAAGAGTACGTCATACAGTGCCCCTACGATCTCAATAGGCACAATGAACCTTATCAACCCTCCCAAACCTTCATAGCACTCCCCCCGGAGTCCAACCCATGAAAATCGACCTTGTTATCTTATTAAATGCGTGCAAATAAGGTAAGAAGGTTGGTTGAAATATAATCGAATAGGCTATTAAGGTTGGGGAAGATGATAAGGTTTGGAGGCTTCAATAAATAGGAATTTCTATCCGATTGATACCGCATAGCGGTTGTTATATAAAACTCTGATTGAATCGAACAAAAAACATAGAACATTCGCTACGCGAAATAAACCCCCAAAATTTAATATTTTGCTACAATACAACAACCGCTACGCGGTATTATAACATTTCCTCGATGAAAGCTAATTGAAAAAAAACTTTATGAAACAAATAACCACCTGACACAAGAATAGATTCCCGCTCAAGCGAGAATGACAAGAAACAGAAGAATAGATTCCCGTTGGAGAGAATGACAAATGCTGTTTTTTCAACTTGAAAACGATCTTATTCCCTTCATATTCCAAAAAAATCAAAAAAGGCTGCTCATTTTGTGGGCAGCCTTTTGTAAATCATCTCGATTCAGAATTATTTCTGCTTTTCTTTCCATTGCATTTGGAAGTAGTTCGGGCGTTCCTTGATCACTGAGCGGAAGAAATTATTGCCATATCCGACGCCTTTCGGATGGCGGCCGTGGTCGATTTTCGGGTCATTGATGTAGCCATCGTTGTATTTGGCGACTAAGTGGTACCACAATTCGCGCCAACGATCAACTGTCGAAACCGATTGGTTGTACGAATAATCTGTCAGGAATTCGACCATGAGTTTGGGGTCGGTTTTGCCCAATTCGAGGGCTGCTTTTTCGATGGCCGGTTGGTATTTTGCGAATTTGGTTTCGAGTTCGTTTTGTACTTCTTGTATGTCTTTTATTATGTACGAATATTTGGTATAGGCAAGATTTGCCACCAAGTTGAACACCCAGAAACCGCTATTGAGGTCGGGCGTTGCGATCGAACCGCCGACGAATGGTTTCGGTGGGCGAGTCATGCAGCAATAAAGTGGAATATAGACATTCGAGTAGTTATCGTCCACGCCGTACCAAAACACGCCGCCAACCTCGCGAGGCAGGAACGAGCGCATTTGCGAAACGAATGCGAAGGCAGTTTGCTGAGTGGAGATGGGGCGTTCCCAAATGTATTCAGTAACAGTGTCGCCATCGATTTTCCACGAGAGCGGTTTCCAACGGTAAGGGTTTCCGTAGGGGCCTGCCGGAATGCCTTTGGTCATATCGAATTCGGTACCCTCGAAGTGGTCGCGCATGATCGAGATGACGTCGCGTACGCTGAGTTTTTTGTCAGGTTTCACGAATAGGGGATAGGGTTCGGCGCCTTTGACGCATTGGAAATAGTCCGGGCTGAAGTTTTGCGACGGGGCTGCGTGGCGGAACATGCTCCAGACTCTGCCCTCGCAGGCCAGCAGGCCGGAGAAGTCCGGTGGGCAATACGCATCGACGAAGCTAAATGGTTTGCCGGATTTCTTGTCGTAGTAATTATGTTTCACGGCGAAATCGATAACATCTTCGGAATAGAGGCAGTTATCGGGGTCGTCGAGCGGGAATTCGCGGATTCGGGCTTGGTTAGCATGGGCGCAAATGTATCCATCGGGCACGCGGCGGGCCACCCAAACGGCTCCTTTTTCCCAAGGGCCTTTCGAGAGCATTTCGAGTATCCATGCTTCGTTCGCATCGGCCACGGAGAAGGATTCGCCTTCGGAATAATAACCATATTCTTTGACCAATTCGCCCATCGTGATAATTGCTTCGCGAGCGGTTTTGGACCTTTGAAGTGCTAAATATATAAGCGAGCCGTAGTCAACTCGTGCATTGGTATCGACAGTCTGAGTGCGGCCGCCGAAAGTGGTTTCGCCGATCGAGACTTGCCATTCGTTCATGTTCCCGACCACTTGGTATGTGTGGGCCACTTGCTTAATGCGGCCGAGGAATTTCCCGGTGTCCCATTCGTAAACATCGACTGAGTCCTCTTTGTGGTCCATGGCCGGCAGGTAGAAAAACGGTTCCATGAAACCGCCTGCGTCGGCGTTATATGTAATCATTACGGAACCATCGGCGGAAGCGCCTTTGGTAACAATGAAGTTCGTACATGCGTTAGCATCCGTTGCCGACCCGAGCCAGAGCGACGGAATCAGGAACATCATCAGAGCGAGAATTGAAATTGTTCTTTTCATCGAAATCCTTTATTAATAAAACTGTTATTATTCCATTTTTCCATTCGTAGGCCCACGGTATCCGCGGAGGTAGTCCACGGCGGGCAGAGCTTTTTTGCCTTCGGGCTGGATCTCCAAGAGCCTCAGCGAGCCTGTAGCGCACCGGACGATAAATCCTTTGTCGCCGATCTGGTAGTCGCCCGATTCGCCAAATTCAAAATCAGTGCATTCGGCTCTGTAAACTTTCAGTAACTTTCCATTCCATTGGCACCGGGCGCCAGGAATGGGCGAAGTGCCGTGCACGAGGTTCCTTACTGTTTCGTTGGGTCGGTTCCAATCAATGCGGCAATCCTCGGGAAAGAGTTTAGGAGCGGGCGAGGCCAGAGAATCGTCTTGTGGGCGAAGCTCGAAGTTGCCTGCGAGAAGTTTTTCGCAAGTGCTGAGCGCCAAATCGCGAGACATTTCTTTCAGCTCGTAATAAAGATCGCCGAACGTCTTCTGTGGCGTGATGTCTGTGCGCACTGTACCTATGATCGAGCCGGTGTCCACCTTTTCGGCCAATTTGAAAGCGGTCAGTCCGGTTTCGCCCTCGCCATTGATGACAGCCCAGTTGATCGGAGCGGCCCCGCGGTACTTGGGCAGTAGCGAACCATGAATATTGAAAGTTGCGATACTCGCCAGGTTGTACACCGATGGCGGAAGAATTCGGAAAGCGATGACGACGATAATGTCCGGCATCAGGCTTTCAATTTGTTTGGCGAACTCTGCGTCTCGGAGCGAGTCGGGTTGGAGCACGGGTATTCCAAGCTCGAGAGCTTTGGTTTTAACTTCCGAAGGGAGCAGTTTCAGTCCGCGGCCTTTGGGTTTGTCCGGTACGGTAACGACGGCTCGGACTCCAAATCGTTCGTGGAGCGCGCCGAGCGCCGGTACTGCAAATTCGGGAGTGCCCATGAAGATTATTGAGTGTTTCGAGTTCATTATATATTATTGTATAGAGTCCAACAAATAACAAATTTTAAAATTACGATTTTTTACGTAGTTAAAAAAGTGTTTTTACTCATTCAGAGTTTCTAACAGGCTGTTGAATAAGTAAAGAATCTGGAACAATTGGTTTCAACCCATTACAAACATCGTGGTAACTTATTGAAATATCGACAAATCCCCCAACACCCTTTTTCTAAGGGGGCTAAATAACGGTTGGTGCTAAAACATTGGTAATATTGGAGATATGGTTTGTATCGAACCCACGGGGTAACCCGTTTGATGGCTGATCAATACTTGTTCAACGGGCTGCTACCGCAAGTGAAATGAATTCTGGTTAATCTTTCCATCCATTATTGAGCTGCTGTTATGAAATAAATGGCAGTCGTCCCATAGTTTCGCAATCAATTCATTCACACACTTCAATTGGTAGTTGGCATTCGAGGAGCAGAGATTAATTGCGAAGCCCGCACGGCAATCATTGATATGTTATTAAAGACTTAAAATTCATTGTTATGAGTAATGATACTACATAAATAAACTATACGGTAATAAACATCACTTGAATCATAGAAAAAGTATTATAGATGATTTAAGAAAATATCGTAAATATTTGTTAACATTTTGGAAAATATTAAAGAATTTATTACGAAGTTGGCAATATTTAACAGTGTGAAATACTAATGACTTTCGGCTTAATACGTTGCAATTGCAACAAATCTTGTTGAAAATTAATTTTAAAATACATTTGGATTTTAAATAATTATTCATCAAATTAAGTTTCAAGCAGTCGTAGTTCTCTGGAAAGTTTCCAAGAATTGGTTAGAATTTAAACACAAATACAGAGTATATTTATTCGATTAGTTCTTTACACAATTTCATAAGTATCAGTAATAACATAGATTTTCATTATTAACACCTGTTCCCTTGGGTGCTATTAGAAGTTTCTTATAGTTCTTTTCTCAATTTGAGGATCGATTAATTATCTTACTTTATTAAATATAGATATTTAATACTTTTACCAACTATAATTAAGGGGTAGTAATGAAAGTTTTCTTCAGATTATGTGTGATAATTGCTGCGTTTGCACTTGGGTATGAGGGTGCCCATGCTGCATTAAGCGATTATTACTTTTCTCAAACAGCAGGAACATATAATGAAATTGTTCCAACAAACATGCTCGCAGGAGCAGGGGAATATGCTGATGATAACGTCTACGAAGATCAACCGATAGGTTTCGATTTCATCTTCGATGGTGTTACATA
>CAZSWR010000135.1:0-6351 GCA_964610885.1 uncultured Hyphomicrobiales bacterium | reverse complement strand
ATACCACAATAGATTACCTGCCGCTTCAGGTGGAATACCGCGAGAAAGCCGCATCTGCCGGCAAATTCCCCGGTGGATTCCTGAAACGCGAAGGCCGCCCAAGCGAAAAAGAAATCCTTTCGGCCCGCCTTATCGACCGCCCGATCCGCCCGATGATCCCCAAATCGTGGAGATTCGAGACGCAGATCGTCGCCACGGTCTTCTCTGCCGAAGCGGACGTCAATCCCGATACGCTCGCAATGGTCGGAGCTTCCGCCGCCCTTATGATTTCCGATGTTCCCTTCCAGGGGCCAATCTCGGAAGTGTCCGTGGGCCGCGTCGATGGCCAATTCATCGTTAATCCTTCGCCCGAGCAATTGGAAAAATCTGATATCAATATCAGCGTTGCCGGAACCGATACTTCTATTATGATGGTAGAGGGCGAAAGCCAAGAAATTTCCGAAGACGACTTCCTGGCCGCTTTGGAATTCGCTCACGAGCAAGTCAAAGTGCTCAACAAATTGCAGCACGACCTCGTGGCTCTGACCAGCATGCCCAAACGCGCATTCACCGAAGTCAAACCCTCCGAAGAACTTGTTGCATTCATCGATGGCGAAATCCACGAAGAATTGGAAAAATATGTTCACACGGTTACGACCAAGGCCGAACGCAGCGAAACCCGCCAGAAACTCTTCGAAGTAGCTTTGGAAAAAGCAAAAGAGAAATTCGGCGAAACCGAAGAATTTGTTGATAATGCAACGCAATTGGAAAAATTCGTTGCCACAGTCGTCGATAAATTAGAGCAAAAATCCATGCGTAAAATGATCCTCGAGACCGGCAAACGCCTTGACGGACGCTCGACGACGCAAATCCGCCCGATTACCTGCGAGGTGGGCCTGCTGCCACGCGCACACGGCTCGGCACTCTTCACTCGCGGCGAAACGCAGAGCTTGACCACGGCCACGCTCGGCACCAAGCACGACGAACAGATGATCGACGGACTTCTGCCCACCTACACAATGAAATTCTTGCTCCATTACAATTTCCCGCCGTTCTCCACGGGCGAGGTCGGCCGTATGACCGGCGTCGGCCGCCGCGAAATCGGCCACGGAAACTTGGCATTCCGCGCCATTTCGGCAATGATGCCCGGCGATGAATTCCCATACACAACCCGCGTCGTTTCCGACATTTTGGAATCGAACGGTTCGTCGTCGATGGCCACTGTTTGCGCCGGTTCGCTCTCGCTCTTCGATGCGGGCGTGCCGCTCAAGAAAGCAGTCGCCGGTATCGCAATGGGGCTTATCAAAGAAGATGACAAGGTGGCAGTGCTCAGCGACATCCTCGGGGACGAAGACTTCCTCGGCGATATGGACTTCAAAGTTGCCGGCACCAAAGACGGTATCACCGCCTGCCAGATGGATATCAAAATCCAAGGCCTTTCGATCGAGATCATGAAAACCGCACTAATGCAGGCCCACGAAGGACGTATGCACATACTCGGCATCATGAACGAAACACTTTCCGAACCGAGAACAGACTTCTCGCAATATGCTCCTCGCTTCACTGTGATCACAATCCCGGTTGATCAAATCGGCGCCGTTATCGGACCCGGTGGCGAAAATATTCGCGCTATCGTGAAGGATTCAAACACGGAAATCAATATCGAAGACGACGGTACGGTTACGATTGCCGCCACAAACGAAGAGGACGCAGCCTCGGCTGTCCGCATGATTGCCGAAATCACACGCAGGCCCGAAGAAGGCGAAGTCTATATGGGCACGGTCAAAGAAGTTCGCGAAGGATTGGGTGCCATCATCGAATTCCTTCCGAAAAAACAAGGACTGCTCCATATCTCGCAAATCTCGCACAATCGCACCGAAAACGTTGCAGACGAAATCAGCGTCGGCGACAAATTTGAAGTGAAATTGATCGAAATGACTCGCGACGGCAAATTCCGCCTGAGCCGCAAAGCCCTCATGGAGAAACCCGAAGGCTACGTGGAAAGGGAACCCCGCGCTCCCCGCTCGAACGACCGCAGGCCGTCCGACCACAGAGACCATCGCTCCGGCGAACGCCACGGCGACCGCGGTAGCAGAAGATAAACCCTTCTCTCGAGAGATCAGACTATGATTATGAAAGCCCGAAGCACACCAGCCTCGGGCTTTTTTTGATTGTTGGCTCAGAGTGAGTTGAAAAAGTACAAGGTTGGCAGCAATTGTGTTTATATGCCGAAAATGATGTAAGTGCTTGAAATATCAACAAATCCCCCTGGCCCCCTTTGGCAAAGGCGGAATAAGAACAAATATGCCAATTCGTTGATCCTGGATTATTCATTAAAAAAAAGAAATACATCTTATACCCTCATCCCCAGCCCTTCTCCCGACGGGAGAAGGGAGTAAGAAAACGTTTTTATGGAAGTCCCTCGTCGCCCTTTGGGAGAAAGGGATTTAGGATTTTTCTAACGAACTTTTTGGGTTGATAATAAAAGAGATATAGTTTTGTTTGCCCCAACATGTTGCCCCGAGGATAATCGAGTATATTCCTATCCTTTGTATTATCAGTGTATTACGCGAATATCTTCTTTAGCCCCCTTAGAAAAAGCAGGGTTGGGGGATTTGCTGTTATTTCAATTGCTTATCGCGACGTATGCAATAGGTTGAAACTCATGCTGTCGTTTATTGCTCTTCCAAAGGCTTTTATCGCCTGTGATGCGATTTTAATGAAATAGACAAGGGGATTTGAGGGATATGAACTAAAAACGCTTCTGGAGCGAATTATTTCGTTGCTACGAGCACTTTCTCGCCATCAATAAGACCCAAATCGCTGCCGTCGGCTGGGAAAGCCTGTATGTCCACTCTGAAACCGGCTTCGCGAAGTCGCTCGGCAAGGCCATCGGCGGAATACACTCTGACGTGGTCCCATTGGCCGAAGGCTTCGGTTCTGCCCTCGGGCGTTGTAATCGAGAAGTCTTCGAGGATCTCGCCCTCGCGGAAAGGCGTCTGCACGAGGCAAACACCGCCCGGCTTCAATATTCTGTATAGCTCATGGATCGCTTCGGCGTCCTCCTCGATGTGCTCCAGGACGTGGTAGCAAATGATTAATCCATACTTAGAATCAGGTTCGCTAGTCCGACGCAAATCGAAGTGCTTATCAGCGCGAAATTCACCGGCAAAATCAGATGTAATATATTTATCTCCAAGTTGCTTACGCAATCTGCTTGACAAGCTGCGTTCGGGCGAAAAATGAAGCACTTCAGAGGATGTGTCTAAGTATTTGTTAATTAAGATAAATAGTCTGCGCGACCTGCGAAGGCTGCCGCATCGTGGGCACATCAATTCGCCGTTGCTAAAGCTAATAAAATGAGATAATTGAGCGTTGCAGATGTTGCAGTTGTATTTGTGGCCGGAATAGAATATGCTCCAGATGTATCGCAAGGATGGTTCAATGGAATATAGTATATTCTTTGGTATTATGGACTTCGCTAATCTCTTTAAACTGCTATAGAACATTATTCCATGTTATCCTTTCTCTCGGGCGTGTTAAGTTGCCTTTTGCAAAGGAAATACGAGACTATGAACAAGATTCCAACGATAATAATCGGGAATGAGATGATCATAAATGTAAACAGATGACGATAGGTATGGAAATATGCAGTAAAAAACAGTGCACAAACCAGCAGAAGGAACCCGCCATAGAGCGGCCTTTTCCACGCAATCAAAAGGGTTACGAGCAAGCTGTACGAAGGAATTATATGAATCAGGAATCCAAGCATTGACTCTTTGAACGATTGCTCGCCATCGAAAACGTCGAGCGCAAATATGGCAAGCAGCAATACAACGAGTGCAGTGAGAGCGCGTGGTGTCCAAACAAAAATCAATCTGTAGTGTTCTCGAGTGAGGCGATTCATTTGTTAACTCCTGTTCTGTGATAAATCAGGAAAATACTTATTCTTAAGTAAAATGTATAATTGCGTTATGCACCAAGCTATTGCGATACCAATTGCAGCGCCAGACAATACATCTATGGGATAGTGCACGCCGACGTAAACCCTGGAATATGCGATAATTGTTGCAATTGTATAAAAAACATATTTATATTGCCGGAAGAAGTGCGTTAGGACAAAGGCAGCTGCGAAGTTATTAACAGCGTGGGACGATGGGAAGCTCTTTCCCGGGCCGCAATCCACCAGCACCCGAATCCAATCGAGCGAGTGGCATGGTCGAAGCCTGCCGACTGCACCTTTGATGAGCTGGCTGGAAATTGGATCGCTCACGAGGAGAGTAACCACAAGGACAGCAACGCAAATCCTTCCGTTTGCGCCGCCCTTCCAAAGCAGAAATCCGAGATAGAAAACGTAAACCAGAATCCAGTTTTGCATATTGGTAACGAACGGCATGACAGAATCAAAAAGTGAGTTGGCGAAAGCGACGTTGAGAATCTGGATTAAGTATTCATCGATATATTGAATGAAATCAGGCATTTAGTTCTTTTGATTAAATTGATAGTTTTAACTTGTGAATAAAAAAAAATAATCCCTTATCTTCATCGGAATTACATTTTTTTGCACAGTGAGTTTTCAATGTGTGGAAAACAAATCTATCAAAATTAAAGTATTTTTCTTTATTTTTCAATTATATTTTTTTGAAATTTTGATTATTTTCTTGAGGTACTGACAATGAGTAATGAACCGGGTAAACTGTCTTCGATGGGGCTTGTCTGGTTGGGCATTTCGCTTGCCTTGGGCTTGGTTGTCTCCACAGTAATCCTCTCGAACACGATGAAAACCATCAAGTTCGCGAACCAGTCAATCACAGTCAAAGGCTATGCTGAGAAGCAGATTACGTCTGACCTCGCTTCGTGGTCTTTGGAATTCAGTGCCGAAGGAAAGGAAATGGTTTCATGCTACAACACAATCGAACGCGACAATGCGACGGTTACACAATTCCTTGCGGCCAAAGGTATTAGCCGTTCGGAAATGTCCATTTCCCCAATCTATACCGAGAAACAATTCCAGCTGACGCCAAACGGCATGGCCACCAACATTGTCGATGGCTACAGGCTGGTGCGCAGGATCACGGTTACGTCCTCGCAGGTCAAACTTATCGGCGATGTCTCGACGGACATCACCTCGCTGATCAAACAGGGCGTAGCGGTAGTTTCTCAGCCACCACAATATACATATACAAAGATAAACGACATGAAAATCGAAATGCTGGGCGAGGCCACCAAAGACGCCCGCGCCCGCGCAGACCAATTGGCCACAAACAGCGGCTCGAAAGTTGGCGTTCTGAAGGCTGCAAACCAAGGCGTCTTCCAAATCACTCCTCCCAATTCAGTAGATGTGTCGGACTTAGGAATGAGCGACATGACTTCTATCGACAAGGTTATGAAAGCGGTTGTAACTATCGAATTTACAATTAAATAATGCAATTCTTCTAAACTGCTTAATTGTTCAAGCAATTAATAATAAATATATAAATATCAAAGAGTTCCTTTAATGAAATTTCAAAGATTGTTTACAAAGGAAGGTGTAAGTCCTTTCGATATGTTTACTTACACTCTTCGCGCTTCTGTGCTTCGCAACAAAGACGGTTCAGAAGTTTTCCGAATGGACAACATCGTTGCCCCGGAGCAATGGTCCCAGGTGGCCGTTGATATCCTTGCGCAAAAGTACTTCCGCAAGGCCGGCGTTCCGCTCGTGGACGAATCCGGCCAGCCGATTCTCGGCGAAGACGGCAAGCAAATGACAGGAGCCGAGAACTCCGTCAAGCAAGTCGTGCACCGCATGGCCGGAGCGTGGAAGGATTGGGGAGAGAAGTACAAGTATTTCGACAACGAGAAATCCGCGCAAATCTTCTATGACGAGTTGGTTTATATGCTGCTGGCTCAGTTCGCCGCGCCCAACTCGCCACAATGGTTCAACACGGGCCTTGCCTTTGCCTATGGAATCACAGGCAGCAAGCAGGGGCATTTCTATGTGGACCCGATCACGAACGAGATGCGCGAATCCGACGACGCATACACACGCCCCCAGCCCCACGCCTGTTTCATCCAATCCGTATCCGACGATTTGGTTGGCGAAGGTGGCATTTTCGACCTTGCGCTCCGCGAAGCGCGTATATTTAAGTATGGAAGCGGCACCGGCACGAACTTCTCGAGCCTGCGCGGCGAACGCGAACATCTGTCCGGCGGGGGAATGAGTTCCGGATTGATGAGTTTCCTAAAAATCTTCGACCGCGCCGCCGGGGCAATCAAGTCCGGTGGCACCACGAGGCGTGCAGCAAAAATGGTCATTATCGACATTGACCACCCCGACGTAGAGGAATTCATCACTTGGAAAGCACGCGAAGAAGAGAAAGTCGCCGCGCTCGT
>CAZSWR010000134.1:0-6460 GCA_964610885.1 uncultured Hyphomicrobiales bacterium | reverse complement strand
AAAACCAAGAAGCGCCCGCTCCGCACAAACGGAACGGGCGCTTCGGTTTTTGCGAATGTTAACAAATTCTTGTTGTTTTTATCGCAATTAATCGTAAATTTGAAAATTGAGTTTTTCAATAAATGGATATTGATAGTAAGTTTTCTACTCGGTTTGTAATTTGAATTAAACACTCTCAAAGAGGGCTTATGCTGAGGTTTTTAGTGATGATAGCCAAGATAATTCTAATGGTAATCGAGTGGTTGCTTCACCAATTGTTCTAAACAATTATCCAATTGAAATATTTCGGATAGTTAGCCAAATCGCGGCGCTATGCGAGAAAAAGTACTTACGCCAACTCTTTCTATTATCAAGTGTTAACCGCGAAGTGCATTTTTAATTCCTTATCGAGCAAACTATACTTTGTAAGCTATGATAATTTCGCTATTTTTGTAAGTTATGTAAATGAATTGCTACAGGGCGATTCTTGTGAAAATGTTGTTTGAAACAAAACAAAGATGATTAGTAAGTGGGCCACTCTGAAGCGTACAGAGATTGAAAACCTGAAGATTTTCAATGTTACGAAATGCCATCGCGAGCATCCGATATGGAGGAACGAAGGCAATTTCGTAGTGTTGGAAGCCCCCCGATGGGCCAATATCATACCTGTTACCAAAACAGGCAATATTGTTATGGTAGAGCAATACCGCCACGGCGTGGACGAGGTTACTCTCGAACTGCCCGGCGGAATGGTTGAGCAAGGCGAAGACCCAATGGCCGCCGCCGAAAGGGAATGCCTGGAGGAAACCGGCTATTTGGGCGAGGGTAGGGCGATCCTCCTTGGGGATGATTATCCCAATCCGGCGTTTATGAACAACTCGCATTTCTGCTACGTTTGGCACAATTGCGAATGCGTGCGCCGCCAATCGCTCGACGTGAACGAAGACATTGAAATAATTGAAGTGCCTATCGGAGACATTAGACGAATGATACTCGATAAGAGGATTCATCATTCGCTCGTACTGGTCGCCTTTATGTACTATTATATGAAATACGGAACTGATTTTCTTAAACCATGATTTCTGAAGCTATGGGAAAAATAATTGCAGTCGCCAACCAAAAGGGCGGCGTAGGGAAAACGACGACATCCATAAATTTAGCTGCTTCGCTGGCCGCGGCAGACGTTCCTGTACTGCTTGTCGATATCGATCCTCAGGCGAATGCCTCGAACGGCGTGGGAGTGGATTCGCGCCATTTGGATGCGACCATCTACGAAACGCTTGTCAATGGCGCACCTGTCAAATCGGCAATTCTCGAAACAGATATGCCGAACCTGAGCCTTCTGCCTTCGCATATCAACTTGGTCGGCGCAGAAATCGAAATGGTTAACAAAAAAGACCGCGAAATGACGCTCAAAAACGTACTCGAACAGGTTCGTAACGATTATCGGTTCATTATCATCGATTGCCCGCCATCGCTCGGGCTGCTCACGCTGAACGCGCTCACATCCGCCGATTCGGTGCTGATCCCTGTCCAATGCGAATACTACGCGCTCGAAGGCCTCGGGCAGTTGCTCAATACGATTTCGATCGTGAACTACCGCCTGAACACGAAACTCGACATCGAGGGCGTGCTGCTCACCATGTTCGACGGCCGGCTCCGGCTCTCGAACCAAGTCGTGGACGAGGTGCGCCGCCACTTCAAAGAAAAAGCTTTCGCAACCGTGATCAATAGAAACGTCAGGCTTTCCGAAGCTCCCAGCCACGGCAAGCCGGTCATCCTGTACGATGCCATCAGTGTCGGAGCGAAGAATTACTTGGACTTAGCAAAAGAGATTATCGAAAAAAATTCCAATTGGAATTAATTGACTGATTTTAAAGAATATTAGTGAAACTGCGATATGAGTACTTCAAAAAAATTGCATACCGGGCTTGGAAAGGGATTGGGCGCTCTGATACCTTCTGTCGAATTTTCCGACAGAGGATTCAAATTCAAACCTGAAGAAACAACCGAAGGCAATTTCGCTCTTATCGATACCTCGAAAATCCAGTTCAATCCTTACCAGCCGCGTAAGGAGTTCGACCCGAAGGCTCTCGAAGAACTGAAGAACTCAATAAAAGAGCAGGGCGTTATCCAACCGATCACGGTCCGCCGCGCGCCGGACGGATACGAGCTGATCTCTGGCGAAAGGCGTACACGCGCCACAATCGCCGCCGGATTGAACAAGATTCCTGCATACATACTCGATAACGTCAGCGACGTGCAAATGCTCGAAATCGCTCTTATCGAAAACGTTCAGCGCGAGAACCTGAATCCAATCGAGATCGCCAGCGGATACCACCAGCTGATCGAGGAATGCAAACTGACACAAGAACAAGTGGCGCACAAGGTCGGCAAAGACCGCTCCACAGTTACAAACTTCCTGCGCCTGCTCCGACTGCCCGAGAAAGTCCAGGATAGCCTTAGGAAAAAAGTGATTTCCATGGGCCATGCCCGCGCGCTCGTCGCAATGAACTCGGTTGACGAGATCGAAAAGGCGTGGGACCGAATCGTCAACCAAAACCTGTCAGTCCGCGCCACCGAAGCAATGGTGCGCGATATGGAAGCCGGCAAATTCACCGAGGGCGAATCGCAAAAACAAAACGGCTCGGCTGCCCGCCGCACGAACGGCAAGGATGCAGTCAGCCCGGAAACTGCTCTGATACTGGAGGACAACGAAAAACTCCTCAGGCAGATATACGCCACTCAGGTGAAAATCACACCCAAAAATGAGTCCCAAGGCACAATCGAATTCGAGTTCTATTCTATCGACGAGTTCGAGCGCTTGGTTGATATTTTCTCATCCGCAAAACCCGAGAAATTCTGATGGCGAGCGGAACGAACAAAGAGACATTCGAAGGCTTGGAGTTGCGCAACTCGACCCAGCAGCGCGTGCGCTATGGCGACACAGACAAAATGGGCGTGGTCTATAACGGCAATTATTTTTATTACTTCGAGATAGGGAGGACCGAATTGTTTCGTTCGCTTGGGCTGCCCTACGCCGTCTTCGAAGAGAATGGCATTATGCTGCCGCTAATCGAATCTCGTGCATTCTACAACCAGCCGGCACTCTATGACGATTTGCTCGAAATAGAAACCGCTTACGTGCACACGGCAGGCCCTCGCCCGCGCTTCGACTACACAATTCGCCGCGGAGACGACGTTATTTGCACAGGTTATACCATCCATTCGTACATGAATTCCGCAACGCGCCGTCCGGGCCGCGTGCCGGCTTTCTTTGTGGATTTCCTCCGCAGGCATTCGGAAAAGCAAGGGAAATAGAATGGAAAACGGCCTGACTGACATAATGATTGAAAGGCAGGATTTCGTCGATTGCGAAATCTTTGAAATAATCAGAAAATTGAATCCTTCCGCAAAGGAGATTCAATGGGATATCGAAAAAATGGGAAAGGTTCGAGATACGATTAAGACCGTATTGGTCGATGATCTGAAATGTTGTTCGGAATTTGATTTCTATCCATACTTGGATTGTTGATTATTAAATAATAAGTGCGTAAATTTGAAATAGGACGAAAAACATGGCGGGTATTTACCGTTTTTGTTCACTTTATTGGAAATAGTATGCTAAAACAAATGTTTGTCAAATGCAGCATGGCCGCAACGGCGATTGCTATGTTCGTCGCAGCCGGTTCAAACGCTTTTGCCTACGAAACGTCGCCATTCCAATTCCTGCGCTACAATTCGAGCGCACGCTCTTCGGCCCTGGCCCAGAGCACAGTCGCGCTCGCGGACGACGCTTCGGGAGTATTCATCAATCCGGCAACGATTTCGACTGTTACCGACAAAAGGCTCGCCTTAACTTTCTTCAAACACGTTTTAGACATTAACTCCGGCCAAGCCTCGTACGTCCACCATCTGAAAGAAAATGGAACCCTCGCCGTCTCCGTTTCCTACACCAGCTTCGGTTCGTTCGACGCATCGGACGCAAATTTCGAGAACAAGGGGACTTTCTCCGCGGGCAACTTTGCCCTCGGGGCCAGCTATTCGAATATATTGGACGAGAATCTGTACTATGGCGTAACACTCAAAATGCTCCACGCCAATATCGATTCATACAATTCAATGGGTATTGCCTTCGATGGCGGCCTGCTCTACAAGCTTTCCGACGACCGCACTTGCATTGGGCTTTCCGTGCTCCACGCCGGATCGCAACTCTCCACCTTCGACGGCACTAAAGAAGACATTCCGCTCGATGTGCGCCTTGGCTTCAACCACGCCCTCAAGGGTTTGCCTTTGCTTTTTAACTTCTCGTTCCACCATTTGGCAGACAACGAAGACAACTTCTTCGACAAATTTAAAAATTTTGCATTAGGCGGCGAGATTGGTTTCGGCAAGGCCAAGAACTTCCTCATTCGCTTCGGCTTCGATAATCAAATTCGCAGATTTGCCGCGCCGGACAACGACAAAAAAATGTCAGGATTCAATGGCGGAATCGGAATCCGTACGAAATATTTTAATTTCGACTACGCAATCGGCCAGGTTGGTACGTCGGCCACGTTGCACCGCTTCGGTATCAATTTCGATGTCGATTAACAATTTTTCGCGCCGTGCGGTCAGTATTCCTTTTTTTATCGTATAATTGAATAGTAGATTTGAAATTATAGGTGATTTTATGAAACAGTATATTTTGGCCATCTTGGTAGCAATGCTGATCGCCGGCGGAGCAATCGAGGCACAACAGCAATCCGCCCAGCAGCAGGCACAAAAAATTGTCCTGAAACCGAAATTCTTCGTCGAAGATGTTGTCTTTATGAACAACGCACTGAACACGATCGAGATCTCCGGCGCCGAGGTGGACGCATTCATGTCCGTTAAAAACTTCTTCAAGGCCGCTGTCAAAGATATCCAAGACAACAAACGCTCGCCCTCGGACCAAGTGGAATATTCTGTCGATTTGGAATCGGCAAGGATACTACTGAAATTCCTCGAAAGGGCAAAATTTTCCGGATCGCAAGCCGAGAAATATAAAAGGTTTGTCGATGCCATTGGCGACGCGGCAAACAATTACAAGAAACAACAAGAACAAAAACAGTAACATCTGTTTATGCCAGAGTAAATAAGTATTTTTCAAAACTCCGTCCCGCAAAAGTCGAGATGGAGTTTTCTTTGGTTCGGGACTGCCCGAAAGCGAGAATCAGATGAAAATAGGAAACATAGAAATAGACAGGCCGATTGCTTTGGCCCCGATGGAAGGAATAACCGATCAGCCATTCCGAGTGATGTGCCGCCGAATGGGCGCGGGTTTGGTCTATTCGGAGTTTATTGCCGCAGAGGCATTAATCCGCGATTCAGTGAAATCGCAGAGGAAAATGGTGATTCACGACGAAGAGCGGCCGGCATTCATTCAGATATTCGGAAGCAAGGTCGAATCGATGATCCAAGCAGCGCGGATCGTCGAAGAATCAGGTGCAGACTTCCTCGATATTAATTTCGGATGCTGGGTGCGGAAGGTCGTGGGCAACAATGCCGGAGCTGCATTCCTCAAGGAACCTGACCGATTGCTCGAAATGGCCACGGCCGTTGCCGCTGCAGTTAAGATTCCGGTAACCGTCAAGACTCGTTTGGGATGGGATCCGCGATGCATCGTCATTCTGGAGATTGCCGAACAACTGCACAAGACGGGCGTCCAAGTGCTGACGCTCCACTGCCGCACGCGGGACATGGGCATGAGCGGCGAAGCGGATTGGTCCTGGATTGATAAAGTGAAAGCCGTAACGCCCCTGCCGGTGATACTGAATGGCGATGTGAAAACTGCACAAGACGCAGCCCGTGCATTCGCAACCACGAAGTGCGACGGAATAATGATCGGACGCGCTGCCACTGGGAATCCTTTCCTTTTCAAAGAGGCGGCGGATTTGGTTTACCGCGGTATCGAACCCGATTCGGCCTCGCCAAGAGAGAAGATCAACGTTTGCTTGGAGCATTTGAGATTAATGATAGAAATCAAGGGCTGCCCCAAGTCGATATACGAATTCAGGAAACATTATTCAGGCTACCTGAAGGGTTTCTACGGCTCTTCGGAAATGAAACAAAAACTGATGACTCTGCACGAGTATTCTGATATCGAGAGCGCCCTGCTCGAGTACGCCCAGTTCCTCGAGGACAGGATTTGGAGCAAAGACGAATAATTTCAAATAAAAACTTAGATTAATAACAAGACGTGCCACACTTCGGAAGTGTGTGTGCATAATTTCTTAACAATATGGAATTTCAATGGTTATTAAGATTCAATGTAAAGCATTATGTCTGATATTATGACGTGTTTATATGCTGATTTGTATCAACAAAGTGTTTATTGTTTATCCTGAAAAGTGCACTTTAATCGAGATCGATTGTCTCGAAGTACAAAAATAGTTCGAAGGCTAAGAGGTGTACTGCTCCAGCGCAATCTGGACAAACGGTTGAAAATTCAATGTAACGA
>CAZSWR010000133.1:0-6553 GCA_964610885.1 uncultured Hyphomicrobiales bacterium | reverse complement strand
TTGCTAATCCGAGATTGTTTACGTAAGTTAGTCAACCTATTTCAGGACAAGACATCTTTCTACTTGCTACTTTTACCTTTTTACTTGCAACTATTTTCACCGCATCATCATCACATCAGCACATCAGGTGAATCAGAGTTAAGATATTTTCTATAATCGAGATCTTCGATTAGTCGCCAATGTGCGCATAAATGTGCTTCAGGTTGCGGCCGTATTCTGCGTAGTCGAATCCCAGGCCAACGATGAATTTCGGTGGCACTTCCATGCCGATGTATTTGACATCGACTTCGACCTCGCGCTGGGCGGGCTTGGTAACGAGCACTGCAATTTCGAGCGAAGCGGGGTGCTTGGCCAAGATTTCCTCACTCATTTTCTTGAGAGTGTGGCCCGTGTCGATAATGTCTTCGAGTATGATTACGTCCTGGCCCGAGAAATCCAAATCCGGCAAATTGATTTGCACCTGCCCGGCAGACGTCATCGAAGCGCCATAGCTCTTCGCCGAGGCCACGTCCATTGTGCATTCGAGTTCGATATTCTTCATCAGCTCCACTGCGAAGAACATTGCGCCCTTGAGCACCACGATGAAAAGCGGCTTCTTGCCGACGTAATCGTGATTGATCTGCTCTCCGACGCGCTTGATTGCGGCAAGCACTTCGCCCTGCTCAATGTATTTATCAAATGTTTTACCGTTAAGAACGATTCTGTCCATTGTTTTTCCCTTGTTTTCTGAAAATACGAAGGGGCATATTTCAGCCCCTTGTTTTTTTGAATTTCCAACTAATACTCCATCAGTATCTACTCTTGGTCCACGCTGGGCCTGTATTCGACGCGCAAATAGCGTGTGGTCGATCCACTGCGGAGCTTGAAACTCTCGCTGATGCGCATTCCGCACACCCAAATCACTTCCGTTTTAGACGTAAGAAGGAGGATATCATTCTTTTCGATCACCGAAAGTTTTTCGTTCGTCAGCAAATCGCTAACCTTTTGCGAGCCGTGGGCCATGCCGAGCGGACGGAAACTGTCGCCCTCCTGCCATGGGCGTACGTACATAATGGCCGGAACCAAGTCGTAGTCCAAGTACTCAACAAACGGATCCTCTCCGAGCCGGACATCTTGCTTTTCGACTTCTTTCAGAATGAATTTATTCCCGAAGAAATCAAATTCGCCCTCTTTGCTAATCTGCACCAATTCGTCGGAGGCCTGGCGGCGGCGGGCAAAGATAACGGTTTCCCGATCCTTGACGGCATAGAGCAATTTGTTTATCTCGCAGACTGCTCCCGTGTTTGCCTCGAACAGTTTGATTATCCTGTCGATGATAGCCATGGGCAGCGTGTGGGCCTTGAAGAAGGTCGAGATCAGCAATTGGATGATTTCGCCCTGAATGAAATCGTCAAACGTCTGGAACAGAGCGGTTTTCACCGAGAACCTGTCCTTGCGGCGGTCTGTGATCACAGATTGGGCCACTTTGTCCACGTAATCGGAGATGAAGCGGTCTGCCCCGTCGATAAGTCGGGAAGTGCGGTTGATTAGCTCGACGATTGCCGGCGAGTACTTATCCTCGAGGTAGGGAATAAGTTCGTTGCGCACTTTGTTCCTCGTGAACTGAAGCAGGTTGTTCGATTCGTCTTCGCGCCATTCCAAATTTCTCCGGTGGGCGTATTCAACGAGTGTTTTCTTCTTTTTATCGATGAACGGACGGATTATTACGACGCCTTTGTTCATCGGGCGGATGGCCGGAATGCCGCGAAGGCCCGTTAGGCCAGACCCGCGAAGCAAATTGATAAAGAACGTCTCAGCCGAATCGTCCGCGGTGTGGGCGGTTGCTATATAGTTTGCTTTGACGTGTTTGGCAATCCGGTGGAAGAAAGCGTAGCGAAGCGAACGGGCGCTTTGCTCGATGCTGATTGAATTCTTTTCCGCATAGTCCTTGACGTCGCCGCTGCCGGTATAGACTTGTAAATTGTATTCTTTGGCCACTTGCATCACGAATTTCTCGTCTTCGTCGGAATCGCCGGCGCGAAGCATGTGGTTGAAATGGGCCACGGTAATGGTGAATCCAACTTTTTGGGAGATTTGTGCCATGGCATCGAGTAGGGCAATCGAATCGACGCCGCCGCTGACGCCCACGAGCAAATGCGCATCGCTGGTAACGAATAAATCGTTTACGAGCTTTTCGTTTGTGCTCGTCAGGAATTCTCGAATGAATTCATCTTTCCTTTGGATGTCGGTGATCAACTTCGCCGGGGCAATATTCGCCGGGGCAAAGCGTTCGATGCGCCGAGAATTGGCCTTTTCGTTGGCTCGGTCGTCCCTTTGGGATTGCTGGGCGGCCTTGGCGCGCGAATGTTTCTTGTGGTCGGGCGTTTCGAGCGTCCGAAGCGAATCGAGCGAAACTATTGGCACGTCGTCCTGCTCCAACTCCACGTCGAACTGATTGGCATATTCCTCGAGTTCGCGCTCGCGTGCAATTTGCTCATCGGACAGTTTCGCGTCGCGGGTGCGGCCATAGTTGTCGTTGAAGTAATTTTCGTTGCGGCCTCGGTCTCCGTATCGGTCACGGCGGTCTCCACGGTCTTGGCGTCCGCCACGATCTTGCCTATCCCTGCGGTCAGGCCTATCGCCGCGTTCCTGTCGGTCGCTGCGGTCGGTTCTTTCGCTTCTGTCGGGGCGGTCGGTGCGGTCGTTTCTGTCCATGGGTTGGGCTTGGCGCCTGTTATCCGAAGTTTGGGCTTGGGACTTTTCGGCAATAAGCTTTTCCACTTGCTTTTGGACTTCGTCCAGGTCGGCGTCTTCCACTTCGTCGGGATACGAATTGCGGTCGGCGTCTTTGGGTTGCTGATCGTCCTGGCGGTAGTCGTCGAAACGGTTGCGGCGGCGGTTTTTCCCGCCTCTGCGTCCGCGGCGGCGGCTGTTCCGGCGGCGGTCGTCGTCGGAGTATTCGCCTTGCCGGTCTCCGCGATCGGAATCCTGGGCGTCGCCATCGTATTCCTCGCGGATTTGTTTGGCATTCGGGTCGTCTCGGCGCGATGCGTTGTCGTACCTTGGGCGGTCGTAGCCGGCGGTGGCGGTTTTTGAGTTAGAGGCATCGATTTGCTTCGTAGTCACGGGCACCTCTAATTTCTTTTCTACCGATGATTTTCCTTTTGCGTGAGCGTTACCGGACTGAGAATCTTTGGGTTTGGAATCGGAGGCAGCAGCAATTGTATCGCGCTCAGGCATGGCGGCCGATGAGTTCTGGGCCACGAAAGCTTTCGAGATAGTTTCGGCGATGGACGGTTTGGCGTCTTTTGCGGCAGTTTTTGCGCTGCGATTCGATTTGGTTGCTTTTTGGGGTTCGGCCAATTTTTTGTCGGCAGAAGGTGTTTCTGCGGGAGCTGCCTTTTCGGCTTTTTTCCTCGCAGTCGAAGATTTCTTTTTCTCAGTTTCGGTTACGCTGGAGGCATCAGCTTTCTCAGCGGCGGCGGAGGTTTTCGCGCTTTTGCGAGCGCGGGCAGGTTTTGGCTCTTCGGCAGTGGCCTCGGGAGCTTCTTTTTTGGTGGCCCTGCGCTTTGGTTTATCCTCGGCCTTGGAATCTTTGGCGGACGAATCGGCTTTCACAGTGGCCTGTTCGCCCGCAGCAGCAGCCTTTTTCCGTCCCGACTTCTTTTTCTCCTCGGCCCGAGGTTCGGGGCTTGGAGAGGCGGCGGTTTCGTCTGCGCTTTTTTTCTTACGTGTCTTTTTTTCTTCCATACTATTTATTAGTTACTAATAATGAAATTCTAACAGATAACAAATTTACTACAAAATGAGTAAATAAGAGTTGAAATTTTTCTATTCGGATTTATCTTCTTAATTTTGTTCAATGTTTTGATGTTTGTTTTCAAAGATTTTGATTGCTTAAATTATGATGAACTCAATAGAAGAAGCGTTGCTGGATTTCAAAGCCGGCAAAATGGTGGTCGTGATGGACGACGAAGACCGCGAAAACGAAGGCGATTTGATTTGTTCGGCCGAACACATCACGCCGGAAATCGTAAATTTCATGTCCTCGAAGGGCAAAGGCCTTATCTGCACTCCGATATCGGAGAAAAGGGCCGAAGAGCTGAACTTCAACATGATGGTTTCGGACAATTCCGCTCTGCTCGGCACGAACTTCACCGTTTCGGTGGACTACGTCCACGGCACCACCACAGGAATCTCGGCTGCCGACCGCGCAGCCACAATCAAGGCCATCGCAGACGACAAGGCAAAAGCGGCCGACTTCGGACGCCCGGGCCACGTCTTCCCTATCGTCGCGCTCAATGGCGGAGTGCTTCGCCGCGCCGGCCACACCGAAGCGACCGTCGATATGATGCGCTTGGCCGGGCTGAAACCCGCCGGAGTGCTTTGCGAAATTATTAAAGACGACGGCACAATGGCCCGCCGCGACGATTTGCTCGTCTTCGCGAAGGAACACGGCCTGAAGATCATCACCGTCAAGGACCTCATCGCCTACCGCCTGCGTAGCGAATGCTTGGTGAAAACCGTTGCAGAGGCCAACATCCCGACCGAATACGGCGACTTCAAAATCAAAGTATTCGGAAATATGGTGGACAACAAAGAACACGTCGCGCTGATCAAAGGCGAATGGACACCGGGCGAAGAAATCTACGTCCGCGTGCACTCCGAATGCCTCACCGGCGACGTCTTCGGCTCGCTCCGTTGCGATTGCGGCAGCCAACTGGCGAAAGCTATGGAAATGATTAATAATCGCGGCAAGGGCGTCGTGCTCTACATGCGCCAGGAGGGCCGCGGAATCGGCTTGGTGAACAAGATCAAAGCCTACCACCTCCAGGAGCAAGGATTGGACACAGTCGAAGCAAACGAAAAATTAGGGTTCGCACCCGACATGCGCGATTACGGCGTCGGCGCGCAAATCCTCGTCCAGCTGGGCGTAACGAAAATGCAATTGCTCACGAACAACCCCAAAAAAATGGTTGGCCTCGAAAGCTACGGCCTCGAGGTTACCGGCTTGGTACCGATCGAGATCGAACCGACCGCACACAGCAAGAAATACCTGAAGACCAAAAAAGACAAACTCGGCCACTTGCTGCATAATTTATAGAACACGATACATACAGAAAAGCCCCTCATTATTCGCTATTCGCGGGAAATGAAGGGCTTTGTTATTGTGAATACAATTATCACCTGAAATACATTAAGTATTCTTTTTCGTTATTGATGCAATTGTAGCGAATGCCTACTGCTTTGCCCGTTCCGGATTCGATGATCTCGAATAAATAGATGCCATTTGGATTCGAATACAAAAGCGATTCATAGAGAGGGCCATCGAAAATATTCGTCGAGTAATAATCATATCTGTTGCACGGCAACAAATATGACTTTCTTAAATTGTCCAATGAATCGCACCTCAAAGAGCTGAATCCAAAACCTAATGTCTTCTCGGTAAGAGTATCAACGAATTCTATCATGTAGAAATCATTATCTTTGTAACGCTTATCAAACGCTATCACAGAATCTGATTTCCTGCATGCAATGAGGAAATATCTTGCTGTTTGAAATGTATAATTTGCTTCAGCACAATCGAAATAGGTGGAAGAAACCCCAGTATCTACAGTATTCAGTCCATTAATTACATTGTTATAATAAAACGTCTGAACAGATAATGAACATCCACTGAGTTTTCTCAATCCATGACCGGGGTTATCATAGAACGCATCATATGAAATCGATGAATCGTAGAGGCATTTGCCAACAAAGAATCCTGATGCGGCATTATTCCTCCAGAGCCTGAAAGGGAATACCGTCGGTTGGGCATTCGCACAAATTATACAGATTATGAGTAGGACTGAAGTAACTAGTGTTTTCATTTTATCTATTGATCAATATCTTATAGTTAAAACTTTCATTTTCGCCTATGATAACTAAAAAGAAAACGCCATTATTTACATCTTGAGTATTAATTAATATTTGATCCGAAAGATATGTGCATTTTGCATCAACACACTGACCGTTTAGGTCGAATAGTTTCACGCCGAAGCGAGTATCAGAATTTTCTAACAATTGAATTCTAATTTCGCCTTGATTGGGAGATTGTGATATTTGCATTATTGGTTCACCGTAATTTGAAAGAATTGTCGATCGCGGATAAGGTGTCGGTGTCCAATAATTACCTTCCCAGTTGCCATTGCGATCTGTAATGGAATCAACATAGCCGGCACCATAGTTCGAATCTTCAAAAACATATCTTACACCGGATTCACCAGTTTCATCGTCTTCCCATTTAACTGTATATACACATATTCCTGTTACAGGATTGAGCCTGTTTTTCAAATTGAAAGTCATTTGTGTGTGGCAAGGCACTGCAGGTTGAAAATGTCTTTTTGCTTCTGCTGTACCAATACACACGAAGGCGAGTAATATGCAGAAAACCGCAAGTTTTAGTAACTTGTTCATAGTCTGTCCTTTCAGTAAAGATAGAATTTGTTAAATTGTTAAGATGTCCTCGAGTGACAGATGTAATATCACAGCTGTCCAAAACGTTTTAATTGAACCTAAGTCCAGATCGTAAAAT
>CAZSWR010000132.1:0-6668 GCA_964610885.1 uncultured Hyphomicrobiales bacterium | reverse complement strand
ATCGGATAGTACTCGTAGCCGAGGTCGAGCATCTGCTTGTACTCGAACAGGTTGCGTCCGTCGAAAATGATCTTGTTCGCCAGGCGGTTGTCGAGTTCGTCGAAGTCCGGATTGCGGAACGTGTTCCACTCGGTTACGATGATGAGCGCCTCGGCGCCGTTCAGGCAGTCGTATTTGCTCTTTGCGTAGTCGATGCGATTGCCGTAGCGGTGCTTCGTGTTTTCCATTGCCTCGGGGTCGAAGGCCGAGACGGTGCCGCCGGCGGCCAAAATCGCGTCGATAATGCGGAAAGCCGGAGCCTCGCGAGTGTCGTCTGTGTTTGGTTTGAAGGCCAAGCCCCAGACGGCGAATCTTTTACCGGCCAGGTCCGCGCCAAACCTTTGGCCGATCCTGTCGGCAAAGCGGTCGATCTGGCCGAGGTTCGCGGTGTATGCCGATTCGATGATCGTGAGCGGTGTGCCGGCTTTCTTGGCCGAAAACATCAGCGCGCGCACGTCCTTCGGGAAGCACGAGCCGCCATAGCCCACTCCGGCGAAGAGGAAACGCTTGCCCACGCGCGAATCCGAGCCGATGCCGATGCGGACGTTCTCGATGTCCACGCCGACGGCTTCGCAATAGCGCGACAGTTCGTTCATGTATGAAATTTTCGTTGCCAGGAACGAGTTGGCCGCGTATTTGGTAACTTCGGCGCTTTTCTCGTCCATGAAATAAATCGGGTTGCCGTTGCGGACGAAGGGCAGGTACAGCTCGCGCATGAATTCTTCGACCCAAGCCGAGCGAGTGCCCACGACGATTCTCTCGGGGCGCATCGAATCCTCGACGGCGAAGCCCTCGCGAAGGAATTCGGGGTTGCTGACCACTTCGACGTCGAATCCGGGAATCACCTCTTCGAGTATAGCGCGCGATTTCTCGGCGGTGCCCACCGGCACGGTGCTTTTGTTGACGAGGATTTTCCGCGAGCGGATGTCCTTTTGCTTGATAATTTCGGCGATGTCGCGAGTGCAGTTCAGCACGTGGTTCAGGTCGGCAGAGCCATCTTCGTTCGGCGGCGTCGGAAGGCAAAGGAAGATAATCGACGACGATTCGATGACCTCTTCGAGCGAGTGGGTGAATTTGATTGTTTCGTCTTGCATCACTTGCTTGAGGAGCGCGTCGAGGCCCGGCTCGAAGATTGTACTGTGCCCGTGTTGCAATTTGTTGATTTTCTCAGGCAAAATGTCTGTGCAATACACAGTATTCCCGGTGGCAGCAAAGCAAATTCCGGAAACCAATCCTACGTATCCGGTTCCAACGATTCCAACTTTTTGCGACATATCGCATTACCTTCCTAATAATACATGATTCTAACTGCCCGACGAAACGAATGAATGAACACTCGCAAAAGGCAACTACAAATTTACTCTTTTTTTAAAAGAAAAAATACATTTTTTTACGATCGCGTCTTGTGCTTATTCCATGAGAATTAGCTCGAGCTGGCACAGTTCATTTCCGATTCGAACCATTTCCACACTTCATCGAAATTCAGGAAGCTAACGTTTGCCAAAGATTTCTCATCTTCGGGCGAGTTCCCGATCATAATCGAGCGCACGCCGGCATTCGCCCCGGCCTGGGCGTCCGAACCGCGATCGCCAACCATCCACGATTGCCCGCGGTCAATGTCCCATTTCTCGATTGCTTTCAGCAGCATTCCCGGGTTTGGCTTCCGGTCTGGGCTGCCGGCGGAGCTGAGCGCAGTGCAGTAGTAAATATCATCGAAGGCGAATCCTGTCGATTTCCTGATTTCGCGTTGCATGTGGTCGAAAATCTCGCAGAGTTCGGCCTCGGTCATAATTCCTTTGCCGACAGATTGCTGATTCGTTACGAGTACGGCCAGGTAGCCGGCTTTTTTAATATTTCGGAAGAAGTCGAAGAAATCGGGCAAAAAATGGAATTCGTCTGCCGATTTGACGTAGTCCTTCACTAATCTATAATTTACCACTCCGTCGCGGTCGAAAAATATTGCTTTTGTCATTCCAATTCCAAATCAATTATCTATTACAAGCTATATACTTTATTTCCATATTCATCGGGTCCAAGCTATTTGCGTTTTATTTGCCAATCATCTTTTCAATCAAAACATCGAATGCGCGAAATACGTTTTCCCACCGGTGATTCTCATTTGCCGATCGGCTGGCACTCTCGCCGAGCTGTGCCGCTTGTGTGCCGCCGGAGAGCAATTCGACGACACGTTGGGCCAAATCTTCGTCTGATTCGGCAATCAGCCCGTGGACGCCACTCTCGAAAACAATTCCCTGCACTCCGGTCGGAGTCGTTACGATCGGTGCGCCGCAAGCCATTGCTTCGATCAACTTGTTTTGAATGCCCGAGCCGCCCGTGTGCGGATGCAGAAACACCTTGCAGCGGCGGAGCAATTCGGCCATGTCCGGCGGATCGGCCACGAGATCGAATCCCAGCTCCGTTGCGCGCCTTTTAAGGTATTTCGATGGGTTTGCCCCGGCGATCGTCAGCCGAGCATCGGGAATCCGCTGGCGAACGGCCGGAAATATCTTCTCCACGCAACGCGCCGCCATCAGTGCATTCGCGGCCACGTCCAGCTTCCCGCAGAACAGCACTCCCTCGCGTGGCTCTCCGCTTGCGCCCGACGAAAAGCGTTTGCTGTCAAATCCGTTCGAGAGCAGAAAGTAATTGCCGCGTGGGTTCATCTCGCGCATCGCTTCGATATCCGTATCTGTTACGAAAGTTACTGCATCGAAATGATTAACAATCTCCGGTTCGTATTTCCTGAGCCGGTTCCGCTCGAAAGCCCGAACGGCCCGCTGGAGCAAACTCGTGTTCCCGGCCGAAGAGCGCATTTGGTACAGAGTGCGGCAGTCCTCGGCGATGAGCACTTTTTTCATCGGCTCGGGCCGGTCCTTCAAGTACTCGGCGGTGCGCATAAAGAATGAAAAACCGAGGCAAAATCCGCCCTGAGAGAGTATTTGTTCCACTTGGGAACGATACTCTTTGCTGTAATAATACCCAATCTCCAAAGGGAAGCGGTATGCGTTCAGCAGTGCGGTCAGGCCAGCTCGGATGGGATTGACACGGACCACCCTGACGGCGATGCCCATCGATTCGATGTGTTCGACGTATTCGGTACGGTAGTGGCGCCCCTGCGAGAAGGTAAGCAGAGTTACATCGAAACGCTCGGCTAGGTATTTCAACAAATAATACGGTTTCACGCGGTCGCCGCCCACCAATGGATACGGTAGTCGGGCAGTGAGAAATAATATTTTCGGCTTCTTATCCAAGCAATTCCTTATAAAACAACACTACAGCATTTCGCCCACGAAGCGAAAGTGCTTAATACAAAAATAACTTCATTTTTCGGAAAAATTGCAAAATCACTTTTATTTATAAACTATTTCCATTATTTTGTCATTTTGAAATTTTCTATCTGGATACGTATGAACAGGATAAACAACTGGGAAGCCGAAGACGTATTGTCGTTGATATGCGTGAAGAACCTGACCTCGACTATCGTGCGGGACATCGTTGCCCGGCATTCGTCTTTCGATGAATTTCTGTCCCTGCCGATGGCGCCGGAAATTGCAGCGCGAATCATGCCCGAGGCGATGTTCGATTCGCCCATTGAATCGGCCAGAAATTTCGCACGCCGCCAGATGGAATCAGCCGCAGCAAGCAACTGCCGTGTGATCAGTTATTGGTCCCCGGAGTACCCGTTTATGCTGAAGGATATCGAGTATCCGCCGCTGATTCTCTATGTTCGGGGGGAATTGTCCGACCCGTCGGCGAATTCGATTGCGGTCGTCGGTACTCGGCTGGCAACTAATTATGGCAAGCTGACCACCGAAAGATACGCCGAAGCGTTCGCCAGGGCCGGAGCAATCGTAACGAGCGGAATGGCATATGGAATTGACCGCGCGGCCCATTACGCCGCAATGAAAGCCGGCGGGAGAACCTATGCAGTCATTGCCTCCGGTTTGGACAGGATTTCGCCACAGGAATCGCAAAAAGTTGCCGACGAAATTGTCGAGTCGGGCGGCGCAGTCATCACTGAATACTCTTTCGGGACAGTGGCCCGGCCGGCATATTTCCCACGGAGGAACCGGATCGTCAGCGGAATTTCTCGCGCTGCGCTCGTCGTCGAAAGCCGCTCCAAGGGCGGGGCGCTCATCACGGCGCAATTCGCCTTCGACCAAAACAGAGAACTATTCGCCGTCCCCGGGAGGATCACCGACGAGAAAAGTTCTGGCTGCAATATGCTCATCAAAAAGAATATGGCCCAGCCAACCACCGAGCCGAACGACATACTCGAGACCCTGGGGCTGCTCGACGACAAGTCGAAACATAGGGCCAATTCGGCAAATTGCGAGATCCACTTCGCTACGAAAACCGAAAAAACTGTGTACGATGCGATCAGCTTCGACCCGATCCATATCGATGAGCTTTCGCTCCGAACCGAAGTGGAAATATCGGAGTTGCTTGTTGTGCTACTGAAGATGGAGTTCAACAATACGATCAGGCAATTGCCCGGCAAACATTATATCCGAGTGCAGTGATTGTATGATTAGTGAATCTTGCGAACACTTGAGGTGGCGTCAGCAACTTTATTCCTTGTGGGCAGCGCAACGGCTATTAGGGATGATGAACCTGAGTACATTTCCCTAATTTGAATAAATGTAAGTACTTTCATTATTTGGACATAGGCAGAGAGAATATAAACTTGCTTCCTTTGTCGGGTTCGCTTTCGGCCCAAATCCTACCGCCATGCTTTTCTACGAATTCTTTGCAAAGTATCAATCCCAAGCCTGTGCCTTTTTCTTGCGATGTTCCAATCGTTGTTATATTGACATCTATCCTGAAAAGTTTGGCAATTGTCTCTTGAGTCATACCAATGCCATTGTCTATGACGGAGACAAGTAATTCCTTACCTTGCCTTTCGGCGACGACAGAAATCTCGCCGCCCACAGGAGTGAATTTGATAGCGTTCGAGATTAGATTCCTCACGACAACGGTCAGCAGATTAAGGTCTGCTGTGATATTTGTATGGTCGGGAATACGATTGATTAAACTGATTTCTTTAGCATTTGCAAGAGGCGAAAGTAGTTGTATGCAATTTGCCGCAATATCATTTATTTCGACGTCGATAGGATAAAGTTTAAGATCTCCTCGTTGGGAGCGGGACCATTCAAGCAGATTATTCAACAAATCGTATATATTGTTCGATGAGTCTTTCATCATCACTAAAAACTCTTTTTTTTCGTTTTCGTCCAGATCGTCATAAGAATCAGCCAATAGATTTGAGATAAGCTTGAAATTGCCCAAAGGATTCCTCAAATCGTGGGCAATTATTGAGAAGAATTTATCTTTTGTGGCATTGAGTCCTTTCAATTCTTTATTGTTTGATTTGATTCTTTCCTCATTTTCTTTCCGCTTGGTAATATCGTATGCTACGAAAATCACCGAATTGTTGGACAGGTTCGAAATTCGTGCTTCGAAGAATCTGGTTCGATTATTAATCACCAAAGAATAATTGACAATAGCAAGCTCTTTTGTATTCAAACATTTACGAATGCCACTTAATATGATTTCAGCTGTTGGCTGGTCAAATAATTCGAAGATTGATTTGCCGATCACTTCGTCTTTGTGCTTGCTCAGTAGGTTTTCATTTGTTTCAACTACTTGCCTATGAACGCCATTGGCATCGTATTCAATCACCAGGTCGCGCATTGCGCCGAAAAGTGCTGTAAGCTCGCGTTCGTTGTTCCGAATTTTTAACATTGCTTTGGACAGCAACCAAATCAGAATGCTAATCAGGGCAGCACTAATGTATAGCAAGACGAATAGGGTTGTGGTCTTGTCTGTATCAGTACCCCAGCCGTTAATTGGAACGCAATAGAATTGCCACGAACCGGTCGGAAGCGATATTTCAATCGAAATTGGGTTGGAGCTAAATATAGTCGAATCGCCCCAAAAACACTCTCCCGTGGCTCCGCTCCCGTCTTTGCCCTTTAGTGCAAATTTATAGTGTTCGTCCTGAGGGTACAGATTTATCTCGTTGAACAATTTGTCGCGATAAATTACTATGTCGGTAAGCCCCCAAAAAATCGAGCTGTCGCTTTTGTTGTTGATGAAAATCGGCGTATAGCTGATGAACCCAATTCCGCCCTCGACCAAATCGAGTGGGCCGGCGACGTAGGTCTTCTTGGTTACAATTACGTTTTCGACGATTTTTTTCCTTTCGGGGTTAGCCAATAGGTTAAGTCCGATTGCGCTTTCGTGTCCTTTGTACGGATATACTGCGGAAATAATACAGTCTTTTTCTAAGGACATAGTACAAATAACCGAATCGTTGTTTATCAAACAGTGAGCAAGCTCGTCGAATTTTGCAGTATTAATATTCGGATCGATCGAAACATTTGCAGCGATTCCTTTGGTGTAATACAACCTTGAATAAAGTGCTTTCTCAATTTGAGTTCTTTTGGAAATGAGCGTTTCTTGGACCCGACTCTTCCAATCCTTTTCGTTCTCATTGCTGTTGTATTGGTTATACTTCAAAATGGAAACACAAAATATTACAAAAGAAAATGTAGATATTATCGCAGGTAAATATTTTTTAAAGAATCTTTGATTACTCATTTGTAACTGTTTTCCTTGTATTCTTG
>CAZSWR010000131.1:0-6862 GCA_964610885.1 uncultured Hyphomicrobiales bacterium | reverse complement strand
AGACTGTCAGCCTTTTGGCCAAAATCACGAGATACCTTGCAATTGCAATTCTTTTGCTGACCTTGCTTGTGAACAAGTTTTTCCTGACGCCCACGGTGGACGCAGAAAAACCCGTTACGCAGGGCGCTTCCACCCAGACAGAATCTCCTGTGGCTCCTCCTCCGGTTTCATCGCCGGCCGAAGCACCCCAACAGTAATTCTCTGACGAAATTAAAATTTGCTAAAGCCATACGATTTTCGGGTCGTATGGCTTTGTTTGTGTATGGGCTGTTCCGAGAGAGTGACAGCAAAAGTCGTTCGATTTGTTCGAACGCCCTCTTCAACAGAATGTATAGAGGGACTTCCTATAAAACTTCATTTTATAATAGTATTCAATAATTATATCGTAACATTTCATATTTTTCGGCGTAGATTGATTGCAACAGTTTACAAAACTTTTCAGAGAAAAAAATGAGTAAAATTCAAGCAGCTTTCATCTTCGTGGCGCCGGAAACTGACGTCGCAATTCACCATTCGGTCATCGAAACGCCGATTCTCGTTCTCCATATCGCCGGAGTGAAAAACTACGACGAAGCCGAAACCGTTGCCAAGGACTTGGTCGGCCGTGGAGTGGGCGCGATCGAGCTATGCGCCGGGTTCGGGAACGAAGGCACTGCCCGAATCGCCAAGGCAGTGGGAGACAAAGCAGTTGTCGGCACGGTCCGCTTCGATTTGCATCCGGCATTTGGCCACCAAAGTGGCGATAAACTATTCTGATCCCCGCACGAATTCATCACCGGCAGGCTGCCTTTGTAGTGCCTCCTGCCAAGGGCTTTTAATAACCTTCCCAAGGCAGAAAAACCTTCGGAAGGTTTTGTCTATATGGATTTTCGGACGAAAGGCGATACAGTTCGGAATTGCACCATTGCCGTAGCTAAGGAATCATCAGCTATTCTAATCGCTTGCATTAATTCAAAATTGCTTTGAGGAAACCTTTTCTAATTGCTATATTCTCTTTATATTTGCATATTGGATTCTTGATGTTTTCCAAGAGGCTTCGAGAAATTAAGTGGGTTGATGGCAGTATGAATTGGTTTTAAGAATAATTCGAGCTTTGTATAGTTAAATGATTACTCCCAAGTTACAGCAACTGACGCAGTTGATAAATCATGGCCAGATCGACCAATTCGCGGCTATACCCGTCCGGCACCGCAAGGCCAAAGCTGGAGCTGTCTTTATACTGTCCGATTCGCTGGCAATGCTTGCTTCTGTTCTGGTTTCTCTATTGGTTAGGAATCTTCTTTTTCCTGGTACTCCATCGGATATAGACAATTTTTATCTGCTTTTGTTGGGCGTTGGGATCGTGCCGATCATGCATTCGGTTCTTGGGCTATACCCAGGATATGGGAACGACGTGATTTCCGAACTTCGGACGACCGCACTCACTATTACTGCCGTTTGGGGCGGGTTGGCCGGCGCATCGTTCATCATTCGCAGCGGTTCGGACACCTCGAGGATTCTTTTCGCCCTTTCGTGGATCGTATCAGTTATCTCAGTGCCTCTCTGTCGGTCATTGGCCCGGACGGTGTTTTCGTCGAGGCCATGGTGGGGGCTGCCCGTTATGGTGGTTGGCGCCGGGCACACGGGCGCAGGGTTAATCAAAACCTTGATCGATTCGCCAAGGATCGGGCTGAAACCTTTCATTGCCGTGGACGACGACGCCGACCTTTGGGGCTATTGCTGCGAAGTGCCGGTTGTCGGAGGTCTGGAGTTGATACCGAAATTCTCCGAATACTTCGGAATCAAATATTCAATCGTGGCCATGCCCGGCGTTAATTCTCGCAAACGCCACGAAATAGTTAATCGGTATTCGAAGCACTTCGAGCACACGATGGTGATCCCCGAAATTGTGGCCGGCTCTGGTCTCTGGGCAGCGAGTAAAAATTTCGGTGGTTTGTTTGCGTTCGAGCTAAATAATTCAATTCAAAGACGATTTGCGCAGGTATTCAAGCGCGGATTCGATGTGCTGTCTGTTGTGCTGATTGGCACTCTGGCGCTTCCGCTAATCCTTTGCCTTTTGGCTTTGGTAATCATCGATTCCAAAGGTAGGCCGTTTTTCCGCCAAGAGCGCATGGGCAAGGGCGACTCGCGTTTCAAAATTATTAAATTCCGCACAATGCACCACGACGCAGAGGACCGATTGGACGCGATTCTGAACGCGCACCCGGAACTGCGCCGCGAGTACGAAGTATTTCATAAGCTTGCCGACGACCCACGCCAAACTCGTTTGGGAAAATTCCTTCGCAAATATAGTCTCGACGAATTGCCACAGCTTTGGAACGTATTGAAGGGAGACATGAGCATGATCGGCCCGAGAGCGTACATTCCGTATGAGAAACCGGACATGCTCGGCCAAGAGGAAGCCGTACTGAACGTGAAGCCCGGACTTAGCGGACTCTGGCAAGTTACTTGCCGCAATTCCAGCTTCGAGGAGAGGATCCGAATAGACCTGTACTACATCGCTAACTGGTCAATTTTCATGGATCTGTACATTTTTGCAAGGACGGTTTCAGTCGTTTTGCTTGGCATGGGGGCATGAATCATTTGCATCAAATCTGAAAGAAAAACTTTTTTAGAAATCGATATTTTTTTGCGTGAAAAGTCGCATACCCTCCAAGCGCAAAGCGCATAGCAATCCATATTCCGGGCGGCGTGCCGAATAGACGCATCCGCCATCCAAACGAATTCGGTCAGAATCGAGCGATTTCTTAATATCCTCGAGCGTGGTCGGCGTGTGGCCCACAATCAGTTTCCGGCCCTTGATCTTGGTTCTATCAACGGAATCGTTGCGTATCCATAGCATGGATTCTGTGTCTTCGAGCGGCTTCTCGACAGAAAAATTCAGGCCCGCGTGGACCGCAATGAAATCTCCTACCTTGAAGTAATACTTCAGGCCTTTAATAAAATCGATATGGTGCGCCGGTATCTTCGTCGGGTCGTTCGTTTTCCAGCTGTCCATTGCGGCTCGGCCGCCGTTCAGCGTCCACTGGGCAGCAAAAACCGGGTCGCGAAGCGACTGCAACAGCATTAATTCGTGGTTGCCCATGAGCGGGAAAATGGTATATTCTTTTTTAATCATTGTGAGGATGATGTCAATAACCGCCGCCGAATCCGGCCCGCGGTCGATATAGTCCCCAAGGAGGAAGATTCTGTCCGAACGGCGCACTCCGATCACTTCGAACAGCAGTTCTGTGAATGTGCGGGCGCATCCGTGAATATCGCCAATAAAATATGTATTTCCTTTTTTCAATTTGTCTTTAAGCCTTAGCGATGCTGTGCTTTGTTACATATCAGAAATTTCTCTCCACGCCCGGACAGCTTCGAAAATTGTTATTCCGGCAGCCACGCCCACGTTCAGCGAGTGTTTCGTGCCATACATAGGGATTTCGATTGCCCCGTCGCATTCGGCCAGAGTTTCGTCGTCGATTCCGGTTAGTTCGTTCCCCAGTACGAGGCAAACAGGAAAATCTTCTTTCGAAAGAGTGTCGTAGCTGCGCTTTTCGTCGGTTATTTCGACAGCGAGCACCCTGAAGCCGCGTGATTTCATAGCGCGGACGGCCTCCACGGGGGATTTGAAGTATTCCCACGGCACTGTATCCACCGCTCCGAGCGCAGTTTTCTCTATTTCGGCGCGGGGCGGGTGCGGTGTGAACCCGGTGAGAACGAGCGAATGCGCCAACGCCGAATCGCAAGTGCGGAAAAGCGAACCCACATTGTACAGACTGCGTATATTATCCGCCAGGACCGCAACCGGATGCCTTTCGGTCGTAACTGCTTCGGCCGGAGAGAGCCTTTCGGCAAGTATTTCTGAGT
The DNA here is from genome assembly GCA_964610885.1 of uncultured Hyphomicrobiales bacterium. Taxonomy (GTDB): domain Bacteria; phylum Bacteroidota; class Ignavibacteria; order Kapaibacteriales; family UBA2268; genus CAZSWR01. The sequence continues at coordinate 3,010 of CAZSWR010000131.1, read as the reverse complement.
GAATGAGCTTATGTATCAATTTAATCAATCAAAAATTAACAAAAATACGAATTTCGATTTAATCGCGACATGTAAATCTTTCGAATCTGTCCCGCTCCGAGCACCACAGCAACACAAATACTGTTCCGGCGATAAGCCAAAAATGAAAAATGTAGGAGCACGGCAGGGGGCATGCCGTGCCACGCCAACTCATTGCTGTTCATTGATGAGGAGGTTGGGCAGAACGCCCAATGCCAAAGTGCTGATCATGTTTCAAACTTTTCCACATTTTTTTGTGCAACATTTTTCGTATATTTGCGTTATTGTGTTAGCACTCTTTGCACGAGAGTGCTAATAATAGAAAAAATTAAAATAAACGTTTTTTAAAACTATATAAATGGAGCAGTTATGAATTTAACACCCCTGCACGACAGAATCATCGTGAAGGCTGCTAAGGCCGAAGAAATCACCAAAGGCGGAATCATCATCCCCGACACAGCCAAAGAAAAACCAATGCAAGGCGAAATCGTCGCCGTTGGCAATGGCAAAATCACCGAAGAGGGCAAAGTGATGCCCTTGCAAGTGAAACCCGGCGACAAAGTGCTCTATGGCAAATATGCCGGCACAGAAGTCTCCGTCGATGGCGAGGACTACCTCATCATGCGCGAATCAGACATTTTCGCAATCGTGAAATAATTGCAACTTTAAAGAATTGAATATAAATATTAGAAACTAAAAATAGGAGATAATCCATGGCAGCTAAATTGATTTATTTCGATCAGGAAGCTCGCGCCACACTCAAAAAAGGCGTTGATAAATTAGCAAATGCAGTTAAAGTTACATTAGGACCCAAGGGCCGCAACGTCGTTATCGACAAGAAATTCGGCGCCCCCACGGTTACCAAAGACGGCGTTACAGTCGCCAAAGAAGTCGAACTCGAGGACGCAGTAGAGAACATGGGCGCAGCAATGGTGCGCGAAGTGGCCTCGAAAACCAGCGACGTGGCCGGCGACGGTACCACAACCGCAACCGTCCTGGCGCAAGCAATCTACCGCGAAGGACTCAAAAACGTTACCGCAGGCGCCAACCCGATGGACCTGAAACGTGGTATCGACCTGGCCGTTACGGCAATCACCAAAGGCCTCAAAGACCTTAGCCGCGAGGTGGAATCCAAAAAAGAAATCGCCCAAGTTGGCTGCATTTCCGCCAACAATGACAATACAATCGGCGAACTGATTAGCGAAGCAATGGACAAAGTCGGCAAAGACGGCGTCATCACAGTCGAAGAGGCCAAAGGCACAGAAACCGATATGGAAGTGGTCGAGGGTATGCAATTCGACCGCGGCTACTTGTCGCCATACTTCGTTACGGACGCAGACACAATGGAAGCTCTGCTCGAGAATCCCTACATACTGATCCACGACAAGAAAATTGCCGCCATCAAAGACCTTCTCCCCATCCTCGAGAAAGTATCGCAATCGGGCCGTTCGCTCCTCATCATTAGCGAAGACATCGAAGGCGAAGCCCTCGCAACGCTCGTCGTCAACCGCCTCCGTGGCACCTTGCGCGTGGCCGCAGTGAAAGCCCCCGGCTTCGGCGACCGCCGCAAACAAATGCTCGAAGACATCGCAGTCCTCACCGGCGGCACGGTCATCAGCGAAGAAAAAGGCTTCAAACTCGAAAGCGCAACCGCTGCATACCTCGGAACAGCCAAAAAAGTCGTTATCGACAAAGACAATACAACTATCGTCGAAGGCGCAGGCAAGAGCGAAGATATCAAAAAACGCATCAACGAAATCAAAGTCCAAATCGAGAAAACCACAAGCGAATACGACCGCGAGAAACTCCAAGAACGCCTTGCCAAACTTTCCGGTGGCGTTGCAGTGCTCAAAATCGGCGCCGCAACCGAAGTGGAAATGAAAGAGAAAAAAGCACGCGTAGAGGACGCTCTCCACGCCACTCGCGCAGCTGTCGAAGAGGGTATCGTCCCCGGCGGCGGCGTTGCCTACCTTCGCACTCTCAAAGAGCTTGACTCGGTGAAACCCGCCAACGAAGACCAAAAAATCGGCGTGGACATCATCCGCAAAGCAGTCGAAGAACCCATCCGCCAGATCATCTTCAATGCCGGACTCGAAGCAGCCGTCATCGTCAACAAGATCAAAGAAGGCACGGGCGCATTCGGTTTCAACGCATTCAGCGAGCAATACGAAGACCTCTTCGAGGCTGGCGTAATCGACCCGACAAAGGTTGCCCGCGTTGCCCTCGAGAATGCAGCCTCCGTGGCCGGCCTGCTCATCACGACCGAATGCTCGATCGTGGAGAAACCCTCCGAGAAAGGCCCCGCAATGCCGATGATGCCTCCGGGAGCCGGCATGGACGGAATGTATTAATCAATTGCGAATTAGCAATTACGAATTACGTTAAGAATAATAAAGCCCGCTCTCCTGAAATATTGGGGGCGGGTTTTACTTTTTAACCCAGATTACGCACTTGAAGATTTCAAAACGAATTATAGTTCATATACTCATAGACATATACTGACTCGAAATCATTTTGTTTCTTACTCCCTTCTCCCGTCGGGAGAAGGGCTGGGGATGAGGGTTACGGACTGCGTTATACGATTCTAATGAATAATCTGGGTTGATTTAAAATCGTTATTGAGAATTCGAAATAACTTTATACTCTCGCAATAAATTAGTAATTTGCTATGTTGGTGCAGTGTATGTTTCGGGCTGCTATGGGTTATTTTTGTATATCCTTGGAATAGGAAGAATTATGGAAAAGACCGACATAACGATTATCGGAGCCGGGGTGGTTGGTTTGGCCATTGCGCATAGCGTGGCTGCGAGCGGAAAATCTGTTTTGCTTCTCGAGAAATACGACTCGTTCGGCCAGGTTACTTCGTCGCGCAATAGCGAAGTGATTCACGCTTCGATCTACTATTCTCCCAATTCGCTCAAGGGCAAGCTTTGCCTGGAGGGCAACGAAATGATGTACGAGCTGTGCCGCGCGAATGGCATTCCGCACAAAA
>CAZSWR010000130.1:0-6885 GCA_964610885.1 uncultured Hyphomicrobiales bacterium | reverse complement strand
GTTTCAGAATTCTATCATGCGGCGCATCATTCATTGTCGTCAATGAAGAATCCAATTCTGGGTTTGTTCTTCGTTTCCTGAACTAAAAGCGACCGAACAAACTCTCGAAGTGAATCAAATTCGCTTTCCAAATTGTCCAATCTATCGAAAATGATTTAATGAATTGCGGAATTCCTCCTGATGGCCACGAATGCGCGCATAATCTCGATATTGGTTTCTATCGCCTTTTTGCTTCGCAAGACTGAAGAGAGCATTGCCACGCCCTGTTCGGTGAATGCGTAAGGGCTTGCTCCGCCAAGGACTTGGTGCGATGCTATCACATTTTGTGATACCAAGCCGCGAACTTCATCATTGGTGAGGACAAACATGAAATCTGAAGGAAAACGCTCAATATTTCTCTTGACGGTTTGTTTAAGCGTTCGCGTTTCTGTGCCATAGAGAGCCGCCAAGTCCGAATCGAGAAGCACTTTGGTCCCTCTAAGATTTAGGATGCGATTTGCGACATCATCGATATGAATTAATAAATCCTTCATTCTAACCACAATAGAAACCACGAGATACACTAATCAAATTAGCAATAAATCATTAGAATACCAAATATTTCCCCACAGCGCATCAACGCTCGTGATGCGTCCCGTCTCGCAATCGAACTAACGAACGCCGTGGCCAGTCAGAGAGCTCATCTTTGTCCTGCTCTTTGTCGATTATCATCATTTATTTGCTTGATAAAAAAACTGATAATACTTTGTCTTCGTAAGTGGGCTCCCTTTTTGCTTTAAGTTTACATTGATCTCTTTGATGGTTTTATGTCTATTCGCTTGCCACCATTTGTAATATATTGATTTTAACTCAATAAGGTCAGAATATTCCAATTCACTATAAGCTCCGGTATGAATAAAATATTTATTATTCAGGTACTTGTCAATATATGTTATTAACACTTTTCCTGGCTCAGATAATTTATTAAAAAACTGCAAATAAAATTCGTGGTTTGATTTATCTCTTCTTAATTGGGCTTCATTTTTAAGAGAGTAATAATTGACTATGCTGTCTACCATCCCATCATTCAGGCCATTGTATTGGTTGATTATTTGTTCGAAACCTCTTAATCCTGCGGAATCTGAAGCTATTATCCCTTCCAAACACTGAACGAGTTCACAACCGAAAAAGTACTGTTTTAACTCATACGAGGAACTCAGCATACTTTTTAATTTAAAATAGTTTACTCTGTAATTGGTGTCAATACTCTCAATAAGCTGGTGAATGATTCTTTCTTTCGATACGATGATTTTCAGATGTTTAATATATTGCCTCAGATTGAAATCAGAAGATCTGATAAGATTTGAGTCAGCAAGGTTTGATATCAAATCAACATTTTCGACTTCTTCGTTGTTCTGGGCAAAAACATGACTTACAAGAACAAGAGCAATTAACAGTATTCTTTTCAAAATCGAGCCTTCCGTCAATATTTTTTATTCATTTCTGCTCTAAACAATTCCGCTTACCTTTGTCTTGCCCCTTGTCGATGAAACCCAAACGAGATTTGTTTTGCTTTGCCGAGAGAGAGGCGCCAAAATGTCGGCAGAACCGTTGGGTTCGTTTACTTTCCTACCGCGTAGCGGTTAAATTATGGTAGTTAATTGAAACTTTAAAACCAACCTACCCCGTAGGGGTCAAAATATCGATGCCACCAGAATTTAATCCCTACGGGATAAAAACATAATATAGCACATATTTCTACCAAAATCAAATCGCTCGCGCGATAATTTTGCGGGCTGGATTTTCCACCGTGTCGTAATCGTACTTGCGGAATCAGTGGCAAGTCAGAGAGCTATCTTTGTCCTGTTCCTTGCCCGAGAAGCCCAGGCGGGTTTTCTCCTGCTTCGCAGTGTGTGGGGCGCCAAAAGGTTCGTAATCCCGGTAGCCAGTCAAAGTGCCGTCCTGCTTCAGCGAGCAGCGCACCGTGGTTCATTAATAATAAATAGTTAATGCTCCAGCCGATAATTGTATTTATTTATATAGATACTACAAGGCCTTGACTTGGTATATGGGTTTAGTTTAACATGAGTAATTAACCAATTATCATTAAACTGGTAAGCATACAGTTGTGTTACGCTGTCTGCCCATATATGCAAAATTCGATTGTACAACCGCGATAAAGAGATCGCTTCCTCTTCGCTTAATGGCTTAAGACTGTCGGCAATATCGTAAACCTCATAGGTCGAATTGTCCACAGTGAATAAAGCTCTATTTTTCAGAGACACCTGATAATTGCAATTTTTCAATATCAAAATACTTAGGTCGTCTGAATTCGGCACCGGTATAAGATTCCTGATGATAAATTTGGAGTATTCTCTTACAAAAGCTGTGTCGCATTTGCAATTCTCTTTATTTTTAGGAGTTGCATCTGGTGTACCCACGAACAATGACAAAGCAGCTATTCCCAACACGAACATCAGTAACTTAGAAATTGCTCGATTGGTATTAGTTCTTTCCATTTTTTTTGTATTCGCAATATTACTATTTGGGAATTAAGCCAATTCATTTACTCATAAAATACACTTAAATCCCAAGAAATCAAAAGATATTTTGATATTGATTGCTTTGCGAATTTCTCCAGGCTTGCTTGGCGGATGGCGTGTCATGGCAGAAAAAAATCCGAAAACGTAGCTCGTGGCGATACATACGATTTCGGATTCTCCTGTTTGGTTCATGCTGGGGAGCCTCCACGGCCGCCTACCAATAATTCTTGACAATGTCGTGCGACCAGTCCGGCTGCTGGACTTCGCCCGGCGGCAAGAACTCCGCGAAAACCGGCTTGATGTCGATCACCGGCGTGCCGTCGATTGCGTCCAAATGCGACACGACCAATGTCCGCCCCCGCCGCTCGAGCAGTTTCACGAAAGTCAGGCCCAAGTGGTTCGGGCGGTCTTTCTTCCTCTGTGCGAATATTCCGACGCGCGGGTATTCAGGGTTCTCGCGTGGGTGCGCAGCGCCGTTCAGTTCAAAATCTGATTTGTGGAAATAATACACAATTTCCAAGTGCGAAAACGTCTCGATGCCGTCCAGGCATTCGTCCGGCATTTCGCCTGTCAGAGTGATTTCGGAAATAATCGGTTTCCATTTGTCGTCTTGAATCGCTTGGCGCGAATTGCTGACGTGGGCAATCGGACTGATCTCGAATTTCTGCATAGATTTCTCCTCAAAAAAATAAAAAGCCTGTTGAAATAGTAGCATTATTGGATTCCGTCCCCAGCCAAACCTGCGAGAGGGGCAGGGGTGAGGCTATTGCTATTGATATAAACAATTTTCTACTTGACACTACGATTCTATGTCCCTCAGCCTGCTCTCAGGCGATTGATGATCATTTGCAGCCTACATTCTGGAGAAAGTGTCATAACATTTTGTATTGAATCCAGCTGCTACTAAACCCAAAAATTGCGACAAACATCTTCAAAATTCAAATTTTGATCCCCAATACTTTTTGTCTAATCAATGAGACACTACCAAGCATGTGTCTCGATACACCAGACAAACGAGACGCAAAATATCTTTTGTCTCAAATCAAGACACAAGACATATTTTGGATATACACTCAAATATATAGACGCCAAGAATACTCAAGTTACTTACCTTTCTTCAATTATAGACAGTAGATGTGTAAATATATAAACATTAGGTTTTCTACCGCTTGATTTTTCTAATAAAATAATCAGATCTTTGTCTTCCATTTTTTTTAGAATTTTTAGTGCAGTAGCTTTAGGAATCCCTGAATAGCTGATAAAATGTCTTGAAGTAAAAATGGGCATATAAAACAATGTGTCTAAAACAGGCAATGAATCTCGGATATTTAAACCGCGAATAATATGTTTCATGTGGTTGTATAAATCCAGTATCTTTGTCGATTTATCGGATATTTTTCTTGCTTGAGAGATAAAAGCCGTTAAAAAGAATTCAATCCATTCTTGCCATTGATTGTTATTCGTAATGTTTCTAAGAGTTTCATAATAATCTCGACGATTTGCTTCGAAGTATTCGCTCATATAAAAAGCAGGACTACTCAGTAATTTCTTCTCGAACAAAAAAAGTGGTATTAGAATTCTTCCCAATCTGCCATTCCCGTCAAGGAAGGGGTGAAGTATTTCAAATTGAGCATGAATTATTGCAAGTTGAACAATTCTGTCCTTCTCTTCATAATGAATATAATTCTCAAAATCAGATAGAAACGTCATCAACATGGCCGGATCTGGTGGCACAAAAAATGCTTGTTCAATGGGAGTACCGATTGCGCCAATCCAGTTCTGAATTCTTCGAAACTGCCCAGGAGTTTTATTTGTCCCTCTAACTGAATCAAGAAGATTGTAATGAATTGATTTAATAAGGTTTAGATTTATTGGCCTTATTTTCATATCCTCAATAGCTGAATTGATAGCTATTCTATAATTCAATACTTCTTGAATATCGTGATATTTCGGATTGATTGCATCTGGTGAAGCCTCGAATTTCAAAACATCTTGCAAAGTAGCTTGAGTGCCTTCAATTTTGGATGATAAAACTGCTTCGTTGGTAGTCAAAGGCGAAAGCAATATGTTTGGATTAACAATAGATTTTAGAGAGCTATCATATTTGGCAAGTTCTCTGTTGGCATCTCCAATCAAGGTTATTAATCTTGACCAATCAATATTTGACAATGGAAGCTTATCCGGAACAAATGGTATCATTATATCCTCAATTTCTCCGCTTAAATTTTTCGGAAAGTACTCAAAATCTGCTCATTCTTTGACCTAACTGTTTTAATTATGCGCCATTATTTGCAACGCGATGTATTAATATTTTCACATTTGTGGTATAAATCAGCAAACTCGTATCATTTTTGAAAATCAAATTCATTATTTATTATCTATAGCAAAATACATAATTTCAAGTAATATTCAATAGAATATTTGAGAGCAAATTAATCCAATTTGAGAGTTACAAAACATCCCTTTTCGAGCGATTGTTCGCTTTCGAAAAGGGATGTACGTTTGAATTAAATAAATGTTACACGCCTGGGCGATTAGCCTTCGATTCTCTTTTTCAATTCTTCGAGGATCTTCTTGGCTGCCACGGGGATAACCGTTCCCGGGCCGAAGATGGCCGATGCGCCGTTTGCGTAGAGGAAGTCGTAGTCTTGGGCTGGGATAACGCCACCGGCAATGATGACGATGTCCGGCCGGCCCAATTTCTTCAATTCTTCGGCAAGCTGCGGAATCAGCGTTTTGTGGCCGGCTGCGAGCGACGAAGCTCCCACCACGTGGACGTCGTTTTCGACTGCCATGCGTGCAGTTTCTTCGGGCGTCTGGAAGAGCGGGCCTATATCAACGTCGAATCCCATGTCGGCGTAGGCCGTGGCAACCACTTTGGCTCCGCGGTCGTGTCCGTCCTGGCCCATCTTGGCGATGAGGATTCTCGGGCGGCGTCCTTCGGCTTTCTCGAAGTCGTCAGTCATTTTGCGGACTTCTTCGATTGTTTCGTTGTCGCTGTATTCCGAGCTGTAAACGCCGGAAATGGAGCGGATAACTGCTTTGTGGCGGCCGGAAATCTTTTCGATTGCGTCGGAGATTTCGCCCAAGCTGGCGCGTTTGCGGGCTGCATCCACGGCGAGTTCGAGCAAATTGCCTTCGCCGGATTCGCAAGATTTGGTAATTGCTTCGAGAGCGGCGCGGACGTCTTCGTTGTTACGGTTCGAGCGCAATTGGTTCAATCTTTCGATCTGCGAGTCGCGGACGGCCGAATTGTCGATGTCGAGGATGTCGATTGGCTCCTCTTTGTCCAAGCGGTAGCGGTTCACTCCGGCGATTGTCTCGCTGCCGGAATCGATACGTGCCTGGCGGCGTGCGGCTGCCTCTTCGATGCGCATCTTCGGAACGCCTGTCTCGATGGCTTTGGCCATTCCGCCGAGCGATTCGATTTCCTGGATGTGCGACCATGCTTTGTGCATCAAATCGTTTGTAAGCGATTCCACATAGTACGAGCCACCAAACGGATCGACAGTTTTGCAGATACCGGTTTCGTCCTGAAGGAAGAGCTGGGTGTTTCGGGCGATACGTGCAGAGAAGTCGGTCGGGAGGGCAATTGCCTCGTCGAGCGAGTTGGTGTGGAGCGATTGGGTGTGGCCCAACGCGGCTGCCATTGCTTCGATGCACGTGCGGACGACGTTATTGAACGGGTCCTGCTCGGTAAGGCTCCAGCCGGATGTTTGGCTGTGCGTGCGGAGCGCCATTGATTTCGGGTTCTTCGGGTCGAATCCTTTGATGATTTTGGCCCAAAGGAGGCGTGCTGCGCGCATTTTTGCGATTTCCATGAAGTAGTTCTTGCCGATTGCCCAGAAGAACGAGAGGCGCGGGGCAAAGTCGTCCACTCCGAGGCCTGCTTTGATACCTGTGCGGAGGTATTCCAAACCGTCGGCGAGCGTGTAGCCCATTTCCAAATCGGCTGTGGCGCCGGCTTCCTGCATGTGGTAGCCGGAAATCGAGATACTATTGAATTTCGGCATCTTGCGCGAAGTGAATGCGAAGATATCGCCAATAATGCGCATCGACATTTCGGGAGGATAGATGTAAGTGTTGCGCACCATGTATTCTTTCAAAATGTCGTTCTGGATGGTGCCGGCGAGTTGCTCGGGTTTGACGCCTTGCTCTTCGGCTGCCAGGATATAGAAGGCCATAACCGGCAAAACTGCGCCGTTCATGGTCATCGAGACGGACATCTTGTCCAGAGGAATGCCACGGAAGAGGATTTGCATATCGAGGATCGAATCCACTGCCACGCCAGCTTTGCCGACGTCGCCGACCACGCGTGGGTGGTCCGAATCGTAGCCGCGGTGCGTTGCCAAATCGAATGCGA
>CAZSWR010000129.1:0-6972 GCA_964610885.1 uncultured Hyphomicrobiales bacterium | reverse complement strand
ACTAGAAGTATAGCCGTGGATGCCTCGGGGAACGTTTATGCAGCGGGATATTTTGATTCACCTACCCTTACGTTCAATAACGGTATTACGCTGACAAATATCGGCGGCAACGATGGTTTTATAACAAAATACAATTCCTCCGGCCTGTGCCAATGGTCGAAAAAAATCGCGGGAACAGGCTATGATGGGGCTATTAGTATAGCAGTTGATGCCTTAGGGAACGTTTATGCGGGGGGATATTTTGATTCTCCAACGCTTACGTTCAACAACGATATTACGCTGACAAAAAGCGGCAGCAACTACGACGCCTATATAACAAAATACAATTCCTCGGGCGTGTGCCAATGGGCCGAGAAAATTGCGGGAACAAACTCTAATATTGCTCAAAGCATAGCAGTTGATGCCTCGGGGAACGTTTATACAGCGGGATATTTTAAATTATCGACGCTTTCGTTCAACAACGATATTACGCTTACCAACAGCGGCTACGAAGACGCATACATTGCAAAATACAATTCCTCCGGCATGTGCCAATGGGCCGAGAAAATTGCGGGAACAAACAATGAACGTACTTATAGCATATCAGTTGATGCCTCGGGGAACGTCTATGCGGCAGGGTATTTTGACTCTCCGACGCTTACGTTCAACAACGATAATACGCTGACAAATACCAACAACGGCTACGAAGACGCGTATATTGCAAAATACAATTCCTCCGGCATGTGCCAATGGGCCGAGAAAATTGGGGGCACAAGCGATGATGAAGCTCGAAGCATAGCTGTGGATGCCTCGGGGAACGTTTATACAGCAGGATATTTTGGTTCGACGATCACGTTCGATAACGGTATTACGCTTACAAGTAGTGGTAGCAACGATGGATTTATCACAAAATACAATTCCTCCGGCCTGTGCCAATGGGCCGAGAAATTTAGTGGAACAAGCTACGAACGTGCCTATAGCATAACAGTGGATGCTTCGTGGAACGTCTATGCGGCGGTTTTTTTTTATTCACCGACGATAACGTTCAACAATGGAATAACGCTTACCAATAGCGGCAGCTTCAACTGCTATGCGTTTATTACAAAATACATGCCCCCTCCGCCGCCCACGCTTACAACTACCCCAATAATTAACATTACCGAATTTGGCGCCACTTCGGGCGGCAATATCACATCAATTGGCGGAGCCGCGCCCACTGTCCGCGGCCTCTGCTGGAACACCACAGGCATGCCCACCACAAACGATTCGAAAACCGAAGAAACAGGCACTTTCGGCACGGGCATTTTTAGTTCTTCAATCACAGGCCTGGAGCCCAACACGGTATATAAAGTGCGTGCTTACGCCACAAATTCAGGTAGCACGGGCTACGGCAACGAACTGACTTTCACCTCTATCCCCACCCTGGGCGAGTGGGGCCTGATACTGTTCGGTTCGCTAATTGCCGCGATCGGCGGGATAGTCGTCTGGAGAAGGTTTGCGTAGGCTTTGTAAATATTTCTTTCACTTTGGTGGATATTGATACCGCGCTAGCGGTTGTTATACTGTAGAAGTTTTTTATCCTGCGTTAGTCATACCGCGTAGCGGTTGTTGTATAATACGCTACATGAATCAAACAAATACATAGAACATTCGCTCGCGCGAAATCTCTTATAATTATTCACAGTTTATAACAACCGCTACGCGGTACAGAATAATTTCAATTTTGACAAATCTCTAAAAATTGTATTTGGAACTATACCCACAAAAACGACACAGAGCCTTTTTCGTAATTGGAATCCGAGATTTGCGTGATCGTGTGTCCCATCAAAAAGAGATTGAATATTATCGCAAAATTCATTATATTGAATCTGTAAGTTGGTTGATTTCTTTGAACATAATTGAACTGACGAAAATGATACACAAACTGTTCCTATGCTTTTTGGCTTTTGCAATGCTGGCGTTGCTTGGCGGCGCTTGTTCTGATTCGCTCAATACAGACAATACTGGTATCGTTTTCCCAGCGAAGAATATCAATTTCACCGACCACGTCGAAAAATTTGTCAAAACCACATGCGCCATGCAGGGTTGCCACTCGAGCGAAACCGCCGCCGGAGGGATCCCAATGGGTACATATTTCGAGTTGTTCAATAATTCAATAGTCGTCCCTGGGAAACCGGACCAAAGCCTTATGATTGGTTTCCTGTCGAAGAAATACTTGCACCCGATGTCTGCAGTATATATTCAATGCACGGCAAACCAATTGGCCGGGATGCGCGAATGGATACTCGAGGGCGCGCCAATGTCTGCCAAGAATTGAAAGCAAGGACCGGCACCCGAAGGCAACTCGGAAGGAGCCATAAGGAGCGCAGAAGTTGCCAATCCATTATTGGAAAAATAAGATTTGAAAAATTAATCGTTTTAAATTATATTGTTATCTGTTCTGCGAAACAAACTATTCGCGTTCTTTATATTTTATGGACATGGCCGCCGGCAACGAAAGACGAAATGTTCTGGCGGATTTGTTCGTTCTAAGTAATAATTGAATAAGATTGTTTCAACAATATACTTAACAAACAGGAGTTTTACATGAAAAAAATTCTCGCATTTGTTCTATTCACAGCTTTTGCAGCCGCGGCAATGGTGTCTTGCGGCGGAGGCAAGCCCGAGGTCTTCGAGGTGAAGTCCCTGAAAGAATACAAAGACCCGCAGGTCGGTTTCGCCATTCGTTTCCCAGACGGAGCATATGTGGCCAAAACAGACGGCCAGACGTTTATTGCCGCCTCGAGCAAGGCAGTTTACGACCGCTGGACCAGCCAAGACATGAACACAGACGGCCCCGGTGGCGGATTCATTATCAACGTCAACGTGATCAAATTGGAAGGCGCAACTGCATTTGATTCAATCGTCAAAAACCGCCGCCGCTACGGTGGAAAAGACACATACTCGCCGGTCGAGAAAATCAAAATCGACGGAGTGGACGGATTCAAGACCACTTGCAAATTTGAATTCTCCGATGGCCCAATGAATTGCGAAACCTATTTGGCCACAAAAGACAACCAATTGGCAACCGAAATCCTTATCGAAGTCTTTGGCGGCACGATTGACCAATACCGCAAATATTTCGATGAAATCATCGCCAACGCTAAATTGTCTATGATGCCCGGCAAGAATGTCATCAAAATTGACTCGACAATCGAGCAGCCCCAACCGTCATCGAATCTTTCGACGTACAACGGCGAAGGTTTCTCTATCAAATATCCTGACAATTTCCAATCGTCCAACCAAACGATCAAGAACGGAAAATCGGTTGTCTTCATCGGCGGCCGCCGCAAAGAAAACACAATTCGCGTCGATATCATCGATGCAGCATCGACCAACCTTGATAACGTTGCAACACAGTTATCGAAGGCCATGAACGGCGCCGGCGCCCCCGCATCGGCCACCCTCGGCTCGACAGCTGCAAAGGTCGTCAGCTGGACGCCATCGAAGGATGCAAAAGCCAAAACGTATATTGCTATACACAACAACAAAGTTTACCGTGTGATGATTTCTTGGTACAGCGCCGAGGCCAAAGACGCCCTGCCGCCGCTCGAGAACTCAATCAAAGGGTTCAGCTTTAAATAAACATCATCGATTCCCGACCCAAGCCTCAGCCGAAAGCTGGGGCTTTTTTTTGGAAAATTTGGATTGTAACGTTATATTTATTAAATTTGACAATAGTTTACATTTTTCCTACTATACAGATATTTAAATGAAAATCCAGCTTGAAAATATTGGAGTTTTCAAAGAAACAGAATTTGAATTAGCCGACCTTACTGTCATTTGTGGCGGAAACAACACAGGGAAAACTTATGCGGCATATTCGTTATTCGGTTTTTTTGATTTCTGGAAACATGCCTATATCATACCAATTCAACAAACTATCACAAATCAAATATATCAAGATGGTTCTATAACGATAGATCTCACTTCCTTTATTAATAGCGCGAATGAAATACTTGCCGACGCAAGCAAGAAATATATACAACATTTGCCAACAATTCTTGGAGTTTCGAAAGCGCATTTTAATGAATCAAAATTCAATTGTTCAACCGACACTAATCAATTGAAAGTTGCCAATGAGTTCTCCAGCAAATTTGGATCGCCCAAGGATGAAATGCTTCAAATCACCAAACTGCACGATTCACTGCTGCTCTCGATTAGTTATCTCTCGGAAAAGAATGCAATTGACAATCCATCACTTCGAATTAATATCAATTGGGCAATCAGCGAAGCGATTAAAACAATTATTTTCGGCAATCTGATATCGGATGTTTTCATAGCAAGCGCCGAACGGACCGGTGCTGCAATTTTCAAGAACGACTTAAACATCCAACAGAACCGGTTGATTAAGGAAATCGCTGTTAAAAAAGAACTTGACCTGACCAACATTATAGATACACTTTATAATTCCGGCTATGCCCTTCCGGTAATGAAGAGTATTGATTATATAAAGAATTTGGATGCTGTCGCAAAAAATGAAAGCTTCCTGTGCAGAGAGTATCCTGATATTATATCCGATTTTAAAGCTATTGCTGCCGGTGAGTATTATGTTGATTCAAACGGTTTTATTAATTACTCCCCGACAGACAAGAAATCAATTAAACTTTCCGTTGGCGAATGCTCCAGTTCAGTGCGTTCTTTATTGGACATCGGTTTTTATTTGCGGTGTTCGGCCGAAAAGGGCGACCTGCTTATGATTGATGAACCTGAATTGAACCTGCACCCAAGCAATCAAGTGGCTTTGGCTAAGGTTTTCGTGAAGTTAATTAATGCCGGTATAAGGGTTTTCATTACTACGCATAGTGATTATATTATTAAAGAATTTAATTCACTGATAATGTTGAATGCAACAAATGATCAAGAAAACTCTCGGAATGTCATGGCTGAATTCAATTATTCCAACAATGAATTGCTCCAACCGGATAGAATCAGGGTTTATATTTCGCAAAAAGCTCAGATGAAAATTAACGGCAGCACGAGGAAAAAATCAGTCCAAACATTGCTTCCAGCAAGTATTGACTCTTTCTACGGAATCGAAGCAAATAGTTTCGACGAAACAATTGACCGAATGAATAAGATTCAACACTCAATAATGTTTGGTCGGAAGATATGAAATACTCAATTCTCAGCGAGAAAGTTCTAAACGAGGGTATTTGTTCTAAAAGCAGAAGTGGACAAGTGCATCTTCGCGAAAATGACGCGCATGCAAAAATTAAAAATATTTTTATTGATGGGCTTAGCTCGGACGCATTGCTTATTAAAACTGACAAAGCAAAAGTCGAGAAAATTTTCAAAGGAGCGGGAGCCGGGCAGAACAAGCGATGTGATTATGTCTTGATTGATGATGAAAACATGTTTTTTATCGAAATCAAATCAACATTCGCCGAATCGAATACTGATGAATACTCCAAGCAGTTCAAAGGTTCGCTTTGCGTCGTCGAATACATTGATTCCGTTGTTCGAGAGTTTTACTTAGATGAAAGCATTCTGTCTCGCTTAAACAAGCATTACTTATTGCTTTTCAAGAAACGTCCCATTCAAAAACTCCGTACCAGTATGCGACCGATGCCACACAAGCAAAGCTGTAATTTCCCTGACGCATTCTCATGGCTGGAAGTTTCCGAAGGCGATACTCTCCATTTATCTCAACTTCCATAGTCCGCGCCCCATCCACAATTATTATTCAATTTATTGATGAATTTGAGCAATTCTTTCATATTTTTGAAAGCGAGTTTTTGTGATTTTTTTAAGTTTAGTATGAAACGTAGAATTTATATACCATTGATCATTGTCGTGCTCGGAATTATTGCCTATATCATTATTGGCAACATGCGCGTCGCATCCAATCTTCCCGAACAAAAAAGAAACACAGACAATTTTAATATCCCCGTCGAGGTAATGGTCGTCTCGCTCGGCTCGCAGGAAACCGCAATCACGGTGAACGGCTCGCTCGTCAGCAGCGAAGAGGTCGAACTCCGCTCCGAAATTGCAGGGAAAATCGTAAAAATCAACTTCAAAGAGGGCGGCTTCGCCCGCAAAGGCGACCTGCTCTTGAAAATTAACGACGAAGACCTGAAGGCACAACTCGACAAAGCCGAACTGAAACTGACGCTGGCCGAGGACAAGGCAAAACGCCAGAAACAACTCGCCGAGCGGGACAATACGAGCAAGGAAAACTTGGAAACCGCCCTGAACGACGTCGCCCAGTCCCAAGCCGATATCGAATACCTGAAGGCCCAAATCAAAAAAACCGAGATTCGCGCGCCCTTCGACGGACTGATCGGTCTGCGCTACCGCAGCGTGGGCAGCTACGTTACTCCCGACATTAAAATTGCATCGCTATACAGCGTGAACCCGATCAAGGTGGACTTCAACCTGCCGCAGAAATATTCAGGCCTGATTTCCATTGGCCAAAGCATAGATTTCAAATTGCCGGCTCGCGGCGCTGACTACTCGGCCACGATCTACGCAGTCGAACCCAAGGTGGATCCCGAATCGCGAACGATACTCGTACGCGCCCAATGCACCAACGCCAAAGGCGAGCTGCGCCCGGGCGAATACGTCGAGATTTCGATTCGCAGCGCCGGCAAAACCGAAGCCATATTTGTCCCGTCGCAATCGGTCGTGCCGGACGTCGAGGGCAAAATCGTTTACGTGGCACGCGGCGGCAAAGCAGTCGCCACACGGGTGGAAACCGGCCGCCGCACAGAGGAAACCGTCGAGATTGTCTCGGGCCTGGCCCCGGGGGACTCCGTCATCACGGGCGGCATAATGATGCTGAAACCGGGCGCCTCGATCGTGGCAACTAATAAATAAGTCTGAGCTGGCCGAGACGAAATTATAGCGCGGCCAAACGGCAAAAAATGCACTAATTTCAAAATGTGTATAAGTTTATAAAAAAAACATTTGGAATTTCTAATTATCAGTCGTAATTTTGAAATTCTTGAAATA
>CAZSWR010000128.1:0-7124 GCA_964610885.1 uncultured Hyphomicrobiales bacterium | reverse complement strand
ATATTTTTCCATACTAAGTCGTACTTCTTGGTCAACTGACAAAGCTCGACCTGCCAAGCGATTCCGGTACTTTGTATCTATCGTCGGTGCAAGGAATTACGCGCATTGTGGAAAGATTTTACTTCATCTTTGAAGCTCGAATAAAATAAAACAAAAAAAAATTGTAATTTTGTAGGTTGTTAAAGTGTATTAGTATTAGTTGGTTTGAGAATAGTTTAGGAAAAGTAAAGTGTCAGCAAAAATAATAAACTACGCAATCAGGCTCCTGATAATCGGCTTAGGTGTTTTCTTCGTGGTAATGCCCGCCGAAGGCTCAATGAAGCAAAGCTCAGGAATGCTCAATATCATGGGTGTAGTAATGATTCTTTGGGGCATCTATCGAATAATCTCTTACCGATCTGCAAGCAGGTTTAACAATATGAAGGATGAAGACGATGAATAAGCTCGTCCTCACAACGACAAAGCTCGTTACGAGTCTCGCTGTTTTGTGTTGCGTTGCCATAGGGATTGTATCCTGTGGCGGCCAATCGGAAAAAAGAGAACCAACAGTACTCAAGGTTTACTGCGACCAAGCAATCTACGATTTGGTCATCGGGCCATGCATGGCGTACGATTCGGCCGAAAAGGATGTGGAATTGGTCGTCAAAAGGGTTAGCGCTTTCGAGGCGATGGCCATGATGCTCAACGGCGAGGCCGACATTTCCTTCATCTCGAGGCTCTATACGCAACGCGAGGACTCGCTTATGAAGCTCAGCAAAGTGCCTCCGCGCTTCTCGAAGGTTATTGCAAACGATGCCTTGGTCTTCTTTACGGCCGAGAGTTTCCCTACGGACACGATATCCGCCGAGCAAATGCACTTGGCCCTTATCGGCAAAAAATCGATGGCGTCAATGTTCCCCAAAATCAATGGCGAAACAGAATTCGTGATGCCCAACGAACTATCGAGCGAATACGAAAACACTCGGCAGATGATTGCCGAGAACGTAAAGATTAGCGCTCGGAGGAAATACTTCGCTTCATACGATTCAGTTGTCAATTATGTTAAATCAGTTCCAAATACCATCGGAATTGGTTACTACTCGCAAATCTACAGCACAATCGGCATAAAGGCTCTATCGGTGGGCTTCGTCGATTCGACGGGGAACTATGTGTTTCCGCACGTCGTCCACCAATCGAACATCATACAGAAGTTGTATCCATTCGTTGTGAACCACTACATCTATGTCCTGGATCAGGACAACAACGAGGCAATGAGGTTTTTGCGCTATATTCGTTCGCCCAAGGGGCCATCGCAGCGCCACTTCTTGGAAAAGGGAATCGTACCGGCTGTCGGAGAATTTCGACTGACGCCGCTTTATGACTAAAGAAAATATTAATTATTCTATACCATGAGGGATGAAAAAATGAAAAAACTGACTGTTCTATTAATTGCACTACTAATTGCAGGCTCGGCTGCCGAGGCACAAAAATCGGCCGCTACGATCAAGGAATACATCAAAACCAGCGATTATAACGATGCAGCGCAATTAGTACCACAAGCACTCAAAGAGAACCCCAAAGACCGAAAAGTGTGGGAGATGTGCGGCGATGTCTATATTGAGGTTGATAAAATCGATTCTGCCCTCATTCTGTACCGAACTGCATACGAATTGGACAAAGACGAAATGCCAGTCCTTCGGAAGGTTGCGAGCACTCTTTCTTTGCTCAAAAAGCACAACGAAGCCATTGAGACCATTAATATAGCTATCAAGAAAGATCCGAAGAATGTTTATTATTTGCTCGATCTGGGACGTATCTATATCAATGCCGATTCGTTGGACCGCGCCTCTGTGATCATCACACGTGCCCGCGAAATGAACAAGAAAATTCCTGATGGATTCGCTGCCCTTGGCGAACTTTACTTCAGACAAAAGGTCTATGAACTGGCCAAACAAAACTACGAAGAAGCCCTTTCGATTGATGAGAAACTTCTCGAAGTGCGCCAGAACCTGGCCATCACATACGGCAAAATGGCCGCCCAAGAGACAGACCCCGACCTTCAGAACAAACTCTTCTCGCAGTCGCTACTCGAGTGGAATAAGCTGACAAAACAAGACCCCAAGAACGCCCGCGCCTTCCTCGAGCAGGGTAAACTCTTCTATTTCTCGAATCGTAAAAAAGAAGCAGCCATCTCGCTGAATTCATATATCGACCTCCGCCCCAAAGGCTCCTATGGCCGCTGGTTGCTTGCCCAATCGCTCTACGAATACAACGATTTCAATGCTGCATTGAAACACTTACCAATCGTTGCCAGCGAACTCGATTCGGTCAAGGTGAAGGCAAACCAAATGATTGCTCGTTGCTATTTCTTCCTGCAAAACATGCCCGAGGCAAATAAAGCATACAAGGTCCTCTATGCCATGAACTCGCAACTTGAGGATATGGATTATGAGAACTTGGCTAAATCGTCGATCCTTACCGGCGACACCACATCATACATTAAATACTCAATGGAATACGTTAACCGTCCGCTCATCGACCAGAAACGTGAATCCGTCAAATGCGATTTTTCATTGCTCCTTGCCAAAATGCTCAATATGAAAAAAATGTATGACGATGCAATCAAATACTATAAAGTGTTTATTAATAATTGCGGAAAAGTTGATACCAAAGGCAACGTAGCTGCTTCGTATTTCTCGATCGGTACTGCATACTTCGCAATGGAGAAATTTGATTCCGCAATGGTTTCATTCAATACAGCCCTCGAAAAGAATCCCAAAGATATTCGGACTATGATTTTCATCGGCGACACATATACGAAACTCAGCAACAAAGATTCTGCAGTTATCGTTTTCGAAAATGCCCTCGAAATTGCAAAAGGCGATACGACCGAAGCAACAGCTAACCTCGTTACGAAGATCTACGTCAAACTGTGCAGCGTAATGTTCACAGACAAAAACGCAACCGAACTTATGAAATATGCCAATGCTTGGATCGGTGTGGATCCCAAAGCCTCGTGGGCATATTTCTACCAGGCGCTCGCATGGCACCTGAAGAGCAACAAAGAAGAAGTATGCAAAGCTCTCAGGAAAGCTCTCCAAGCCGACCCGAACAACACAAATGCCAAGAAACTCTTCAAGGATTACGGCTGCTAATAAGTATAAAACTTATGCAAATAAAATGGGAGGGCGCACAAAGCCTTCCCTTTTTTTTACCTAATCCTAAAAATCATCAGATGTGAAGTATGTTGATATCATTTCCTACTTGAAATTCTCACTAATGTCATTCCCGCGAATGCGGGAATCTCCTTTTATTTCAATATATTACATGCCTTATTAAGTTCAAATGGGCCAACTAATTACGAAGGGCGGGTTTGGAACCCGCCCCTACACATTTATTGCTATCGCAGTTCTGGTTGAGGAAAGAGGCCATTACTGCAAATGGCTACATTTAAAATCTAACACGTATCCCACTCGAAACAGCGAAGAGCCAAAGAAATTAGTGGCATGAAGAGTAGATTCCCGCGTGCGCGGGAATGACGAAAGCAGTAATTTTAACCTAAATATCAATGCAACTGCCAGCCGTTCTACGAGGCCAAGTCTTGGACTGTTGTTCTTTTCGAATGGACCACGTTGGGCGGAATGGCGTGGCGAACTCCGAGGCAACGCGCCTCGAACTCGTCTCGGAATTTCGTTACAAACCCGCGGACGGGCCACGCTGCGGCGTCGCCAAGCGCGCAAATGGTGTTCCCCTCGATGTTTGAGGCCACGGAGACCAAAGTGTCCAGATCTTTCGATGTGCCGTCGCCCGCAGCGACTCTTTTTAGTATTTTTTCCATCCAACCGGTTCCCTCGCGGCATGGAGTGCATTGGCCGCAGGATTCGTGATGGTAGAAATGGGCAATTCGAAGAGTAACCTTCACCAAGTCAGTATCTTCGTCCATGACGATAATGCCGCCTGTACCGATATGCGTTCCGTATGGCTTCAGGGATTCTTCGTCCATTCTGACGCCTTCGATTTCGTCACCTCGGAGCGGAGGCATCGAAGAGCCGCCCGGGATGATTGCTTTGATTTTCTTCCCGTTTCGCACTCCGCCGCAAATGTCATAAATAATATCTGTCAGCAGTGTGCCTGTCGGCAATTCATAGACGCCCGGACGGTTGACGTGGCCGCTAACGCCGAAAAGCAGAGTGCCGGGGTGTTTCGGTTCACCGATTTTTGCAAACTCGCCGGCGCCGATTCTCATTATTGCAGCAGCATTGGCGATTGTCTCCACGTTGTTGACGGTGGTCGGGGCGCCCCAAAGTCCGTTTTGGGCAGGGAAAGGCGGCTTGAAGCGGGGATAGGGGCGGTCGCCCTCGATGGAATTCATCAGCGAGGTTTCCTCTCCGCAGATGTATGCTCCGGCGCCTTTGTGCACGAAGATGTCCATCGAATATTCGCAGCCGAAGGTTTCTTTCATCCTCGGGCCCACGAATCCGCGATCGTACGCCGTGCGGACTGCCTTTTCCATGAGCGCCACCCAGCGGTGGTATTCGCCGCGGATATAGATGTATGCGGCTGTAATGCCCATTGCATACCCGGCAATCAATATGCCTTCGATCAATTGGAATGGATTCTTCTCGAATATTTGCCTGTCCTTGAACGAACCGGGTTCGGATTCGTCGCCATTGACGGCTAAGTATTTTGTTTGGCCCAGCCCACGGGGCATGAAAGACCATTTCAGCCCGGTCGGGAAGCAGGCCCCGCCGCGCCCACGCAGCCCGGAGGCTTTGATTTCGTTGATTACATCTTCCGGCTGCAAGGCCAAGGCCTTCCGAAAGCCGGAGAAGTTGAATTCTTTTATGTAGTTCTCTATGTTGTCGAGTCCGGCAATGTCCGGCAATACTAATTTGGGAGTTGTCATCATAAATACAAATTTTCAAATTTAGTCAAACTAAAAAATAAAACGATACAGAGCGAAATTAATTATATTTTGCTAAGCACATTCTTTGAATAGTAGGGGCACGGCACGCCTTACCCTGGTAGGCGGCCTGAAAATTGGGAATAGTTTTATACAGCATAGCGGTTGTTATATTGTAGCAAAATGTTGATCTTTTAAGAGCCTGCCAGAAAAAGTAAAAGATTTGCAACAATGGGGCTTGCCCCATTGCATACATCGCGATAAGTTATTGATATCTCAAGAAATCCCCCAACCCACTTTTTCTAAGGGGGCTAAAGAATACATTCGCGTAAAACACTGACAATACTATAGATAGTGTGATGCTCGAACCCACGGGTTAACCCGTGGGATGGTTGATCAATACTATTTCAACAAGCTCTTAGGAGTGATTTCGCACTAGCGAATGTTCTAATTGCAACTCAACCTATGACTACCGAATTTTCGAGCCAATTTCGAATATATATCCCAAAAAGTCATCGGATGAGTGTTAGAAATTTCAAGATTTCCCATCACGCTACTCATTAAATCTAAACGGTCACCGCCACCTATACAAAGAAAATTTTTAACATTTTGCTTTTTTTATTTTTTTTTCTTCGTATATTAAAAAAATATTAATAAATTGCAAATTCTCATTAGTTGGTATTGATAATGTAAATACTAAGTAAATGGTATAAATTTAACTTACTTTTGGAGTATATTTTTATGAAAGTTTATGAGTCAAAGGATTTGCGGAACTTAGGCCTCTTTGGCCATGCCGGTTCCGGAAAAACCTCATTTGCAGAAGCACTCCTATTCGAGGCTGGCGCTATCTCGCGCCGCGGTACTGTCGAAGAAAAATCAACAGTATCCGACCACAACGAGATTGAACAAGAACGCGGTTCATCGGTCAACGCCACGCCTCTTTTTGCCGAGTGGAACAATATAAAGATAAATATTATCGACACTCCCGGATACAACGACTTCGTAGGCGAGGTGATCTCCGCCACGCGCGTCGTTGATACGGCTGCTATTCTCGTAAACGGTCAAAATAGCCTCGAAGTTGGTTCGGAAAATGGCTGGCACTACGCAGAGAAAAACAATATTCCTGCTATGTTCATCATCAACAAATTGGATTTCGAACAAGCCAAATTTGAACAATGTACGCAAGACATCATCGACCGCTGGGGGCGCTCGGCAGTCGTCGTGCAATATCCCGTCCAAACCGGACCCGGATTCAATGCCGTTATCGATGTGTACTCCCAAGCAATGTACCAGTACCCCGCCGGCGGCGGCCACGGCGAACGTAAAGACATCCCCGATGCCGAAAAAGCTAACGCAGAGAAATACCGCAACGAACTGATCGAAGCCGTTGCCGAATCCGACGAAGAATTGATGACTAAATTCTTCGACGAGGGGACGCTTACCGACGACGAACTCCAAATCGGTTTCAAAAAAGCACTTACCAACCGCCAGATCTTCCCGATCATCGGCGCCAGCTCCAAAAATAATATCGGCGTGGACCAATTCCTCCAGTTCGTACTCAAAATTATGCCCTCGCCGGCAGACATGCCCTCGCACACCGAGTATAACGGCAAAGAACTAAAATTCGACGCCACAGGCCAGAACTCTGTTTTCATTTTCAAAATGATGTCCGAAGCCCACCTTGGCGACCTCACATTCTTCAAAGTGATGACAGGCAAGGTATCCGCCGGATTGGACCTTATCAATAGCAACCGCGGCTCGGCCGAGCGATTGAACCAGATCTTCATCGTCAATGGCAAAAAGCGCGTCGAAGTCCCCACGCTCGTCGCCGGCGATATCGGCGCAACTGTCAAATTGAAACAAACACAAATCAGCGATACATTGCACGACAAAGGTTTCGACGTAGTCTATCCGCGCCTGCAATTCCCGAACCCGATCATTCGTACGGCCGTTGTCCCGAAGACGAAGGGCGAAGAAGAGAAAATCGGTATGGGCCTGCACGCCCTCGAAATCGAAGATCCCGCCCTCAAACTCGAACACTCCCAAGAGCTTCGCCAGACCATTCTCTATGGCCAGGGCGAATTGCACCTTGCCGTTGCGAAACAACGCTTGGAACGCCGCTTCAAAGTGGAATCCGAATTCGTTGAGCCGAGAGTGCCATACCGCGAAACAATTCAAAAACAAGTGCGCGGAATGTATCGCCACAAAAAACAAACCGGTGGCGCCGGCCAATTCGCCGAAG
>CAZSWR010000127.1:0-7131 GCA_964610885.1 uncultured Hyphomicrobiales bacterium | reverse complement strand
ATTTCGAAAGTTATATTGACTTCTTTTTGTTACAGGATACAATTGATGAGAATAATCAAATTAAGTTTTTGTTGCCGTTTGACAATTTTCAACGACCATCATTGCCTCAAACTGTTGATGAATATAAACAATATAAATCCCTGACGATAGATACAATAAACAGAAGAAATAAAAGAATTCTTGAAACATTCCAAAACTCATTATAACCAAGCTCTCTTTTCCTTAACTCAATACTACTTGAAAACCATGAAACACCTAATCTTTGTCTTGGCTTTCTTGGCCGGGCCGGCTCTCCTCCTTGCGCAGGAAACGGAAGAATTCCAGTACATGGACGCATACGTCGTCATTGCCGATACTTCGCTGGACTATTTCGCGCTCCGGGCCGAAATGTTCGACTTGGCCGGCAAATGCAAAATCGGAATCGATACGCTCGGCCGGCGCTACGACCCCACGAAAGACCTGATCTGCCTGCCGGAAGATGACGAAGACGAGATTAACGCGGGCGAGTACTTTCCTCGGCGCTACCCGTCCACGGTGCTTAGCTTGGAATACCTGGAATTCTACGACGAATCGAAAAAAGGAGACGACAAGACAATCGCCTTGGTCGCGGCAATCGAGGAAAACTGGCAAGCCGCCGAAAAACTTCTTGAGGCAATCAGAGATCACATGAAAAGCGCGTACATACTCAAGTCTCGGATACACATGGGCTGCATGCATTGAACTGCCCGATCGCCGAGACGGCACAAGCGGGGCGAGATTATTCAGTTAGATAGCAATTTGGTTTGAATTCATATTTGAGGAGTAATGGTGTGGATTTGAAGCATTTAGATAACACGGAATTAATCAATACTTTTGCTGGGATCATCAAGCAGCTGAAGTCCAGAGGCGTGATTCGTACAAAAGATTTAATCGATGATTTCGGAGAATGCCTGGCGATTGAGTACTTCAACAAATCGCATAGGATGCCAATGCTACAGGCAGCGCCGAGCGGCACGCTGAATATTAACGCGATCAGCCGCAATGGCGATAGGTATTGCATAAAATCAAATTCAGGATGTCTGTATTTGACTTTTTTCGGGCTGGACTCTCCCGACTCCTCTGACGAAGGCAAACAAAGATTCGAATACATCCTGATTGCCGACTTCGACGAGGACTATCAATTGGATCGAATTATTCAAATCAATTGGAACCTGTTCGATAAATACAAATGTTGGCACGAAACTCTCAATGCATGGACTCTAACGCTTTCCAATGCCTTGGTCGCCGAGGGGAAAGTAATTTACCAGAACAATTGCGTCAAATCAATGAGTTCCGGCAATAAGAGAAAATGGAGCTATCATACTGCGAAGCCATGGACGAAGGAAGAAGATACAAAACTGAAAGAGTTATTCCGCCAAAGGAAATCAACTTATGAAATGTCGAAAGAAATTGGTAGGTCAATTGACGCAATTTGTTCAAGAATCAAGAAGCTTGAATTGTCCCCAAAATAACACATTCTTTCAATTCTTTTCATGTCACAAAATTCACGAAACATTGGGCTTCCGATTTCGTATTCAATATTGCTGAATCGGGGTTGCGGAGCGTTTGTACTTGATAAATTTTTCCATTTCGTAGGGAGTGGATTCGTTTGTGGATTGAGTAATACTGAATATTTTCAAAAAATCATCGGAGCGCAGAATAAAATGGACATTGTATGTAAAATTGAATACTCGCTAAGGGCGGGCTTTGGCGAAATGAATTTCGACAGAATTACAGACATGCTAAAAGATGCCTTTTGGTGCATCGGCATTAGCAAAGAGGAAATTGTCCATGGCGCCCAGAATTCGGCCTTGCTGGTCGGAGCGTACGATCGCGATAACAAACAAATTGGATACGCGAGAGTGATTTCCGACAAAACTCGATTTGCTTATATCACCGACGTGATTGTCGATGACAGTCTTCGGAAACAAGGGATTGGCCAGGCGATGGTTCGGTTTATACAGAATCACCCCGACTTGGCGAAGGTTTACCAATGGTTACTAATAACGAAAGATGCGCATGGCGTGTATCAAAAGGTTGGATTCAATCCAATTGCACGGCCAAGCGATTGGATGGAGATTTGGAATAAACGTCCCGTATAAAACATCTCGTTTTATGTATTAGATTGGAATGAATCGTCCATCTAACAGCCTCATCCAAGCATCTAACCATGAACTCGCCCAATGGCCAATCCATCTTAGTATTTTTATAGAAAATTTAATCAATGGATTGAATCATGAAATTAGAAGATTTGGGCTTTAATAGCTCACTCGAAAAATATATATTAGAAAACAAAATCTGCCCGAACGAAATCGGCAGAGTAGTGGCCGAACACAAGGAACGATACGTCGTCCGCACTGCCGAATCGGAATTCGATGCCGAAATCACCGGAAATATGCGATTCTCTGCCGAGGGGCGCGAGGATTTCCCTGCGGTCGGCGATTGGGTCGCTTTGACTTCGTACGATCCCGACTTCGCAATAATCAATTCAATACTGCCGCGCTTCTCCACCATCAAGCGCCAAGCAGTCGGCCAATTCGGCGAAGTGCAAATCATCGCCACAAATATCGATTACGCTTTCCTGGTGCAAGCAGCCGACCGCGATTTCAACCTGAAAAGGCTCGAACGCTACCTCACGATTTGCTATTCGTCCCGTGTGCGCCCGATTGTCATACTGAGCAAAACGGACCTGGCCGGCGAAGAGAGAATTGCCGAAATTGTGGATAGCATTAAATCGAGAACCGTGGACGTGCCGGTCATCGCGATTAGCAACGTTACCCATGGCGGCTACGAATCGGTCACGAGTATTATCGAAAAAGGCAAAACATACTGTATGCTGGGTTCGTCCGGCGTGGGGAAGTCCACGTTGCTCAATAATCTCTCCGGTCGGGAGATAATGAAAACCGATGCGATCAGCGCGAGCACCAACAAAGGCCGCCACACCACGAGCCACCGCGAGCTGATAGTACTCGAGAATGGCGGCATACTGATCGACAATCCAGGCATGCGCGAAGTGGGAATCGCCGAAGCCACAAGCGGGCTTGCAACTACTTTCGATCGGATCGTCAGCCTGGCCGAGGAATGCAAATTCAAAGATTGCACGCACACCACCGAGGCGGGTTGCGCAGTGCTCGCCGCCGTCCGCAATAGAGAATTAGAAGAGAGCGCTCTCGAAAACTACCAACGATTGGAAAGGGAACAATCCTATTTCGAATCGTCAGTCGCCGAGCGCCGCCGTAAGGACAAGGACTTCGGCAAGATGCTCAAGAACTACAAAAAAGACTTAGGCCGGAAAAAGTTCTAACAGCCTGTTGAAAAAGTATTGATCAGCCGTCCCACGGGTTAACCCGTGGGTTCGAGCATCGCACTATCTCTATCGCTGTCAGTGATTTACGCGAATTTATTCTTTAGCCCTCTTTGAAAAAGGGGGGTGGGGGATTTGTCGATATTTCAATGAGTTACTGCAACTTTGGCAATAGGGCTTGCCCCATTGTTGCAAATCTTGTACTTCTTCAGTGTGCATTCAGATGATAATATGAACTAACTGCAATACTACTTCTTCAATACGTAGAACACTACTCGGCGGTTCTTTCCGCGTCCTTCTTCGGTTTCGTTGGTCGCGATCGGGTTGGTTTGGCCCATGCCCTTCGTCGATATTCTTTTCTTGGCGATGCCATTTTTCGTGAGGTACTCCGCGACGGCCTTTGCGCGTTTTTCGCTCAGTTTCAAATTGTTTTCCGGCCTGCCGATGCTGTCTGTGTTCCCGACGATCGAAAGCCGAAATGCGGGATACTTTTTCATGATGTTCACGATGTATCCCAATCCGGGATAGAACTTCGCATCGAGAGGGAATTTGCCAAAGTCAAAGTAGATGGTAAATTTATCGAAGATTTCCTTTTGCAGCACGTCCTGGGGGAGTATGTCCAAGTAGTCAGGTACCTTGGACAGTTCGTTCAGGTCGTTGAAATCGAGCTTCCGCACGACGTCGATCAGCGAATCGGCCGGATTTAGCTCGAAATTCTCTGTAATCTCGCTGAATTTTTCAATTTTGCTCAAGTCCACATTCTTGGCCGAGGTAACGAATCCGTCTGCATCGACGAGGATCCTGTAAACGCTACCGGCAGGCAGTGCGATTTTGAATTCGCCATTCGACGGGTTAGACCGCGCCCAGCCGAAGTTTTCGCCTTCGGGAAATGTTTGGTAGGTGATCGATGAGCCGACCGGTTCCTTAGTCATTTTGTTGGATACAATACCGCTAACCATGACGACGGGCTTCGGCCGAGCCTCTTTTGGCATTAGTATTCGGAAAATGTCCCATCCGCCGATAGATTCGGTTTTCGATGAGAAATAGGCGTAGTCGCCCTCGGCGGGAATCATATAGTTAGCATCGCCGAGCGGGGTATTGACATTTTCGCCCAAGTTCTCCGGCTCGCTCCAGTTTTTCCACGTGTCGTCTTGCAGCCGGGAGAGGTACACGTCGTAATCGCCAAACCCGCTGTGGCCCTTGCTCGAAAAGTACATCGTGGAACCATCGGCAGCCAGAAATGGCGAGGTCTCGTCTTCGGGCGTATTGATTCGCGGGCCTAAGTTCATCGGCTCGCTCCATTCGGTCTCGGTCTCGCGAAACGAAACGTAAATGTCCAGTCCGCCGTAGGAATCGTTCCTTTCCATTCCGATAATCAGTTTGGATCCGTCGTTCGTAAGGCAGTAGCTTATGTATTGGTTGTTGTAATAAAAGTTTTTTATCGAAATAAGTGCCGGTTGCGACCATCCCGTCTTTGTGCGGTTCGAAAGTAAAAGGCCATGCTTCAATTCGCTGCCATCGGCGTAGTCCCCGGCCAGCAGCAAGGTGTTGCCATCGGGCGTAACCGAGCAAACAGCATTGCCGTATTCGTTATTCAGCGGAGGCCCGATGTTCACGGACTTGGCCCAACTCCCGTCGGGGTTCAGCCGCGAATACCAAATGTCTTCTTTCTTCTCCTCGCCTACATTTTCCGGATGCCAACGTCGGCAATAATAAAGTGTCTTGCCGTCGGGGCTGATGACGGGCAGGATTTCGTCATAAACTGTATTAATATTCGGCCCGAGATTCCGTTTCTCGTACATCGAATTGCTACTCGCCGCTTTTGCCGGGGCCTTAGCGCCCGCGCTCAAGCACGATGAATACAATACTGAGGCCAGAAAGCACACAAGCATTATGTTAAAACCGCATTTTCGGTTCAGCATGTTTTTCCTATTTTAAACTAAAAAATCATTCAAAAATAACAAGAATCCTCATCGCTTCCAAAGATAAAAAACTCAATGCCATTTGAAATGAAACCAAAATATCACACTACTTTCCTCATAGTAACGCATTATCATTGCTCATATACCACAATTCCATATAGCAATCAATCATTTATTGAAATATACCACGATGTGGGCTTGCGAAAGTAATTCGTTTCTGTTTTTTTTTCCATTTATCAACATTTGCTTTTGAATATTCTTTAATGGGCCAGCTGGAATTGCCAAGTGAATTGAAATAAAGGAGCCTTGCCGCCACGAAACACTTTAATAACCACAGATGTGCAGACTCCATTGCTACCGGAAAAATTCTATTTCAACACACACAATTAGCTATAGCTCAATAAAACGATTTAGAAACGTCTATATTGCAGTTTGAAATATTGATAGATACAGGCACAATGCGATACTACACTACTCTCATACTGGCTTTGTTAATTGTCGCCCTCGGATGCTCTTCGCCGAAGAAGCAAATCCAGGCCGATTCACACCACGGCGCGGCTGCTAACAAGGCGGGCCAGCTCAAGAAAATTCTCTCGAAGGTGCCTGCCGGCGCAGAGTCCGAGTACGGATTCGATTCTCGGTCCGAAATGGATAGCGCCTCGCTTGGCGAAGAGTTTACCGCCATGCGTTGGAATGGCGCCGGGCTGGACACATCGCGCGAACACCAGTATCCGCTTCTGGCCAATGGCGAGTTTCGTGCGTTCGTTACCTTTGCCGAATCTGCCGATTCGCTTCTGGCAGTCGATTTCGGCGCCACGGGTTTGGCCCGCGAGGTGCAGTCTGTCCTTAAAAAATTCCCCGAAGCCCAATTCGGCGGCTTGGTTCGCGTTTACGAAATCAAGGGCGACTTCCTCTGCCTGATCATCAAAAACGTTGATTACTACGCCCCGCTCGAATCTGTCAGGCGAAAAATGCCCCCGAAAGGCATTCAAAGCATCGACCTGATGACAAGGGAAATGTTATACGATTATTTAAAAGGTTTGAAATGAAATTTAAGTTTTTAATTCTTTCTGTTGCAATCATTTTTTCAATTGCACAATCGCAAGCCCAGAGAACGCTCGACGTGGAAACCACCGAGCAAGAGCAAGACCAATGGTGCTGGGCGGCAACGTCGAAATGCCTGATGGCCTATTTCCACCAAAACTTCAGCCAATGCGAAATCGCCGATTACGCTCGCACTCGGATCTCCTGGAGGGACTTCGGCAGCGTTAATTGCTGCGCGGACGCCACACAGGGCTGCAACTATTGGAACTATATGTTTGGCTCGGACGGCTCGATCGTGGATATTTTGGAGCATTTCGCCGGAATCGTTACTTTGGCATGCAACGACAATCTAACTTACGAACAAACCATTGAGCAAATCGATGCAGACAGGCCCTTCATATTCCGTTGGGGTTGGACGGGCGGTGGCGGCCATTTCCTCGTGATGCACGGTTACGATGGAGAATATGTCGATTACATGAATCCTTGGTTTGGCGAAGGAAAAAAAATTTCGCTCTTCTCTTGGGTCGTGGCCGACGAAAGCCATGAGTGGACGCACACACTTCCCATAACTCAGCTGAACCCCGCCAAAGAAACCATCAACGCCGACCTGGCAATCCAACCCAACCCGGCAACCGACGAGATTAGGATTCCGGCCTCAACGCTTCTCGATAATTTCAACCATGCCGAAGTGTATGATTTGTTGGGGAACCTTCTGAGTAATTATTCAATTGCGCCCAATACGGAGTTCGTTGCTCCCGTCGCCGATTTGGCTGCGGGAACGTATTTTCTCAAGCTGGCGGGCAATTCGGGCAGCCGAGTGCTGAGGTTCGTGAAGCTATAGTT
>CAZSWR010000126.1:0-7173 GCA_964610885.1 uncultured Hyphomicrobiales bacterium | reverse complement strand
GCTATGGCCTGTCTTCGGTTCGCTTCATCTGCGGAACCCAAGACATCCACAAAACGCTCGAACGCAAAATCGCCGATTTCCTCGGGATGGAAGATTCAATACTCTTCTCGAGCTGCTTCGACGCTAACGGCGCTGTTTTCGAGCCGCTGCTCGGCCCCGAGGATGCAATCATCACCGACGCGCTGAACCACGCTTCGATTATCGACGGTATCCGCCTCTGCAAAGCCCAGCGCTACGTCTATAACCACTCGGACATGAGCGACACGGAAACGACCGACTCCGCCACCGGCAAAACCGGCAAAGGACTCGAGCGCTGCCTGAAAGAGACCCAAGGCTGCCGCTTCCGCATGATCGCCACCGACGGCGTATTCTCGATGGACGGCGACATCGCCCGACTGAAAGAAATCACCGCCCTCGCCGAAAAATACGACGCCATCGTGATGGTGGACGAATCCCACGCCTCCGGCTTCATGGGCAAAACCGGCCGCGGCACGCACGAACACCACGGCGTCATGGACAAAATCGACATCATCACCACCACATTCGGCAAAGCACTCGGCGGAGCAAGCGGTGGCTGTATCGCAGGCAAAAACGAAATCATCGAATGGATGCGCAACAAAGCCCGCCCATACCTCTTCTCGAATACAGTTGCCCCGGCAGTCGTCGGCGCCACAATCAAATGTATCGACTTGCTTTCGTCCTCGACGTACCTTCGCGACAAATTGGAAGCCAACACTAAACTCTTCCGCGCCAAAATGACCGAAGCCGGATTCGACATCATCCCCGGCGAACACCCGATCACACCGATCATGTTCGGAAAATATCCCGACTGTTCGCGCCTCGCCGTCGAGTTCGCCAACCGTATGCTCGAAGAGGGCATCTACGTTACGCCGTTCTCGTTCCCGGTCGTGCCCCGCGGCAAAGACAGAATCCGCGTGCAGATCTCTGCAGCCCACGAAACCGAGCACATCGAGAAAGCAATTGCTTCGTTCATCAAAATCGGTAAAGAACTGAAAATGATATAATCGAATTTGGAATCCCTATCCTGAATTTCCTTCGTCGAAGGCGGGTCAGGGTAGGGATTTCTGCATTATGGCCGGACACAAAATGAAAAAATCGCAAAATAGCAGCAATTTCTGGCACGGATTCCTGACCGACAGTTCGAAAATGCTCGTCGATGCCGGCGTGAATCTTTGCCTGGAAAGGAAGCAACTCTTCGAGCCGCTCATGGAGCTTATCGAGGAGAATTGCGGCCAGAAGTCCCAAAGAGCCGTGCGAGTGGCCTCCTACGCAATCGTGAGGTATCCGGCCACATTCGGAAAGTACAAACAAAGGATCCTCGACGCGCTGGTGGCCACAGCGGACGAAAGCTGCGCGTTCAACCTGATGCGTGTCTTTGCCGAATCCGACCTGGACCCCCAGGACGAGGGCACAAACGGAATACTTCTGGACTATTGCCTGACGGCGCTGGAGTCCGGCACCAAAAAGGAAGCCATCCGGGTCTATGCGATTACTATTCTATATAAACTGACTGAATTCTATCCCGAGTTGATACCCGAACTCAAATTGCTTCTGGCAAAGCACTCCGAAGGCGCCAAGATGGCGTTCGTCTCGCGGGCAAATCATATACTGAAGAGTTTGAAATGAGAGGGGTTATTTTTTAATCCATTCTTTCAGGATTTCTACGACGGAGTACTTGAACTTCTTCGATAGTTCGTCTAGCCTTTGCTTTTTTTCGGGACTAATCCTTAGTTCGAAATCGGTTTTCTTCTTTGTATCAGCCTCGATCTTGACTTCCTCGGGGACCACTATACGCTTCAAAACAAGCCTCCTTCCTCATTGGTAAGATACAGAAATAATTCAATAATTCAAAAAAATAATTCAGCATCACAAAACCCAACATATTTAAGCAATTACCGCTCCAAAAATTCGTACATATTTATTATATTGACGTTTTGAAATTCCATGTATTTAGCCGAATCGAGAAAAATTATGGAAATCTTCAATTTAGTACCTGATCGAATAAAATTTGATAGGTTTTGGATAGAAATAAAAGAGCGAAATATTTGGCTTATTCATTTGCGCTATGCTGCCGCGGCCATGCTCGCCGGGCTGACCGCTTTATTGGAACTCTTGATGGCAGCGGGCGCGGGCATTAGCGCCGGCACTCTGCCTCTGTGGATTTGCTCTGCGACGATCTTAGCGTACAACGTTGTATTCGCTCGCGCAGTGCGGCGGCAACCGGCCAAGTGGGATCCGTCGGCCAAGTTCCACGGGGTGCTGTTCGCGCTATTGCAGATTTGCACTGACTTTCTGGCCTTGCTCGCAATAATTTATTTCACAGGCGGGGTGGAAACTCCGTTCTATGTGTTTTTTGTGTTTCACATCATAATCGGCAGCCTGATCCTGCCCGGACGCATTGTGATGATGCTGCTGGTGGCCGTCGTCGGGACGACACTTGCTGCTGCGATTGCAGAGCTGAAGGGCATCATCCCGCACAATGGCATCGATGGCCTGCTTCCGGCGCCATTGTACAACAATGAAATATATGTAGCTGTATTCTTCACGTTCTTCTCGCTGACGCTTTTCATCAGTATTTATCTTGCAAATTCAATCGCGCGAAGCCTCTACCAGCGCGAATACGAACTCACCCTTGCGTACTCCGAATTGGAGGGAGCCGAGCGCGAGAAGTCCCGATACGTCCGCTCCGTGGTGCACGACCTCAAAACGCCGATCGCCGCTGCTGGTACGTATTTGAACCTAATGCTCGACGGCTCGATTTGCATTCCGGCCAAAGAGCAGATCTATCCGCTCGAGCGCTGCCAAGCCCGATTGGACGGCGCCATCGGATTGATAAATGATATTCTGTACATCTCGCAATTGAAACTCTCAGACGAACCGGCCCAAACCGCCGACGTCCCTCTGCGTGAGCTTGCCGAAGAACTGTTCTCGGAGATGAATGTACTGTTCCACGAAAAGAAAATCGCGTTTTCAATCGCGGGTTCGGACATTTCGTACCCGTGCGAACGGAAACTGATGCGCTTGGCTCTGTCGAACCTGCTGTCGAATGCATACAAATACACCGAAACTGGAGGCCGCGTGGAGGTGGGTATTGCATCGAATCGTGAGTTCGTTCAGATTTCGGTTGCAGACAGCGGAATGGGCATTCCCGAAGGAGAAATCGATAAGGTGTTCACAGATTTCTACCGCTCCACTCTGTCGAAAAGGCGAAACATCGAGGGCACCGGATTGGGCATCACGATCGTCAAACAAATCGTCGAGCGGTACTCCGGCCGGCTCGAGGCGCGTTCGCCATCGCATCTGGCGGAAGACGGCCGACCGGGGACGGAGTTTATTATAATCCTGCCAATTAATAAATTATAAAGGAAGCAAAAATGAGTTTCTATACGATTAACCCGGCAACTGAAGAGCCAATTAGGGAATACGCCTACGAATCTTTATCGTCAGCATCGGCAAAGGCGGATAAATGCGCTTCGGCACAGCGGGATTGGTCTCTCTCATCGTTCGGCGCGCGCGCCAAGGTGCTTAATCGGGCAGCTGAATTGCTCGTGGCCCGGAAGGACGAGCTGGCGCGGCTTATGGCCTTGGAGATGGGCAAGCCGCTCGCCCAGGGTGCCGCTTGCGCCGAAAAGTGCGCATCCGTCTCGCGTTACTATGCCGAAAACGCAGAAGAGATTCTCCGGGACGAACACATACGGACAGAGTACAAAAAGAGTTACGTCGCCCACCGGCCCATCGGGACAATTTTCGGGATCATGCCATGGAATTTCCCGTTTTGGCAGGTGTTTCGTTTCGCTGCGCCCGCGTTGATGGCCGGAAACTCTTGCCTGCTGAAGCATTCGCCGAATACTTTTGCCTGCGGCGAAGCCATTGAATCGATTCTGCTCGATGCCGGGCTGCCCGAGGGACTGTTCGGGAACCTGCAAATCGATACCGGCGCGGCGCTCGAATTGATTGGCCATCCGAAAGTGGCCGCCGTAACGCTGACCGGATCCGCCCGAGCAGGTAGGGCAGTGGCCGCGCGCGCCGGAGCCGAATTGAAAAAGTGCGTCCTCGAGTTGGGCGGTAGCGATCCCTACATTGTGCTCGAATCGGCCGATTTGGACCAAGCAACTGCGATTTGCGCCACGAGCCGCATGGTGAACGCAGGCCAGTCCTGCATTGGCGCCAAACGAATTTACGTCCACAAGGGCAGTGCCGACCGATTCGCCGCGTTGCTTGCAGAGAAAATCGGCATATTCACCATGGGCGACCCAACAATCGAAGGCATCAACCTGGGGCCATTGGCCAGGAAAGACCTCAGGGACAATCTGCACAGGCAAGTCAGCGAAAGCATTGCAGCGGGCGCGGTTGCCGTGTGCGGCGCACAACTGCCCGAGCGCAAGGGCTGGTTCTATCCGGCAACGGTACTGCTGGTGCACGATGCGGCATCGGCCAAGCAACGCTGCCCGGCAGTTTCGGAAGAATTGTTTGGCCCGGTCCCGGTAGTGATTGCTTACTCGGATCTGGCGGAGGCTGTTCGGCTTGCAAATTCGACTTCGTTTGGATTGGGCGGCGCCGTCATCGGCTGTGCCGAGCAGGCCGAAGAAATTGCTCGAGATGGTATCGTGGCCGGAGCATGCGCAGTCAACGATTTTGTCCGCTCGGATGCGCGTTTGCCATTTGGCGGCACGAAGGAGTCCGGCTTCGGGCGCGAGCTTGCGGCCCATGGCGTCAAGGAATTCGTGAACGCGAAAACCATCTGCGTGGCGTAGAGAGTTGGGAGGCACGGGAGTCGTATGCGATTGGGATCCGATGGTGAGGCGAAGATATGTAAATAGTTGAATAATTAAAACAACGAATCGCAAATATACATTATCTGCATAATGTTTCGTTGAGTTATATTCACACACCCCTAAAGGGGCTGTCTCAAAAGTCCGAAAAACTGTTTTTGGTCATGTTGAACGAAGTGAAACATCCATTATTAGCAAGGACTTATGAATGGCATGGATTCTTCACTTCGTTCAGAATGACACTTATGAGGCAGCCCCCTTTAAAAAATAAATTATGTATCGCTAATAATATATTTAGAAGAATTCTTATCCCCCTCTAACAAGAGGGGTTAGGTGGTGTGTCATGCAATCATTCAGAATAGACAATATTCAATTTGGGGCTTCATGGTTGATTTGAACAGTAACCATACAAAACGTTATAGGAAGATACGTCCTTTTTGGGTCACTCCACAGATCTCTCGACTCGCATTTTCCTACTGCAATCGGTCCGTAATAAGCACTTGCAAAATTTTTCTTGCAAAAAAATTCTATTATGTAATGTATTGGAATATTTTGTAAATTTGTAACTTGTATCTTTGCGGATGTGGCGGAACTGGCAGACGCGCCAGACTTAGGATCTGGTGAGGAAACTCGTGGGAGTTCGAGTCTCCCCATCCGCACTTAAAAGAATTAAAAAATAAAGGGTTAATGAATTGGAAACAAAAATAAACATCATCGACAGTTGCGAACGCGAAATAGAAATTTCCGTTACCAACGAAGAAATTAAGCCGATTATCGACAAGGCATACGCAGACGTATTGCCAGAAGTCGAAATCAAAGGATTCCGCAAGGGCAAGGCCCCGCTGAAGATGGTCAAACAGATCTACGGCAAGCGAATCGAAGCAGACGCCCTACAGGACGGCTCGATTGAGTTCTTCAACAAGGCAGCAAAAGAGCAAAAGCTCACTTTCCTCGGCCAGCCGGTGTTGCAGAAAATTGAGCAAACCGAAACCGGCGTGAAGTATTTCATACTGTTCCAAGTCATTCCCGAATTCGAGCTGAAGGACTACCACGGCCTCGCAGTGGACGAACCTGTCCACGCCGTTACCGATGAGGAAATTCAGAAAATCGTGGACGACGCCTGCCTCTTCTATGGCGAGCTTGTCCCGGCCGAAGAAATTACATCGGAAAGATTTGTCGCAAAGGTTAACCTGACCCATATCGATGAGGAAACACGCCTGCCGATTATCGGCGGCACGAACCAAGATTTCGATGCAGACCTGAGCAACAAAGCTCTTTTCCCGCAAATCAAAGAATCCCTCATGGGCAAAAAAGTGGGCGACGAATTCAACGTCGAACTGCCCCAATCGAACGCACCAAACGCTCCGATGAATACATTCAATTGCACGGTTAAAGAGATCAGTGAGCGCATTCCCGCCGAATTCAACGATGAATTGGCCAAGAAAATCACAGAAGGCAAATTCGAAACCGCTCAGGACTACCGCGACGAAATCGGCTTCCGCCTGCAAGAATCGTGGAACCAAAAGAGCCGCCAGCTGATGCAAAACAGCATCGTGAACCAGTTGGTCGATATGCACGAATTCGACGTCCCCGAAGCACTTCTCCGTACGATTATGGAAGACGACCTCGCCGAAATCAAACAGAGAATGGGCATCAAGCAAGACAATCAGCAGTTCACTGTCGATTCGTTCCGCGAATACCTCGAGCCGAAGGCCATCCGCCAAGCTAAATTCCTTGTCATCAAGGAAAGAATCCTCGAGAAAGAGAAACTCGAAGTCGAAGAACACGACTACGACGAAACAGTCGAACTCGAGGCAGAGCGCACCGGAATGGACGCCGAAGCCATTCGCAAAGAGCTTCAGAACAACGAGAACTTCCAGGGTTATATCCTTTCGAAGAAATTCTTCGATGTTATTCTCGACTTCGCCGTAACGACCGAAGTGCCATTCCCGGACGACACAGAAACGCCCTATGGCATGATGGACGACGACGACGACGATTACGAGGAAGAAGGCCACGTCCACGGTCCTGATTGCGACCACGACCACTAAAATTTCGAGGCTTCCCCAAAAGGAAGCCTTTTTTTATGTAGGGGCGGGTTCCAATCGGATTAGTTAATTAGCAGATGTGCTGATGGGATGATATTTTTATAGGGGCTGTCTCATAAGTGTCATTCTGAACGAAGTGAAGGATCCAAAGAATATGGATTCTTCGCCTGCAGCTCAGAATGACGAGGAAACATTAGTCATCCTGAACGAAGTGAAGGATCCAAAGAATATGGATTCTTCGCCTGCGCCTCAGAATGACGAGGAAACATTAGTCATTCTGAACGAAGTGAAGGATCCAAAGAATATGGATTCTTCGCCTGCGCCTCAGAATG
>CAZSWR010000125.1:0-7189 GCA_964610885.1 uncultured Hyphomicrobiales bacterium | reverse complement strand
AAGTTTTTTCGTAAAGAAAGATATCGCCATGCTGAGCCATATCGATTGTACGGACGTTGTCGGTTTCAGCGATTTCGCGGCAGCGCGCCATGATTTCGGGCACGTCCCGCGAACCGAACACGATGAAATCCCGATTCGTGTCCAGTTCCGTAATGTTGGGCATTTCGTCCAGGACCGAGAATACGTCTTCGGAATTCTCCGCAACGCGGTAGCGGCGCATGAAATTAATCATTTGCTGCAATTCCCGCGAAAAGCTATTGCCGATTGCAGGAGAGATAGCGATGCGGATATCCGCCTCGGAGAGCAATGCAATGCGTCCGCCGAGCGAGTGCCCGACTGCGATGACAGGTTTGTCAGAGCGAATCGCCGCAGCGAGTGCGTTGGCGTCCGCCACCAATTCGCTGTTCATTGGTGAGTTGTTTTCGCCGTGGCCGCGCATGTCCACCGAAACGGAATCGAAACCAAATTCGGCCAGCCGCCAGCCCAGCCCGAGCATTTCTTCTTTGTTGCCTCCGAAGCCATGCAGCAGAAGAGCCGTCCCTCGGCTACCCTCGCGGAAAATGCGGGCTGCCGGGTGCGATATTCCGTTTGCTTTGATTTCTATTCTCGAGATTTCCATTTTGTTCCGTACAATTAATGACTAAGCAATTTTCATATCGGACTGGAGGCGCGACAGCACCTCGACGACGTTTGCCTTCACGTGGATGAATTCGTCCACGCCGGCGGCTTTGTATTCGTCAATTTTCTCAGTCGGGTATCCGGCCAGGATGATCTTAGCCGAAGGCGATGCTTTTTTAATTAATCCGGCAAGTTCCGGGACTACTAATTCGTAGTTGTCGTCTGTGGAGCAAATAACCGTGGCTTTTGCACCGGATTCGGCGAATGCCTTTGCTGCCTCGGCGGGCGTCGGGAAGCCGAGATTTTCGATACATTCGAAACCGGCAACTTTCATGAAGTCCATCGAGAAGTCTTGGCGGCCTTTGAATTGGGCAACTGTTCCCATGTTCGAAAGGAAGACTTTCGGGAGTTCGCCGTTTTTGTTTCTGTATTCGTCGGCTTTGGCGCGCAATTGCTCGAAGGCCAATGCCTTGGCAACCGGTTCGACCGGAGCGATAGGAGTTTTCTCTGTAATATAGACCGCGCTTGCTTCCACTTCGGCGATTGTTGCTCCGGCCAGGTAGGCCACTGTGGCGCGTTCGAAGACGTCGCGAGTGTCTGCTTTGGCGGATTTGGCCAATTCGCCGAGAGCTGCTTGGGCCTTGGCTTCGTCGCGTTTGCCGACGAAATCTTTAATGGCTTGTCTGCGTTTCGCGGCCACGTCC
Organism: uncultured Hyphomicrobiales bacterium; assembly: GCA_964610885.1. Classification (GTDB taxonomy): domain Bacteria; phylum Bacteroidota; class Ignavibacteria; order Kapaibacteriales; family UBA2268; genus CAZSWR01. The sequence continues at coordinate 5,867 of CAZSWR010000125.1, read as the reverse complement.
TTCGTACAGAATGCTACGAAGTTGGGTGCTTTTTCCGTAAGGTTCGAGTATTTATTCGAGCCGACCAGTACGTCCTTGCGCGATGCGAGGGCTTTGACCTTGGCGGCAGCAGTTGCTTTCACTGTGGATTGGATGAATCCCTCTTTGATTGCCGAGAGGTATCCGCCACGGGCTTCGACGTCTGTGAAGAGCGTCCAAACCTTTTGTGCGATTTCAGCAGTAAGCGCTTCGACGAAGTACGATCCGGCTGCCGGGTCGATTACGTCGGTCAGGTTGCATTCGTCGCGGAGCACGATTTGCGTATTCTTTGCGATGCGGCGTGCGAAATCGTCGGGCAGTCCGAAGCCGTCTGTGTAGTGGGCCACGCGGAGGCTGTCCGTGCCGCCGATGATGGCGGAAATTGATTCGCTGGACGTGCGGAGGAAGTTCACCTGAGCGTCCAAGCGGGTGATGTTCGACATTTCGGTAACTGCATTAATCTTAAGTTTTTGCGAATCAGCATTTCCACCAAATTCTTTGATGATTTTGGCCCAAACCATGCGGGCTGCGCGGAATTTCGCAATTTCCATGAAGAAAGTCTGGCCGATGCCGAGCGAGAAGCGGATTTTCTGTGCCACTTCGTCGATTTCGGCACCGCGGGCGATCATCTCTTTGATGTAGAATACCGCACGGGCAAATGCGAAACCGAGTTCTTCGACGGCGCTCGATCCGGCGTCGCGATAGTTCGAGGCGAGGATTTCGATTGTCGTGAAGTTCTTAAGGTTCTTTTCGCCCCATTTCAGCAGGTGGAACATTTCGTCCAGGGCAACTTTCTCGTCCGAGGGCAGGTGTCCGCATTTCTCGAAGACGCCAAACGGGTCGAATTCGATTGCTCCCGAGACTTGGTCGGCGGCGATGCCGTTTTTCTCCAAGTATGCGCGGAACATGGCGGCGAAGGTCATTGCGCGGCGACCGGTGTAGATGTGGATCGGCGTTTTCGTGATGTCCACGCCGGCCAGCATTGTATCGAAGTCCGCCACGGAGGCAATATTCGTGCCATAAGTGCCGAACAGATCGACGTCTGCTGTCTGGGGATTTTCGCCGAGTATGCTGGCTTTGTCCGGGTGAATTCTGATTGCCGATGGGCAATGCTTCAAGTCGAGCTTGATAGCTTCGTTGTTTTCTTCGGGCGTCGGGTATTTATACTCCGAGACGATTTGCCACGCGCCGCCGCGGTATCCTTGCGGTTTGGCCGAACGAACGAATGGGAACTCGCCGGGAATTTGGTTTTCGAGGTGAGGAAGGCCAACGAGGTCTTCTTTTCTGTAAAGTGGCTTCACGTCGATGTTTTCGTAGGTTTTGGTTACGAGTTTGTCGAGTGGTTTGCCTTTAAGGGATTTTTCCGCTTCTTCGCGCCATTGGTCGTAGCTCGGTGCCGAGAATTCCGAGAGCAATTTTTCCATTTGCTCTTTGGGTTTACAATTATTTTCCATAAGCGTTTACCTTTTATAAAAAAAACAAAGGCACTACCCGATATAAAATTAGGAGTGCCTACGATATAATCAATATTTAAATATTATTTTCAACATATGCGAAACCGCGTGTTTGCCCTACATAACGAGGAATGCGTCGCCATAGACCAAGAAGCGGTAATCGCTTTTGGCAGCGCGTTTGTATGCTTTGAACATGTTTTCCTTGCCCGAGAAAGCAGCCGCCATCAGCAACGAAGGCGACGCAGGCGGATGGAAATTCGTCAGCATTGCGCTAACGATTTTGAATTCGAACGGCGGATAGATGAATTTGTCTGTCCATCCTTTGTTCGGCTTCACCTGCCCGCTCGTGAGCACGGAGGCCTCGAGCGCGCGCGCCACGGAACACCCGACGGCGATAACGTTCTTCTTGTTACGAAGCGATTTGTTGATTGTTTCGGCTGCTTCGCGCGAAATGTGGAAATTCTCCGAATACATACGGTGTTTCGTCAGGTCTTCCACTTCGATTTGCTCGAAGATGCCCTGGCCGATGTGCAAGACTATCGGGACGATTTTCGCGCCTTTCTTTTCGATTTCCTTGATCATTTCCTTTGTGAAGTGCAGCCCGGCGCTCGGCGGCGAGATGGACGAAAGCTGTTCTTCGTCGGCAAAAACGCACTGGAAGGTGGTTTTGTCGATTTCCGCCGGGTCGCGTTTGATGTACGTGGGCAGGGGCATTTCGCCGATTCTCTCGATCACTTTGAACAAATTGCCGTCGTAGCTGAAGCGGACTGTGCGTCCGCGCGAAGTCGTGTTATCGATTACTTCGCAATAGAACTTATTGTTGTCGAAATAGATTTTGTTGCCGATACGCACTTTTCGCGCAGGCTCGACGAGTACGTCCCAGATTCTGTCCTCCGCTTTCAATTCGCGAAGCAGCATAACCTCGATTTTAGCATTAGTTTTTTCCTTTTTGCCGTAGAGGCGGGCGGGAAATACTTTGGTATTGTTCACGACGATCGAATCGCCTTTGTGAATATAGTCGAGGAAGTTCTTGAAATTTTTATCTTCAATTTCGCCGGTTTGGCGGTGTAGGACCATCATTCGCGACGAATCACGGGGGTCGGCAGGGAATTTGGCAATTGCGTTACGTGGCAGATTGTATTTAAATTCCGACAGTTTCATTGGCCCGAGCCTTTATATTTGCAACAACACCTTACGATTTTCAATTTTGCATTTAGCCGATAGAATTGGCAATAAACACAAAATACAAATATACGAAAATAAAAGGGCTTAATCAATTGTTTTTGTGTGAAAATATAAGCCTGCCCCCGCAAGCATAAATCCTGTGAATTTGCTTCGTTGATTTGCAGTTGCAAAAACAACTATGTGATTTTTGAACGATGGGTTGTTATTCCATGAAAGGGCTTCTGCCGGATTTGTAGAAGCTTAGCACCTCGCTGAAGCCATAGTTTTTGATCGAGCTGCGTGTGGCGTTTTCCTTCTTGCCGTGGTCCTTCAGGTACTCGAGCATGCCCTGCTGCTGCCAGAGGAAATTCTGCGGCAGGTCGGGGAATTTCGATTTCAGCACGCCGTAGCTGCCCACCGAAGGAGTGGACCAATACCACAGGAAAAGGGAAATGCGCGCTTCCTCGTCCGATACGGCCAGCGCGAGCGGAAGTACGCAATTCAGGATGATCTCGCGCCGCAAATGCGAGCCGATGCCCTCCAGCGGATCCTTCATCAGCGCGTGGAGCCTGTCGGGAATGTGTGACTGGCGGCCCTCGGCCAGCTGGCCTATGAATTGCCCCATTATCGTGTTCGGCAGATCCGTAACGATGGCACCAAGCTCCGCCGGAGAATAGACGGGCCGCTTCCTCCGCTCCATGTACTTCCGGACGAATCCGGCCACGAGCAGCCTGAGCGCACCCATTTCTCCATTGATCCGGCGGGCCTCATCGGCCGCGGCAGTCTTCCGCAATAGGCGAATCAGCGCGAAGTGTTGCAATTCCTCGGCGGTTTCGTAATCGAGCGATGGCGGCCGCCTTTCCTCGTCCAGGAAAAGGGCCAACTCGCCGAACGGTACGACCAGAGTCTCGAACGGATGCGATGCGGCGCCGGCGCTGGGGCTGTTGACGATGTGCAGGACCAAGTCGGCATAGTTCGGATCAGTCGAGTGGTTGTGGCGTTCCCAGTCGGCGCCGTCGCGGTGGTATTCGCTCGAGCCGACCACGACGTCGCCCTCGAGCAGTATGGCCGATTCGAGGAAGTCGGGGCCTTCGTTTCGGTTCAGCACCCCGGGCGAAAGTATCTGCAAGCGGCGGCCGCGCAGGGTGCGGCGGACGGTGGACGGCTCCGATAGCGCCCGGAAAACTGCCCTCTGCAACTGGCGTTCGTCCTTCTGGCTTAGGTCTTCGTGCGTCATGGTGTTTCGCTTCTATGTTGTACGGAACTAATACTACAATATATAAACGATTTGCGTGAATTCAAATTATTTTTTCAGTTCACAAATTTTCATTCATTACCGTGTAGAGACAAGGCATGCCTTGTCTGAACATACGCATGCCTTGTCTGTACATTCCTTTTCAGAATTCATAAAATTTCAGAGTTTTATTTATTATATTTGTTGAAACCAAAGGCCGCCCCGCCCGCAAGCTCTACGGCCTAAGCGAAGAAGAAATAAGGATAGTGGATAATTAATTTTCCATGAGCCAAGAAGAAAATAAGAAATTTGATGCGGAGGAATAATAAATGATTTATAAAAATCAACCAACGAATTGGGTAGACCTTCAAAACAAGGTTGCTGACGTTTTTAGAATGATTGGGCATGAAACACATTCTCCTTATTCAATAATACTTACACGAGGTTCAAAAGAAGTAGATGTATATGCTCACAATAAAAACTCCATCCCTGAAATAACTATCATTGTAGAATGTAAAAACTGGGAATCCAATGTTCCCAAGGATGTAGTTCATTCTTTTAAAACAGTTGTTGAAGGTTCAGGAGCTAATATTGGATTTATTATTTCAAAAAACGGTTTTCAGAGTGGTAGTTTTGAAGCAGCTGAAAAGACAAATATTAAGCTTCTAACTTGGCATGAATTCAATAATCTATACGTGCAAGAATATTTCCAAAATATAATGTTGTATAATCGCAAATATTTTGAATTATTAACTGATTACACTGAGCCAATTAATTCAAGAGTAACAAAGTTGGTAGACAAACTTTCGGAGAAAAAGAGAAAGCTCTATTATCATTTGAAGGATAAATATTGGGGGCTTGGATTTGTTATTACAAAATATTCCTATGAGCTGATTGGAATAAAAAACGATAAAGAAAAATATTCACAATTCCCAATTAGAATTCCCGTTGATTGTAGCGATGAAAACAATATTTTGTATGTTATTGCAAATTCAGTTGAAGAGTTTTTTGAAGCAATAAAGCACTATCACGATCAAGCAATGCTTGAATTTGAAAGTATCTTTGGAAGAACCGTTCCATTGGGAAGCTGAGAAATATGAAAGGAATTTGTAAATTATGCCAAATAGATACAGATCTATGTAAATCTCATATAATACCTGAATGGGGTTATAAAGGTATTTATTCCTATAAGCATCAAAATAACAGGAGACTTCCAACAATTAAGGTTCAAAAAGGGGCTGAACTAGAATTATCAAATATGCAGAAAGGAATTAGAGAGGATTTATTATGTAGCAGCTGTGAGAATAAATTATCTGTTTGGGAAAAATACGTTTATGAGCTATTAAATAGAGAAATAGACAATATCGATACAGAATTTTATCGAATCAAAGTCGACTATAAAAAATTCAGATTATTTCAATTGTCAGTCTTATGGAGATGTGCAATAACAAGTAATAAAATACTTCATTTGGAACTTGGAAACAAACACATTGAGAGATTGAGACTGATGCTAATTACTGAAGATCCGGGAAAAGAATGGCAATATCCATGTCTCTTGTTTTTATTAAAATTAGATAACTCACCAGTAAAAGACTTATTATACGCAAGTGAAGGCAATAGAATTGAAGGATTTAGACAATACAATATTTTCTATAATGGTATATTGTGGAATTATCTGGTCGGAAGTAGCACGCATCGTTTGAAAAGCCTTGAAAAAGAAAATGCGTTTCTTCAAAAAGATGGAACTCTTACAATTGATACCAAGCAACTTCCTGATATAGGTCATCAAATGAGCATGATAAAAGAGATTTATGGTTAAGCAGATCAAGCAATCCGACCCAACTGTGGACACGAGCGCACAAGAGGCCGAGATCGACCGCTTGGTCTATGCGCTCTACGGCCTCAGCGAAGAAGAAATAAAGATAGTGGAGGGAGAGTAGAGATGAGAGATTTAACAAATTCTAATGTTGACAGGCAGAACATTCTGAACAACAGAA
>CAZSWR010000124.1:0-7300 GCA_964610885.1 uncultured Hyphomicrobiales bacterium | reverse complement strand
ATATAAAAGCACTTATAGAGCAAAATGCGCGAACAATTACTATCTCAATTATCAAATATACGAGTATAAAAATAAAAAAAATGCAAGTTTTTTTTCTATACCGTTTCAAGATTTCTTGGAATTCACTTGTTTTCGGGCCTACTACGGCAAAGCGTAGGTATAGTTATTTTAATAATCGTACTACCATTTCCCGAGTGGTAGTACGATTTAGAATCATCGCATATCTATTTATTTCAATTACATCAGCGATCTTAGTCCTACTACCATTTGGAATGGTAGTATGGCTTTGTCATAAATCACATCTCAGACTCTTTACTCGATTGCGACAACCTGCGCGCCATGCCAACGGCATAGACGCCAAGCGAAAGCACTGACATAAGCACAGCCAGAGCCATTGCGTAGGGCAGTATTTCGGTCAGCTCGAAAAGGGCCACCATCAGCGAAAGCCCAATCGTAACCACTGCCGCGCGGCCGTAATTGTTCGATGGGATCACGACGTGAATCCGGCGCATTGCGTACAGCCCGCCCAAAAGGATCAAGACGTCGCGGCCGATGATAACGCCGAGGAACCAAACCGGCACCAATCCGCGTAGGAAAATCGTGAGCACAGCCAGTATGACAAATGTTTTATCGGCAATCGGGTCCAGCATACGTCCGAATTCTGTCGATTGGTTGTAGCGGCGCGCGATCGTCCCGTCGAGGAAATCAGTCAGGAATGCAACTATGAAAATAACAATTGCCGCTGTGTAGTTCCCTGTGTAAATCGACCAGGCGCAAGGGAAAGCAAGCAGAAGCCGGACAGCCGTCAGGGCATTTGGAATATTTACGATTTTTTCTTTCATCTTGAATTATTCTGATTCTGAAACAACAATTTTATCCGACCTTTCGGCAAAGGCAAGGCCCAGCACGAATGCGACAACTATGCCCGGCACCATCGGCTCGAACGAATCGATGACGGCTCGGAGCGGATACTCCCAGCCTTGCCCAAGCATCCGGAGCAGAGTCCAAACGAGCGCAATCCCTGACGAAGCAGTCATTATGGCCGTTGCGCTGCCCTTGCGCAGTTTGTAGTGCCGAGTGAACGTGAACATTAGCGGGACAATCAGCCCGGGCACTGCAATCGAAGAGGTTTTATATATTAAATCAATTGCCGATGGGATCGCCAAGGCCAGGAGCACTGCCAGAACGCCTGCGATCACCAGCCCCAATCGAAGCGGCAATATCCGCCCAAACCTTTCGGAAAGCCGCGACGGAAGCAAATCGTTCCCGATTGTGGCGCCGGATATGAAGAAATAGCTCGTCAAGGTGGACATCACCACCGAAAGCAGTGCCGTTACGAAAAGTCCTTTGGCGGCAACCGGCAGGATTCCTTCAGCGAGCATTGGGAAAGCCATTACGGGATTCTCTATATCGAAATACGCCCGTGCGTACAGCCCGGCCGATAGCGTCAGCAAATCGAAAACAATCCAACACACGACAGAAATAAACACGCCACGGCGGGCCACGTCAGGGCTTTTCGCTGCGGCGCACCGCTGATGGAAGCTCGGATCTACAAATGTCTGTAGCGAGATGACAAACCACGACACAATGTATTGCCACGAATAGCCGCCGGTGAGCGTTTTGTGGCTCTCGGGCAGCCGTGCAAGCATTTCCGAGGGCGACCCAAGCGCCGTGAGCAGGAAATATGCCATCACACCGAAACCGAGGTACATCAGCACGAATTGCACTGTATTGGTCAGTACGTCGGCGCGGAAACCGCCGGTCAGCAAGAATGCAAATGAAATAATTGCGCCCACGGCGCAAGACATTTCTATGCTCCAACCGGTGAAAAGCTGGACGAGCACGCCCAACATCAGCACATACGATGCTGGAATCGTGAGCAGCAGTACGATGACAGACGCCGATGTGCCGGCAGCCGAGCCATAATTGGCAGCGATTTGCTCGGGAATTGTGTAGAAATTGAATCGCCGCACCTTCCCCGCCGCAAAGAAGCCAAAAGCCAAAGCCGATATATAATAGAAAAAGCACAAGCAGAGCCATTCCACAATCCCATCGCGATAGGCAAATTCGCCAACGCCGAGTATGCTGCCGTACCAAGTGGCCACGAGCGTTGCCACGAAAATGGGAAGCGTAATCTGCCGCCCGTTCAGCAGGAACGAAGACTTCGACGGCCTCGAACGCGCCCCGCGAGAAGCGATTCCGCCGATAATTATCAGGGAAAGAAAATAAAGCCCGACTATCAAATAATCAATTAAACCAAGGGTCATACAAACATCTATCAAACTTGTTCCAAATCCGTTGGCAATATTACTTTGAAATTTAAACAAAAACAAGTATTTTGCACGTCTATATATTTATCTTGACATAAAAAAGTAGAATCACTCCGGCAGTACTATGAAAACAACCAAACATCTTATACAAGTGGCACTCTTTGTTGCCATAGTATCATTCCCATCGGCCTCGAATGCGCAATCGCCCGGCCGCGCCGACTCAGTGCCCCAGATGAGGCGCCCATTGGTGGATTCAGCATTAGCACTCATCAACTATTTCGATTTCGACCGAGCTATGGAATGCGCCGAGCGGCTGCTTTCTGTTTCCGAATCGAAGTTCGGGGTGAATTCAATCGAATACGCTAAAGCGCTCGATATTTCCGGCGAGATTTATTATTGCAAGGGGGACTTCGAGAACGCAGCCAATTATTACAAGCGTTCATACGAACTCAAGAAACTCCTTGGCGAAACGGCCAGCCTCTCGAGCGCCAAATCGCTGAACAACTTAGCCGTTTCCGAGCAAATGCGCGGCGGCTTCCACAATTCGACCGAATTTCTCAGCAGCTCGATCGAAATCAAAAAGAACACACTTGGCGAATCGGACTCCAGCTATTTGATTTCTGTGCACAATCTGGCCAACGCCTTCCTCGAAATCGACGAGCTGGAACGGGCCTCTGATTTGTTCGCCACGTTGCTGCCGGCGAAAGCCAAAATATTCGGCGCCGAAAGCCCTTCGTATGCCCGCTCGCTTATGAACCAAGGCGTGCTGCGCGAGAAACTTGGGGCCACCGAAGACGCCCAGAAATGTTATGAAACAGCGCTGCGGATACTCAGAAAAAACATGCCGGACGAACGTGTGGAAGTGCAAAAATGCGCTTTGCAGCTCTCGGAGGTATTGATTAAACTCGGGCAAGAGGCCCGGGCCGATACTTTGCTGAAATCTATCAATCGGAACATCGAAAAATCCGAATCCTCCACCCCGTTCGACCGCGGACTCGTGCTATATTCGATGGCAGTCGTCGAATGGCAGAAGGGCAATTTCTACAAATCGGACGAACTCTTGGCCAAGGCCGAGGATTTGCTCGCCACTTCGTACAAAAGCACGCTTCTGTATTGCGATGTCATCGTGGCGCGGGCAGCAGTCAACTCCGCCCTCAGCAAATACGACCGCGCCCTGCAATACGCTGTCTTTGGCGAAAAGCTATACCGCGAACTCTTCGGCGAACGCCATCCGAGCTATGCCTCCAGCCTGCACATCCTGGCCGGCATCCAACGAAACAAAGGCATGTTGGCCGAGGCCGATACAAATTATCACAAAGCATTTGTCCTGTACACAAAACAAATTAACGACTATTTCCCGTTCCTTTCCGATGGGGACAAGGCACAGTTCTATTTCGCGGCAAAGGACAGAGCCAATATTTTCAATAATTACGCCCTTTCTCGCTACGAAAAGAACCCGGCCATACTTTGTGATATGTACGATTTCCACATCGCAACGAAATCGATGCTGCTCAGCAATTCGCTCCGCCGCAACCGAGCAGTGCTGGCCAGCGGAGACGACGAGGCAATCGAACAATTCAATGAATGGCGATCGCTTCGGAACAAACTCAGCTCCACACTTTGCAACAATCCGCGCGACACAGCAAAAATTTCCGAACTGAGCGATGAAATCGGAAAACTCGAAATCGAATTGTCGCGAGAAACCAAGAAATTCGACACAGAAAACTTCCGCCAATACTCCTGGAAAGATATTCAGGCAACTCTTTCGCCCCAGGAGGCAGTCGTCGAAATCGTCCGATTCCCGCTCTGGCAAAACAGATGGACAGATTCGGTCTTCTATTGCGCGCTCGTGCTCACGGCCGAAACGAAAAACGAACCCATGATAGTAGTTATCGAAAACGGCTACCAATTGGAGCATAAATATATTAATAGCTATAAGAACATCATCCGATCCAGAATCGAAAACCAGTTGGACAACGAGCCATACAAAGTGTTCTGGAGCGCTATCGACGCCATCACATCCAAATACAAGAAACTCTACGTTTCGCTCGATGGCATCTTTAACCAATTGAACCTGAACACGATACTCAGGCCAGACGGCAGCTATATCATCGATGGCCAGGAAATCGTTTTGCTGAACAACAGCCGCGAACTCTTGGAGAAACCAACAGCCGAAGCCGGCCCATCGCGCACGGCAGCTCTTTTCGGCAATCCTAACTTCTCGCTCAATTCCAAACCGGCCTCCGAGCGTTCTGTCCGATTGGATCCGCTGCCATTCACTAAAGTCGAGGTCGAAAGAATCGACACGATGCTGAACGCAAACGGCTGGACTGCCGACCTTTTCCTCGGTGACAAGGCAACGAGCAAGAACATTACCGAGCTGCAATCGCCCAGGCTGCTGCACATCGCCACCCACGGAGTATTCGAGCAAAACATAGACAGTAAAAAACGCACTCTTTTCGGCGGCTTGATGACGTCCGGCTGCGAGAATCCTCTTCTTCGGTCGTACCTGCTCTTTAGCGGCGCCGAATCCTCGCTGGCCGAGGGCAAGAAAGGCGACGGAGTGCTGACCGCCTTCGACGCAATGAACCTTTCGCTCGAAAATACGGATCTGGTCGTCCTCAGCGCATGCCAAACGGGCCTCGGCGATATTCGCAACGGCGAGGGCGTCTTCGGATTGCAACGCGCATTCCGCGTGGCCGGAGCAAAGGCTGTGATCATGAGTTTATGGACTGTGAACGACGAATCCACCCAAGAGCTAATGAACGAATTCTATGCCCAATGGCTGAAAGGCTCGTCTCTCCAAGATGCGTTCCGCTCAGCCCAATTGAAAATCAAGGAAAAGTATCCAGAACCGTATTTCTGGGGGCCTTTCGTTATTGCTGGCGGGAATTGATATTCCGCTTCGGGATTGCACCGCCCGCTTTGGCGTGGCCACCGAAACGCGCTTTGAACGGAAAGAGATGTAATAATTAGGTTTTTTAAAATAAACTTACTATATTTGCGTTAGGGAAAATATACAATAAAGCCGTTTGATTATTTCGGCTTTATTTTTTATTTATAATTGAAAAATATTGACTCTATAGATTGATACTCCGGAATCCCGAAAAGGGAATTCGGGTGTGTCTTTTTATATATATTGAAAAAATAACTGTAGAAATTATTTACTTAACATACAAGGATTTATCATGAGCGAAGTAGTTTATATGACCTTCGACCGCGTGAAGGAACTCGAAGAGGAAATTCGCGACCTAAAGATTCACGGACGCAAGGAAATTGCTATGAAAATCGCCGAAGCACGTTCGCACGGCGACTTGTCGGAAAATGCTGAATACGACGCAGCAAAGCACGAGCAGGAATTGCTCGAAATTAAAATCAACAATTTGGAACGCACGCTCGGCCGCGTACAGGTCATCAAACCGGAAGACCTGCCGAACGACAAAGTATATATTCTAACCCATGTGAAATTGAAAAACTTGAAAAACAAAATGGAATTGGAATACACACTCGTCAGCCCCGAGGAAGCCGATTTCGAGAAGAAGAAACTTTCGGTAACCTCGCCAATCGGCAAAGCTCTTATGGGCAAAACCATTGGCGACGTGGTGGAAATCTTAGCGCCTGCCGGCAAATCCCAGTTCGAAATTCTTGACATCTCGAAATAAATCCCTTCGCGTTTAGTCTTTATTTAAACCTTTCGGCACTCTCCGATGTCTATCCTATCGAAGAGTGCTGAAGTTTAAATAGCAGACGAAGAACTAAATGACTTGTGCATTGCAAATAGAAACCGATAAAGACATACTGAAGGAATTTGCCGCGGGGAATCGCGAACCGGCAGCCGCGTCGCTGATACACAAATACAAAAAATTCGTGTGGGCTTCGGCATTGCGCTACCTCGGCTCGTACGACGATGCGGACGACGCAGCGCAGGAAGTCTTCATCCGCGCTATCGAGAATTTGCACAAGTTCCGCGCCGAAAGCAGCATTAAAACTTGGCTCTACCGGATCACAGTGAACACATGCACGAACATGCTACGCAAAAGGCGCCTTAAATTCTGGGCGAAAGACTACCCGATCGAAGAATCCTACGAAAGGCCGGACACCGCTCCGACGCCCGAACAAAGATTTGAAAACCAAGACTTCGAGCTGAAATTCGCAAAAGCACTGAAAAAGCTGCCCGAAAAGCAACGCGAAACTTTCGCCCTGCGCTATTTCGACGAGCTTTCGTACGAAGAAATTTCGAAAATGCTCGGCACATCCGTCGGCGGATTGAAAGCTAACTACTTTCAGGCCGTGAGGAAAATTGCCGATATACTTAAAAATGAATTTGCAGACTGACCACAGCACAGAAAAGAATCGAGGCGAACATGGAAACGCAATACAACAGAAAAGAAATGGAAGACCGACTGCCGGACTATATCTTCGGCCGGCTCGGAGCCGATGAAGTCGAAATCTTCGACCGCTCGGTGGCCAACTTCCCAGACTTAGCGCAGGAAATAAAAGATACGCGAGCCGTTTTCGCCCGAATGGAACGAATCGACATTAACAGAATTTCGTCGGAACGAACCCGGAACCTTGGGCCTTCGGTGAACAGCCGGCTCCGCCAACGCTCAGAATCCAAACGCAGCCTGGGCACATCTTTCCGCTTTGCAATCCCCGCCCTGGCGCTGCTCACCGTGGCTTATGTATTTATTTTTCGGAACGATGCAACCACAACCGAAGGAAACGCCACTTTCAGCAAAAGCGACGCTGAAGCCATTATCGAAAACGTTTCCTCTGCCGACGATATCGATTCGGTTATGCTCCAATGCGCCCTGCCGGAACTCGTATCGGGCGACCTGGCCGATTTGGCCGACGAAGAAGGGCTAAGCCAAGAAATTGAATACTCATTTATCGAAAATATTGCTGAAAATACTGACCAATCTTTGTCTCTGCTTTCCGGGGATATGACCCCCACCGATTTGATAGACGAAATGGACGATTGGACAGAAGATGATTTCCAAGAGTTTTTACAGGAGATACAAAATGAAAAA
>CAZSWR010000123.1:0-7327 GCA_964610885.1 uncultured Hyphomicrobiales bacterium | reverse complement strand
AGTTGTGCCTCTTGCTAGAATGAAACAACCCTGCTTTTTCTAAGGGGGCTAAAGATCGGTATGAGCTAATACATAGATAATATAGGAGTTATGGCTTGTATCGAACCCACGGGTTAACCCGTGGGATGGCTGATCAATACTTTTTCTGGCAGGCTCCTAAGAGACTGTTGAAATAGTCAAATGTTTTGGAAGCACGGGGTCTTGACCCCGTGTAAGTCTTTGATATGCCACAGTGGGGCAAGCCCCACTGCTTCCAGAAAATACTTTATCAACACACTCCTAATACTATTTGCATAAACAAAGAAAGTAATAGTTTTGAATTGATACCGCATAGCGGTTAATGTATAAAATGTTGTTAAATCAACCACCTATATAGAACATTCGCTACGCGAAATAACTACTAAAAAGCAGGATTTCTACAATAAAACAACCGCTACGCGGTAAAAATAAATACTAATTCCTTACTTTTGAATACAAATATTTGCGTAGTTTGCATTGTTTATTTCGACAAATTTGGGAAAGAAATATGCCACAGGAAACAATTGCCGTACCGAAACCAAAAGACGAAAACTCGTTGGCAGATAATTTTATAGCGTTCGATCAGGTGGTCAGGTTGCTCCGCCAGCACTGCCCTTGGGACAGGAAACAGACGAATGAATCCATTGCCGTGCTGCTCGTGGAGGAGACCTACGAGTTGCTCGATGCAATCAAGAAAGGAAACGACGAAGAATTCTCGAAAGAGCTTGGAGACGTGCTGCTGCACGTGGTTATGCACGCGGTAATGGCCGAGGAAAGGGGAGCGTTCGACATGAAGGACGTCCTGCGCCGCTCTTGCGCGAAGCTCGTCCACCGCCACCCGCACGTATTCGGTTCGACCCAGGTGTCGGGTTCGGACGAAGTGCTTCAGAACTGGGAATCTCAGAAAATGAAGGAGGGCCAACGCTCGATTCTGGACGGAGTGCCCCAGGCAATGCCCGCCCTGCTCCGCGCGCAACGCATCCAACACAAGGCCGCCAATGTCGGTTTCGATTGGGACAATCGCGAAGACGTCTGGGCAAAGGTCGATGAAGAGCTTGCCGAATTGAAACACGAAATTTTGGACAAAAACACAGCCAAAGCCAAACAAGAGCTTGGCGATTTCATTTTTGCAATCGTCAATGCTGCCCGGTTCGAGGACATCATGGCCGAGGAAGCTCTCCAATCCACGAACGACAAATTCACCGCCCGCTTCAAGTACATCGAGGAGAAGGCCAAGGCGGCAGGCAAATCGCTAAAGGACATGACGCTTGGCGAAATGGACGAAATCTGGAACGAAGCGAAAAGAAATGGATTGTAAGGGTTTCCTGCAATTATCACAGTTTATCTCGCAGCAGCGTATGGGTTCTTCAGTTTGAACATGTAAGCGATGCCCAGCTGGATCGAGACGGGGCGCGGGTTGTTTTTGTTGGTAACCGTGGCCGGTGGCGTCGGGGGAATCCATTTGAGCAGAGGGTCGTCCGCGGGATAGTCTTTGAAAAGGCCTCTGAGGACGTATCCGGCGCGGCCAAAGAAGTATAAATCGCCAATATCTGTGGATTTCAGGTTGATGAGCGTGCTCAGCACGACTTCTGTTTTCAGGCTTATATCGCCAACGGGTATATCGGCTCCGTAATTGGCGGCTGTTGGAATTCCGAAACTGAATCCGAGCATCACGCCGCTGAAATAGAGGCTTGGGCACAGGCTGACGTAGCTGAATTTGTTGGTAAATTCGCGGTCCACGACGGCGCCTTTGATTCGGAAAGCGTAAGTGGTGTACGACAGGTCGCAGGTCAGTCCGAGCGGGGAAGTGGCGCTAAGCGGATAGAAGAAAATGCCTCCGAAATCGGGGATTCCGTTGAAGGCGACAGCGTTTTTCCGGCCGTCGGGTATGTTCGCCCCGTTGACGCCTGCTTTGATGGCGAAATACGGGCCAAAGCGAATATATGTATCCTCGGGAGATTCTGGTTCCAACTCGTCCTGCGCAAATGCCACTTGGGCCGCGCACAGTAAGAGTATTATCGAAAGCAAAACTTTCAGTTTCATTATTGACCACTTGCAAATGAAAAAACTCACCTTTTTCCATCAGGCAAATTTCGTGCCTTTTCCGCAAGCGATCGCATATAGTCTTGTTGTTTGCCCTTGGGGAAGCATTTGGGATAGAGTTCGATGATGCTGAGCGCTTCTGTGGTTTTCCGCATTTCGATGAGGCATTCGATCTTTTCGACGAAAGATTTTTCGTAGTATTCGGTGTCTGTGTAGTTGTCGATCACCATATCGAAATAAACATTGGCAGCCAGTGGATTGAGCAGTTTCCGGTAGATTGTGGCTGTGTAGTAGTCCCTTTGGGCCAATTTGTTGCGCATCTCGACTATGTATTTAGTGGCGCGGGTGGCCATTGTGTCCTTCGGATAGACGGCTTGGAATTCTGAGAAAGCCTGAATGGTCTTGGTTGTGTATTCTTGGTCGCGGTCGAATGGGGGAGACATCTGGTAGTAGCAAAGCCCGATATTGAAGAGCGCATTTTTGACGTATTGGCTCGAGGGATACGAACGGCGCAAGACGTTGTAGTTGAATGAGGCAAGCAAGTATTCGCCTCGTTTGTAGTGCACTTCGGCAATGTAGAACTGGGCGTCGTCCGCCAGGGCGCTTGCGGGGTATTGCAGGCGAAGCATCTCGAAATAGTTATTCGCTTCGAGCCAATCGTGGTCTTGGTAGTATTCCATTGCCTTCGCGAAGTAATCCTCGGCTGTCGATGGCTTAAGGTTTTTCGACGAACCGCAGGCTCCAATAATGAAAGCCATGGCTAATAATAGTGATGTGTTGAATAGTGTTCGGAGGCTCTTTGATTTTCTCATTTTAGATTTTCAATTTTAAATAACTACCAAGATTCAATTTACGGATTTTAGCCGTTAAAGGTTGTAAAATTTCTTAAATTTTTCTTCTGTTAATAATAATATTTTCGTAATTTCAAGTTTATACGCATTTGTAATTTCTTTGATATGCGTATTTGAATATTATAGTTAATTCAAAAATACAAAAAAAGTCAATTATGAGCGAACACTTTTTAGTATTCGATATCGAGACGGCGGCGCTTCCTTACGATTCATTCTCCGAATCGCAGCGTGAGTACCTCGTACGTGGGGCGCAAACCGACGAAGAGCGCCATAAGAAAATCGACGAAATGGCGCTAACGCCTTTGACGTCCCAAGTGGTTTGTATCGGCATGAAACGTGTCCGGTTCGCGTCCGAAACCGAGGCCGAAACTGACACAATCGCGCTCTGCACGGAAGCCGAAGCCACGGCCGGCGAATCCCGCACGGAAATGCTTGCCGACGGCCACAAAGCCGTTTTCGGTTCGGAAAAGCACGTCCTCGAAACCTTTTGGCAGATATTAAAGAAATACGACCCGATTCACCTCATTTCGTTCAACGGGCGGAATTTCGATTCGCCATTCCTCATGCTTCGTTCGGCGGTGCTCGGCGTGCGGCCCTCGAAAAATATAATGGCAGGCACGAAATTCAATTATCCTCTGCACACAGACCTCATCGACGAGCTTACTTTCTATTCAGGCTCGGGCTATGGCGCCACGAAACGCTTCAATTTCGATTTCTACACTCGCGCCTTTGGATTGGTTTCGCCAAAGTCCGAGGGAGTGGACGGTTCGATGGTGAGCGAGTTCTTCAGGCAGGGCCGAGTGAACGAAATTGCCGAATACTGCCTACGGGACGTCAACGCCACGTGGGAACTGTATTTGCTGTGGCGGAAATATTTAAAGTTCTGATTCTTATGGCTATTAGTTGTAATATTTGTAAAATAACGTTTCGGTGCTCTCGGATGAGGCCGCCCGAGCGTTGCTTTTTTTCTTAATTTCTTGTTTGAGTATCAGTTACAGACACAGGATTGACGATTCATATTCATGCTATTTATTTGAAAAATGAAAAATTGAAAATCGGAGACAACCAACAATGGGACAAACTGTTGTTCAGAAAATATTAGCAAAGGCAACCGGACGCCCGTCCGTCGCGGTCGGCGAAATAGTCGAACCCAAGGTGAGCCTTGCTATGTCGCACGAAAATGGTGCGCTGGTTATTAACCAATTTGCTGAGATTTACGAAGGGACACCCCACACGGCAAAAGTATGGGACCCGGAAAGAATTGCTTTAATTTTTGACCACCGCGTTCCCGCCGAAAGCAAAAAAACGGCCACGAACCAAAACAAAATTCGCGCATTCGTCAGCGAGCAGGGAATCAAAAAATTCCACGACATCCGCGGCGACGAAATGGGCGTCTGCCACCAGATATTGCCCGAAAACGGCTACGTCCGCCCTGGCTACGTCGTGGTCGGCACGGACAGCCACACCACGAGCCACGGCGCGCTGGGCGCATTCTCGTTCGGAATCGGAGCCACGGAAATGGCTTCCGTTTGGACTCTCGGCACAGTGCTGAACGTCCAAGTGCCCGAAACGATCAAAGTCGTCGTCGAAGGCGAATTGCCCCAATACGTCCAACCCAAAGACATCATTCTGTACCTGATCGGCAAAATTTCTGCGCAGGGCGCAAACTTCAAAGTGATCGAGTTCCACGGCTCCACAATTCGGAACATGAGCACTTCGGGCCGCCTTACGCTTGCCAACATGAGTGTGGAGGCCGGCGCCACGAGCGGAATCGTCCCCGCAGACGAAGAAACCGCACGCTACCTGCGCGAAACCGCCGGCGTCAAGGACGAACTCGACATGGTTACGCCCGATGCCGATGCAGTGTATTCGCAGGTTGTCAATATCAACGCTGCTGAATTGGAACCGCAGATCGCCTGCCCGCACACTGTCGATAACGTGAAACCGATCAGCGAAGTCGCAGGTCTTGCAATTCAGCAAATCGTTATCGGTTCGTGCACTAACGGCCGTTTGGACGACATCGCCACCGCAGCCGAAATCCTGAAAGGCAAAAAAGTGGCTCGTGGCGTCCGCCTGCTGATTTTCCCTGCTTCCGGCCGTATCTATAGCGAAGCGCTCGACAAGGGCTACTTCTCGACGCTAATGGATGCCGGTGCAGTCATTATGAATGCCGGTTGCGGACCGTGCCTCGGCATTCATCAGGGCGCGCTCGGCGATGGCGACAAAGCACTCTCGACGACTAACCGCAACTTCAAGGGCAGAATGGGCAACCCGAACAGCGAGGTCTATTTGGCTTCGCCCGCAGTTGCCGCTGCAAGTGCAATTACCGGCGTAATCACCGATCCAAGAAAGGTAGGAAAATAATATGTCCAAAGTAATCTATAAACTCGAAGACGATATTTCGACAGATATTATATATCCCGGCCGATTTATGGCCACAGTGCTCCCGACGGAAACACCACAATTCGCATTCGCCGACATGACGGACCTGAACAAGATGCTCGTCGATAAGACAGCCGGCGACGAACCGATCATCGTTGCGGGCAATAACTTCGGATGCGGAAGCTCTCGCGAGCAGGCCGCCTCGACGCTGAAGGGTCACAACATGGTCATTATCGCAAGGGATTTTGCTCGCATCTTCCTTCAGAACTCGATTAACCTCGGCGTGAATACTATCATCTGCCCCACGATCGACGCAGAAGTGGGCGACGAGATCGAATTGCGCCCGACGGAAGTCGTGAACAAAACAAAAGGAAAATCCTTCCCGATCGAACCGCTTCCGGCCGCGCGCCAAGCGATTATCGATGCAGGCGGGCTGATCCCGTACACACGGAAACTAATGATGGAACGCAAGAAATAATCATTACAAAACAGGGAGCCTTTCGCAGGCTCCCTTATATTTTTATCGAGGTTACAACAAATCATTACTTCTAACGTTCAAGTCTTAAATACTAATTCTTGTTATTAATTGCAATGATTACCGAAGAACATATAAAAGAATCTATATCGAGAAAGTTTGTCGAATTGCTTGCCGCAAATTCTGGCTTTAACACTTCTTGCCATACTTTCGATTACGGCATGGATTTATCGCTTACAGAAGTGGGAGTGCGGAATAGTGAGAATTCAACAAGATTCTTCAATACAGGTAAGCAAATAGATATCCAGATTAAAGCAACAACACAGGCATCAATAACACAAAAAGATACTTATTTGATTTTCGAGCTTCCAGCAAAAAACTATAACGATTTAGTTGACAGGTCGAAATCCAAAACGCCTTTATTGTTGGTAGTTTTTATTCTGCCGGAAGACAGAACCGAATGGGTAAATCTTAGCGAAGATTGCCTTACGATCAAAAAATGTGCATATTGGTTTTTGCCTTCGGCCGACGATCAGCTCACGGAGAACAAATCGACGAAGAGCATATGTATAAGCACGAATAACGTTTTCACAAACGATACAATTTCCCAACTATTTGAAGAGTATGCTTAATGAACCCGCAGGCCATATATAACAATCTTAAAGATATTTTGCTTAACAGGCAATGGAGAATGACGGACTGCGGTGCGAAATACGATGTTTTTCTTCCTTCGGATTCCTTAGGCTTTTCAAAAGATTACAAGATTTATTTCTATAATCGCACAGAGAATCCTGATTTTGTGAAGGAAGCCGAAAAAACACTTGGAACTATTAGTGAAATATATTCCGAAGATATTGATGAATTAGTTTCAATTGTTATCGAAGACAAGCCGGTTCTATCATTGCATATCGCCGGATCGTCAGATATACAAGAACATCCCAAGATACCATTCTTCGACCTTCTCATTCGCAGATCGAAAGAGCTTTTGCAGGAAGTTGCAAATTTCTCTGTTATTAACAAACCATTCTATCTCGAAAACTGCGAAGAATCTGAACGCTACATCAATTATTGCAATTTTCTAAAAAATGATCGAGGCAGTTTAATTACCAAGATCCAACTGCCCAACCGTGAAGAAATTCGGCAAGGACACTTGTTTGCTGGCCCTATTACCGGAATGGAAATCAACAACAAGCTACTTGATGTTACTCGATTCATTAACGAAGAGATAATTGAAACATCCAACTATGAGCCTTCGGAAGAGTTCCTGACATCGAACCAGTCCAAGATAAATGCAAATTTCTCTAACAAACTGAAAGATTTCTATACTGCAATTGATTACTCCGACGTGGAAATGTCTCTCAAAAGCACATCGAATGAAATCATTTCTTCGATCAAAAATCTGAATAAAGATAAGGTGGATGGACTGAACCGTTATGCTCAAATCATCAAACAAAAAATGAGAATAATATCTGAGGATACGGTGATTGGGAAAATAGTGAACCTCAATTCTTCGAATGTCGAAGGATTCCGTAATAGAATTGATATTGTCGGAATGAAG
>CAZSWR010000122.1:0-7682 GCA_964610885.1 uncultured Hyphomicrobiales bacterium | reverse complement strand
TGCCGTGGCATTGTTTGTATTTCTTGCCGCTACCGCAGGGGCAGGGATCGTTGCGCCCGGGTTCCTTCTCGGTTTTCCTGTATGTGGAGACGGTTTCGCGCGCTCCGGCGGAAACAAACTGAGGAGCTTGGGCGGCGTTTTGATCGGGCGAGCCAGGGTCGGAGACGAACGAAGGCACAGCGCTCGTGGACGAGTGCGTGTATTGAAGCCCTTGCGTGGCCGATACGTTTTGTGTCCTGCGTTGGGGGACGGCGTTGTGGCGGCGATGCGTGGCTTGGCGGGTTTCGTTTTGCTCGACGACGCGCGGGAAGAACTTAATCGCCATTTCGACGGATTCGCGATTGATTTCCTTGACCAACTCGACGAACTGCTTGAAAGCTTCGCCTTTGTATTCCAGCAATGGATCTTTCTGGCCGTACGAGCGCAAGTGGATACCTTCCTTCAGGTCGTCCATGATGCGCAGGTGCTCGCGCCATTTGTCGTCGATGGTTTGGAGCACGGCATAGCGTTCCAAATTATTCATAAAGTCCACGCCGAGCATTTCCTCTTTGCGTTTGTAGAATTCGTCGGCGGCTTTCAATACCACCTCGATGGCCTGGTCTTCGTTCAATTTTTCGAATTCCTCGCGTGTCAGGTGGACGTCTGCCAAAAGGTGGACGCGGGCCGCATCGTTGAATTCTTTGACCAAGCTGTCTTGTTGGCAATCTTGGTACCATTCGGCGGCCATATCCTCGATGTAGTCGAAGAGTTCGCCTTTGAGGCGTTCGCCACGGAGAGCGTAGCGGCGGCGGCTGTAGATCACCTTGCGCTGTTGGTTCATCACGTTGTCGTATTCGATAAGGCGCTTGCGGATACCGAAGTTGTTCTCTTCGACTTTCTTTTGCGCCCGCTCCACGGATTTCGTAATCATTGAGTGCTGAATCGGTTCGCCATCGGGAATCTTGAGCGATTGCATAACTCCGGCGATCCTTTCGCCGCCGAAGAGGCGCATCAGGTCGTCCTCGAGCGAGATGAAGAACTGCGACGAACCGGGATCGCCCTGACGTCCGGCGCGGCCGCGCAACTGGCGGTCGATACGGCGGGCTTCGTGGCGTTCGGTACCGATAATGGCAAGGCCACCATTTTTCTTGACTTCGTGGTCCAGTTTAATATCCGTTCCACGGCCGGCCATGTTCGTGGCGATTGTAACCGCGCCCTTTCGTCCGGCGCCGGCCACGATTTCGGCCTCTTTAGCGTGGTGCTTCGCGTTCAGCACGTTGTGGCTAATGTTTGCCCTTTTGAACATTTTGCTGAGCAATTCAGAGACCTCGACGCTGGTCGTTCCGACGAGTACGGCGCGGCCGGCAGCAATTTCTTTCTGCACTTCGTCGGCGATTGCGTTGTATTTCTCGCGTTTCGTGCGGAAGATAAGGTCGTCCTTGTCGTCGCGGATAATTTTGCGGTTCGTCGGGATAACGATGCACTCGAGGTTGTAAATCTTCTCGAACTCGGCGGCTTCGGTTTCGGCCGTTCCGGTCATACCAGCTAATTTTTTATAGAGGCGGAAATAGTTCTGGAGAGTGATAGTGGCGAGCGTTTGAGTGTCGCGCTCCACGGTTACGCGCTCTTTGGCTTCGATGGCCTGGTGGAGGCCTTCGGAATAACGGCGCCCGTCCAGGATACGGCCTGTGAATTCATCCACGATCATAACTTTGCCGTCCTGCACGACGTATTCCACATCCTTTTCGTAGAGCGAATATGCGCGAAGCAATTGGGTTACTGTGTGGATACGGTCGCTTCGCTCGGCGTAGAGCATGTTGATAGTATCGATATTTTGTTGTTTTTCTTGGGCAGTGATTTCGTGATTCACTTCCAATGCGCTTAGTTCGGAAGCAATATCAGGAATAATGAACATATCGGAATCCTCTTGGGCCGAGCAGAGCAATTGGCGCCCTTTTTCGGTAAGGTCGATGTTGTGGTTCTTTTCGTCGATAACGTAGTATAGCTCGTCGTCGATTTCGTGCATGCGTGAGCTTTGGTCGCGCATGAAGAAAAGCTCGGTTTCCTTCATCAGTTTCATGAATTCCGGCGATTGGAGGATTTTGGTCAATCGCTTGTGCTTGGGCAGAGCGTGGTAGGCACGCAGCAGCAGCACGCCACCCTGTTCGCGGCTTTCTTTGTCGTTATCTTTTTCGGCCTTTTCGAGCAGCCTGAGGGCTTCGGCGCAGATACCGTTCACTAATTTATTCTGAGCGTCCACGACGCGGCGCACGCGCGGGTCCATCTCGTCGAATTTCTGGTCTGTAACGTGGCCGACTGGGCCGGAGATAATGAGTGGCGTCCTGGCTTCGTCGATCAAAACGGAGTCCACCTCATCGACGATGGCGAACCAATGCTCGCGTTGCACCATTTCGCTCATTTCCGAGACCATGTTGTCGCGGAGGTAATCGAAGCCGAATTCGTTGTTCGTTCCGTAAGCGATGTCCATGTTGTATGTGTCGCGGCGTTCTTCGTTGTCCATATTCGATTGGATAGCTCCGACGGTAATGTCCAAGTATTCGAACACAGGGCGCATCCAGTCCGAGTCGCGTTTGGCCAGATAGTCGTTGACCGTAACCAAGTGCACGCCTTTGCCGGAGAGGGCATTCAGGTACAGCGGAAGCACGGCGACGAGTGTCTTGCCCTCGCCTGTGGCCATTTCGGAGATTTTTCCTTCGTGGAGCGTGATGCCGCCCATCAGCTGGACGTCGTACGGGACCATGTCCCAAGTTGTTGTTTGGCCGGCGTATTCATATCTGTATTGCGAATCGGCGAGTCGGCGGCAGGCCTGTTTGACTGTAGCAAATGCCTGGGGAAGAATTTCGTTCAAAGTGTTTTCGATTTCCGTATGGATGTCTTTGTCCAAGTGGTCGATTTTGTCTTTGATTTCCTGCGTTTCGGTGTATGGCAGGTCTTCGTTGATCAATCTTTCGCTAAGGACAGCTTTTTCGTCTTCCAATTCCTGAGTGTTGCGTTTGATGATCTCGCGGAATTCCGAGCTTTTGGCGCGGATTTCCTCATCGGAAAGCGAGTTGAACTGCTCGTAGTATTCATTGATTTCGTCCACAATCGGGTAGAGCCTTTTGGCATCCTTTTCGTGTTTGTTACCGAAAATCTTCTCGATAAATTTTAGCATCGGATCTATACCTTTTTTTGAATAATTTCCTACTGTAAGAAAGATAACAAACTTGGGAAACTTTTCGGCTCCCAAATTTGCATAAGCCACAACCAACAAATTTACGGAAAAATAATTTTTCTGGCAGACTTTTTTTAACTTTGTAATAGTATATATTGCATTTTTGCAAATTGGATTATTCTCAGAATTGAAATTGATAAGTAAATGGAAATAGAATCAGGGGGAAAAATGTCTGGCAAGAAGAGGCTAATCGTGCTTTCATCGCCGAGCGGCGGCGGAAAGTCCACTCTGGCAAAGGTAATAATGGAGGTATTGCCGAATGCTCGATTTTCAATATCGGCCACGACGCGCTCGCCGCGCCCGGGCGAAACCGATGGAGTGCATTATTATTTTCTTTCGAAAGATGAGTTCCTGCGGAAGGCCCACGCCGGAGAAATGGCTGAATACGAAGAAATTTTCGACAATTGCTATGGTACGCTCCGCGCAGCCACAGACGAAGCAATCAATAACGGCGAAATCTTGCTTTTCGACGTGGACGTGAAGGGAGCATTTTCGCTAAGGCGTGCATTTCCTGATTCCACGTTCCTGATTTTCATTACTCCACCGTCCCTCGAGGTGCTCGAGCAGAGGCTACGCGCCCGTAGCACCGAAACCGAGGAACAGCTCCAAAAACGCTTGGCAAGGGCCGAAATGGAAATGGCACAGAGCAAGGAATTTGATTACATTTTGGTGAATGACGATTTGGATACAGCCAAAAAGGAAATGGCCGAATTAATTACTAAAAACTTCAAAGGCAACGAATGAACGACAAGGGCAAGCTCCTCAAGAATATTGCTTTTATGACAGTATCGGAGATTTCCTCGAAATTTGTCGTTTTCCTCACCACGGCGTACCTGGCTCGGACGCTTAACCCGGACGGCATGGGCGATCTGGCATTTATAAATTCTTTTTATGCTTTCTTCCTGATTGCTGTTACTTTTGGGTTCAGCACGATTGGCTTTCGCGAAATCGCCAAACAGCCGTCCCGACTTAAAACTTTTGTTGATACCTACGTTTCGCTTCGCGCAATAATCGCATCGTGCAGTTTTGCACTTCTTGTTCTAATATCGCTCCTAATGGACGTCTCCGACGAAGTGAAGATACTGTGCATCGTCCAGGGAAGTGCGCTTCTTTGGAATGCTTTCCTTCTGGATTGGGTCTTCCAGGGCTTGGAGAGGATGGAAATCACTTCGCTGAGGCAGATAATAACGGCGCTTGCCACGCTGGGGCTTTCTGTGCTTTTGGTTCGCGGACGGGACGACCTGGCCTATGCCGTTATTATTAATATAGTGCTCGTTTTTATCAATACTGTCTGGATATTTGCTCTGCACCTGAAGGAGAATGCAAAATTCAATTTCAAAATTGACAAAGACTTGCTTCGAGAAACCATGCCCGCCGTCTTGCCGCTTGGGATCGTAGCAATTGCAATTACGATTCAATCCAGCGTGAGCAATTTGTTCCTGAAGGCGTATGCAAATTCCGAAGATGTTGGATTCTTCTATGCTGCCTATCGGTTCAGCACGCTGACGGCTGTGCTTCCTGTTGCTTTTCAGAATTCATTTTTTCCCGTCCTCACGCGAGAGACCGATAGGAGCGGCCGCGCATCGATAGTGAAATCATACTTCAAAATGAATATGATTTTTTGCTACATGGTGGTTGCCGTAATCTTCACTTTCTCCAATTGGTTCTCTGTCTTTGTGTTCGGAATCGACTACGCTACAATTGGCGATCTGACCAAACTATTGATGGTGATTGCCTGCTTTTCGCTCTTGAATGTGATGCTCAATAGCTGCCTAATTGCTTGGGGAAAAGAAAAAAAATGTATGCAGGCAATGATTCTAAGCAGCGTTGTCAATATTGTCGCGCAGTTCTTCCTTACCTCGCAATATGGTGCTTTCGGCTCGGCGTATTCGCTTTTTATTAGCGAAGCCTTAATGTCGGCAATATTGCTGATTAATTATCTAAAGCTGTCTGATTTCTCCGTCTTTTTATCGTCTGTAAAGTATTTCATTTACATTGCCATTGCTTGCAGCGCTGGTTATTTCTCGGGCGCGGCGCTTGGCCAGCCGATTGCTGGTATCGCAGTTGCCGGCTTGGTTTATTCAGGAATCATTTTTGGCGCAAAGGAAATCAGTATCAAAGAACTACTCTCATACGTCCGAAGGCGCGGGGCAGGAAATATTGAAGCTTAATGAATTGGAAAAATTATTATGAAATATGACTATCTCGTCGTCGGAGCCGGATTCTCGGGCGCAGTGCTCGCCGAAAGGATCGCGAGCGAATTGGGAAAACGGGTGCTCGTGATCGACAAACGCAATCACATCGGCGGCAATTGCTATGACTATGCCGACGCGAACGGAATATTTATTCACAAATACGGTCCGCACGCCTTCCATACCCGGATGGAGCACGTCTGGGCGTACCTTTCGCGATTTACCGAATGGAAGCCGTATTCGCACCGCGTGTTGGCCAAAATCGGAGACAAGCATGTCCCGGTTCCGTTCAATTTGGATTCGATCGATATAGCATTCGAGAAAAGTAAAGCAGACGAATTCCGTAAAGCCCTTGTCGGCAAATACGGAATGGAAGTCAAAGTGCCGATTCTGAACCTGATGCAGGCACCGGAACCTGCTCTTCGGGAGCTGGCCGATTTCGTTTACAAGAATATTTTCGAGGGCTACACAGTTAAGCAATGGGGCCTTCGGCCCGAAGAAATCGATCCATCGGTTACTTCGCGCGTCCCGGTGTTCGTTTCTCGCGATTCGCGGTATTTCCAAGACGAATTCCAGGCCATGCCCGCCAAGGGCTACGCGCATCTTTTCGATAATATGTTGCGAAACGACAACATCGAGCTTCGCCTGAATTGTTCCTACGAACAGATCCGTTCGTGCGAATCATTCGACAAACTCATTTGGACGGGGCCAATTGACCAATTCTACGATTGCGTCCATGGCGCCCTGCCGTACCGGAGCCTCGAATTTGAAATAGAAACGCTCGACCGTGAGTATTTCCAAAAAACGGCGCAATTGAACTATCCGAACGATTTCGACTACACGCGCACCACCGAATTCAAGCATTTTCTCGGGGTTAATTGCACCAAGACCACGATTGCATACGAAAGGGCCTCCAAACACGTTCCCGGCTCGAACGAACCGTATTACCCGATACAAATCCCCGAATCGGAGCAACTCTATGCTAAGTACAAAGAGCTTGCCGCGAGGGAGCAGAACGTGTTCTTTGCCGGCCGGCTTGCCGAATATAAGTATTTGAATATGGATCAGGTGGTTAGCTCTGCCCTGGCCACATTCCTGAAGCTAAGTTCCAGCGGCCGTCGTTAATGAATTAAATATTTGAAAAGTAGTTTTTTTTTAATAGTTTTGTAACTGTTATAATTTATTAAAATTGAGAATAAAATGCAAAGTTCAGCTTATATCCAATTGCTTAAAAATGTACTTATTGATTTGCATCGAATCGAAGGCGGGGAATACAAACCTCTGTACCAAGGCCCCACTCTGAAGAAGAAGATTCTGATGGTCTTGGATAAGATGTTACGAACAAAGAAACTTGCAATCTGCAAAATCGAAGAAACCAACATAGAAAACAGGATATATGGGCGCGATTGGCCCACCCACGCAGAAACGATGATCGGGCTGAAGCGTTTGGAAAATATAGAATTTTGCGTTAGTGAAATCCTTAAAAATAACGTCCCCGGAGATCTGATCGAGACCGGCGTGTGGCGCGGCGGCGCTACCATTTTCATGAGGGCTTTGCTGAAAGACGCCAACGTTGCCGATAGGCGCGTGTGGGTTGCCGATTCCTTCCAAGGCTTCCCCAAGGCCGATACCCAACAAGGCAACGTCGATGACATTTGGCACGCCATCAGGGAAATTGCAATACCAATCGAAACCGTCAAACACAATTTCGAGAAATATAACCTGCTCGATGACCAAGTCGTCTTTCTCAAAGGTTGGTTCCAAGACACACTGCCCACAGCACCAATCGAAAAGCTCGCGCTCATTCGTTTGGACGGCGATATGTACGATTCAACTATGGTGGCTCTCGAGAGCCTCTACCCGAAACTGTCCGAGGGCGGGTATGTAATTATCGATGATTATGGATCGCTCGATCCCAACAAGAAAGCTACCGATGACTATAGAGAAAAGAATAATATTAAGTCTCCTCTTGTGAGAGTCGATGAATATGGAGTGTATTGGAAGAAATAGTTCCAACCAAGATCCCATCGTTCATTTTTAGTTTCTCAAAAGAATAGTGCACATAAAACTGAATAATTTTAATAAAGGAAAAATAAATTCATGTTCATCTTTCCTTTCATCATTGCGCTGCACTTGAAAAATAAAGTGGCAGTCGCCACCTAATAAACAATTAAGGCATTTTGTAATCTCTCTCGGATTTTATAAATTGCCTTTTTCTTTTTGGTACATTTGCAATAAATGCTAAATAGAATCTATATAAAGAATTTTGCGCTGAT
>CAZSWR010000121.1:0-7794 GCA_964610885.1 uncultured Hyphomicrobiales bacterium | reverse complement strand
CTAATCTTTTACTATTTCAACAGGCTCTTAGCACTGCCCTTGAAGTATCAATATGGAGCTTTCCACCCATTTCAATAACTGTAAAGCCATAAGATTTTTTCATTATAAAAAATATTTATTGGCCAATATTCCACAGCATTTCCCTAATATTCTAATTTTATTGATATTTATTGAATCATGCTTCTTGGCTGGCAATCGCCATTGTAGCGCGAATTGGCGCGCTTATGGCATAATAATTGAGAATGATAAATCAGAGTTTTTGAAAATTAAAACGGAAAATTATGGTACAGGATTGCGATTATACAATAATCGGCATAGACGGCGGAGGCACTCGCACAAGAGGCATTCTTTATAGAAATCAGAAAATTGTTGCTCAATCGAATTCGGGAACCACGCGCATCGGCACGGTGGGCGTCGGCGAATCGTGCGAGAGAATATTAAATATCATTGCGGATCTTTGTTCGCAGGCGGGCATCGATAGCGCCGAGCTTGACGCTGTCGTCATCGGGCTGGCCGGTGTATGGCTCGAAGAGGAAAAAATGCGTTCGACGCACCTGCTCAAAACGCTTGCCCGTGGCCAGAAAATGGTATTGAACGATTTGCTCGTCATCAGCGATGCCGAACTTGCCCTCGAGGGCGCCCTCGACGGAGGCAATGGAATCATCATGATTGCCGGGACGGGATCCATCGGCATTTGCAAAGTGGGCAAAGAGAAAATGGAACGCTGCGGCGGTTGGGGCATCGAACTCGACGACGAAGGCAGCGGCGCATGGATCGGCCGCGAAGGTATCACAGCGATCGTCCGAGCAATCGACGGCCGTGGCAAGAAGACCAAGCTCACGAACGTGTTCGCCGAGATGTTCCCGCAAATCGATTTGGACAAACCACGCACAATCGTCAAGGCATACGCCGAACGCGCTTTCGAATACCATATGCTCTCGCCCGCCGTGATGCAGTGCGCCGAAGAGGGCGACGAAGTTTGCCTCGAGATAATCAATCGCGCTTCGTACCACCTTATGGAGTTGCTCGAAGTGCTGGAAAAACACTTTACAACCAAAACCATCCCAGTCGCGCTGATGGGTGGAATTATTGACGCCAAAACACTGCTGGCGAACCTACTCTTCGAGCGCGTGAAAAACCACAAACGCCTTCAACTGATTACACCCCACGGGACGGCTTTGGACGGCTGTATTGCAATCGGCAAGCGTTTGTTGGACGAAATGGACTAAAGCGATCACCTTTGAAAAAACTCTGCTACTTTGGCCGTAACCCGATCCCCCTCGTGCTGCGGCCTTTTCTTTTGTATATTCCAATTCTGCCGGCCAATTCACTTGCGTCGGCAACTCATACGATGACAGCCAAATATTTGAGTCGATTTCGAATGTATATTCCTATAGTCATCGGATGAGTATATTTCGTTCTATATCTTAAATGAATCAATCACAAAAATCAGACGAATCATATTAATCACAGTTCAGACAATCATCACATCATCACATCATCACATCATCACATTATCACATTAACTAATCAGCTAATCAAATATCGGTTCTAAATCGAACTGAAAAATTCTTCGAGCTTTTGCGGATCGAGTTTGCCGTTTGTGCGCACGCCGGAGCATATATCGACGCCGAAAGGTTGGACTATTTCGATGGCTTCGCGTATATTCTTCGGGTTTAATCCTCCGGCGAGGAAAACCGGGACACGCACCTGCTCCCGTATCTTGAGCGAAAGTTTCCAATCGTGGGCGCGGCCTGTGCCGCCAAGCTCTTTGACGGGCAGCGCCGGATTCCCGCTGTCCAACAGAATAGCCGACGAAAACTGCTCGGCAATTAACGCCTCCTCGACCGATGATTCGTCGATTACGTGCACCACCTGCACCAGCCTGATTCCCGGCAAACGCTGCCGGAGTTCGGAGCGAGCCTCGGGCAGGAGCCTATCGACAATTTGAATCGTGTCCGTCCGAGTCCGGTTGTGGTGCGCAATAATTCCATCCGGCTGCATTTCGCTCGTCAGGAGGAAAGTGGACACGCCGGGCGGGACGGCTTCGCGTATCGAATGAATTGTATCGTCATCGATTACGCCTGGCCCGCTGGGCATCCTCCCGACCAAGCCAAGCGCATTTGCCCCGAATTCAACGGCCATTCTGGCTTCGACGATCGACGATATGCAACAGATTTTAACTCTTGTCATTGTGTGATTTCTAATATAATAAACCCAAAAAGTTCGTTAGAAAAACCCTCAATCCCTAAATCCCTTTCTCCCAAAGGGCGACGAGGGACTTCTAAAAAAACGTTTTCTTACTCCCTTCTCCCGTCGGGAGAAGGGCTGGGGATGAGGGTATATAATGTATTTCTTATTTTCAATGAATAATTCAGGATAAATGCTATACTATTCGGCTCTCTGCATCAGGCGTGGAGCATCGTCAGAATTTCTTCCGTGGGCAGCGGGCGCGCATAGAACCCGTTCAGCGCGGCTATGAATGCCGCTTGGACGTCCCCGGCGGCCACTTTGCGCCCCGCGAATTCCATTGGCCGAGTGGCGCAGGCGTCGTGGGCAAGCAAAATTTCGTAGCCTTTGTCTTTGGCTGCGCGGACCGTTGCGTCCACGCACATTTGCGTCATCATTCCGCAGACGACGAGCGTTTCGGCGTTGAGGCTCTTGAGGTATGTTTCGAGCGAGGTCGAAGCGAATGAATTGGGCGATGATTTGACCACCACAATCTCTTCGGCTCGCGGTCGCACGTTTTCGTGAATCTTTGCCCCATCGGTGTCCGCAAGGAAAAATGTCGAGCCGGGGCGCGTTGCGATATGCTGCACGTGCACAACGGAACCGCCCGAGCGGCGAAATTCTTCGAGTAGTTTTTTTGCGTTCAGGCTGGCTTCGTAGCTTCCCTCGAGTGGCATCCTCCCGCCCTCGAAATAATCGTTTTGAATGTCAATAATCAACAATACTTTGTTCTTCATCGTTTCTCCTTTGGGTCATTCTATCGGACTGAATTATTTATTTATTCTGTTTATCATCGGAACCATTTCGCAATCAAAGGCCAAACGCCATTCGAAACGGTTTTGCATAATCATAGTTACGATTAAGCACGTGCATTGTTTCATCAGCCGAATGAAAGGAAGATAAGTTTGAATACCTTCATGCTCTTCAAGTATTGGCCAGGGCACGATGCGGCCTTCTACCTAGGAGCTTGTTGAAAGAGTATTGA
The DNA here is from genome assembly GCA_964610885.1 of uncultured Hyphomicrobiales bacterium. Lineage (GTDB taxonomy): Bacteria > Bacteroidota > Ignavibacteria > Kapaibacteriales > UBA2268 > CAZSWR01. Next base: position 4,580 of record CAZSWR010000121.1, on the reverse strand, counting down.
TGAGCCATCCCACGGGTTAACCCGTGGGTTCGATACAAGCCACATCTCCTATATTATCAATGTATTAGCGCAAACCTTTCTTTAGCCCCCTTTGAAAAAGGGGGTTGGGGGATTTGTCGATATTTCAACGACTTATCGCGACGTAAGCAATGAGTGGAAACACATTGTTGCTTATTTATTACTTTTTCTGGCAGTCTCATAACACATTGCAAATATTAAAAATAATTTGTAATTTGAATTGATTAAAACTGAAAATTATGGAAAAGAAAAAATGGCCAATCGTTTATGCTTTCTATCAATTTGCGCTGTTGCGCTACTTGGTTCGTTTTTAGTGTCGAACGCGCAAGACGCCCTGGCCCGCCTGAACTACTCGGAAATATACTCACGGTTCGAGTATCCGGAGGCGGCCCTCAAAAACGAAATTGATGCAATTGCTTTCGTCGAAGTAAATATCGACGAAACTGGTGTCGCTTATGGTATCAATGTGAAAGAATCGGATTATTTTTGTTATAGAAGACCCATCGTAACGGCCGTTTTAGATGCCAAACACGTACCGGCAATGGTGAACGGCAAGGCTACTAAAAGCAAATTCTTAGATACTCTGTACTTTCCGTTCCCTCAGGACTTAAGATCCAGCCAAGCGGAAAGGCGAAGCAGATATTTTAGGTTGCACGCCGATGACTACTCATTGAAGAGTGATTCGGCAAGGAAAGCAGAAATGAATTCTTTGAATAAGATCGACGTTGAACCGGAGTTTGATTTAGCGAAATTACAGAAAAGCATAATATATCCTGAAGCATTATTGAAATTAAAAATTGAAGGGAAGGTGTTGATGCGAATCTATATTGACTCGAACGGTGTTGTTAAGAAATCTTTCCCTTTTTTCGTCTCCGTATTTAAGTTTAAGTTTAGCTGCAGAGAATGCAATTCTGAACATCGATTTTACACCTGCCCGCAGCAAAGGCAAGCCTGTCGGCACTTGGTACGAAATACCTATTGAATTTGGAATCAAGTATTGATATAGAGACAAGTCATGCCTTTTCTCTGCAAAGATATACAGTATTAATTCTATCGCAAGGCCGGGCGTTTGTAGGTTTAAGAGCAATAATATCAATATATTGAAAAAAACAAAGATCTTTCAAAAAAAAACTAAACATTTACTTTCCAGTGCCGATAATTGAATTTGGCTGAGGGTGCATAAGGGATGCACAAATAGGAAGAAAAACTCTGCCACTGTTGAGCACGTAATTGTGGATAAATTTTTTTAGGATTAAAGTTTAGCAAAAACGTGCCGAATATTCAAATAGAAGGAAAAATAATTTTTTTGGCAGGATGCCCGAAATAACATAAAATCTTACATGGAGGTTCATTATGCCAACTGCAATTTCGGGCGGATCCAGAATTCGCACAAACACGCCGGCGGAAAACGCCTACAACTCATTACAAGCAAGCAGTAGCAACATCGCTTTAAGGCAATTACGCTTGTCCACAGGTAAAAGAATTAACACTGCTGCAGACGACGTAGCCGGTTATATCACATCGAGAGCACTATCCGCCAGAAACGGTGCATTGAAAACTGCTTTGAACTCGGTGGGCGATGCGCTAAATGTTACGTCTATTTCGTCTGACGCCTTAGACAACATCAACAGCTTGCTTACACAAATTAAAGATTCAGCCTCGACTGCATCCAGCGGCGCTCTCGGCTCCGACGAGAAAATCGCGCTCGCAAAAGGTGCATACAGGCTTGCCCAGCAAATCCAATTCGTAACGGACTCGACTGTGTTCGGCGGCAAACAACTGCTCCAAGGCTCTTTCACCGGTTCGTGGGTTATCGGCTTCTATGCCAACAACAATATCCTTTCGATCGGTATCGACCTACAGAAATCAAACGTTGACTACAACACATCGAGCATCAAAGCCGATGGTACCAAGGAAGTTACGAATAATTTCGACCTGAACGCTACCAAGGCATCGATCGTCGGTAACACATCGAACTTCGCCGGTGTATCGGGGCTTAACCTCGAAAGCTTGAACGAAGTTGGAAATATCACCGATGGGAATGTGAACCTTGGAATTTTCAGCAACGATGCTATCTCGACAACGCTGTCGAGCCTCTCGGAAGCCTTGAACAATATCAACAAGGTTGCCTCGTACGTCGGCGGAATCCAAGTGCGACTCAACTCGCAGGAGGACTTGCTGAAATCGCAGATCACGAACTACAATGCCGCAATCTCCCGCATCCAGGATGCAGACGTTGCCACAGAGCAATTGGAACTCGTCAAATCGCAATTCTTGCAGCAAGCATCGCTCATTTCGCTCTCGCAAGCGAACCAAACGCCATCGACGTTCTTGCAGCTCTTGCAATAAAAGTTCTCTCCGGAAGGATAAATATTTGACGCTCAGGAAGAGCAGAGCTTATACAAAGCGGGCTATCGCGGAAACGCGCTTAGCCCGCTTTTTGTTCTTTGAAAACCTGCGGAAAAATAATTATAAGTTCGAATTGGCGCTTTGAGGATAGCTACTCGGAATGGCGGCCTATCCTGCCTTGTTGACTACAAAGTTGTGCAGAAACAATCCTTTTTTTGTTTCAACGACTAATTGGTATTTCCCGGTCGGGACGCCGTCAAGAATTATTTCGTCGCCGTTTGTTTGCGCCTTGGAATATTTGTTTGTCTCTGTGTTGTAAAGTTCCATTCCGACGATCGAAAGCGACGGGTCTGATAGCTCGGCCTTGAAAGACATGTGCTTATTGAAAAGCGGCGTTAGCTTGATTCCGGGATGCTTCGTGGTGATGAACTGGTCAACATCCATTTTCTTTCCGGGCACGAAATTCCATCCCGACTCAATAAATGATCCACTAACCCAACCATAGCTATTTGTTATATATCCTCCATCGACGACTATGGTGGCATTGAACAAAGAGTCTGTGCCTTCTTGGGCTCCGACCACGACAGAATACAGACAATTGAACTCGCGGGTCGAACCATCGACCAGTTTGAACGACTGAGAATAGTTGAGGCACGAAGACCACGAATCGTCTTCCTTCTGGTCGGCAGAAAGCAGCGGCAACGTTTGCAATAGTGCAAATAAGCCCACAAGAACGAACGAGGAAAGGAGTTTTCTTTTCATTGCTTCACCTTTGGATATTTGAAAAATTGAGTCCATCGCGAGCGAGCGGATCCGATTCTTACGGTTATAAATTAGTTCAGGAATTGTTGCAATGGACAAATATGAAATGTAAAATTAAGGCTTCTGTATTAATTCACAATTATAATATGATTACAAGATATTCATTAATAATGAATATATACCAAATCCGCAGGTTCTTCAGTTTGTTAAATATTGATACTTAGTTCTTTTAAAACCAAACAGGCATACAAATTGATTGACTAAAGTATTGCGCTTCGGGATTGCCGAATTGTGCAATATTGAGCACAGGCACAGCTTGCAAATCCTAATCCGGCCATTGCAGGCGCTCGCGAGAAAGAGAGAAAGGTGCTAGTATATTTGGATTATTCCATATATAAGTTCTTTTACAACATAAAAAACCAACACAAGCAGCAACAGAATTGAGGCTTAAGGATTAATTGAGCGAGACGGAATATAATAATTTCTTGAGGCGGCGAAACGCCAAGGGGAAGTAAGCCATTCGTTCACAGTCCCTTAGCCGCGAAACCGATGCGGAACCACAGCTTGGATGGCTAATAGTGCGCAAACCATACTGCTAAAGTTATCGATTAATTAACCGATAAAGTATTCACAGGATATAAGCGGTATGGCAGGATGCCCGAAATTCAATCCATAAACATGGAGGTGCGCAATGCCAACTGCAATTTCGGGCGGATCGAGAATTCGCACAAACACGCCTGCGGAGAACGCATACAATTCTCTTCAGGCAAGTAGCAGCACTATTGCTCTAAAGCAGTTACGTTTGTCCACGGGCAAACGCATTAACACAGCTGCCGACGACGTAGCCGGCTACATCACATCCAGAGCTTTGAGCGCCAGAAATGGTGCTCTAAAAAGCGCTCTGCAATCGGTAGGAGATGCGTTAAATGTTACATCAATTTCATCTGACGCATTAGACAATATCAATTCGTTGCTGACGCAGATTAAGGATTCGGCTTCTACGGCTTCTTCGGGGGCTTTGGGATCCGACGAGAAGGTGGCCCTTGCCAAAGGTGCTTACCGTCTTGCACAGCAGATTCAGTTCGTTGTCGATTCTACGGTGTTCGGAGGTAAGCAGTTGCTTCAAGGAAGTTTTACCGGTTCGTGGGTCATTGGGTTCTATGCAAATAACAATATTATGTCTATCGGCATAGACCTACAGACCAACAACAAGGATTTCAATACCTCAAGTATAAAGTCCGACGGTACCAAGGAGGTTACGAACAACTTTAATCTGAACGCTACAAGTAGCTCAACAGTGGGCAACACGCCGAATTTCGCTGGAGTTTCGGGGCTAAACCTCGAAAGCCTTAATGAAGTTGGTAATATTGTAGATGGGCAAGTAAGCCTCGGCCTATTCAGCGATGACAACATCTCGACTACTCTGTCGAGCATCGCCGAAGCTCTTAACA
>CAZSWR010000120.1:0-7892 GCA_964610885.1 uncultured Hyphomicrobiales bacterium | reverse complement strand
ATCATCACATCATCACATCATCACATCAGCCACCTACACCACCACGCTGATCACTTTTTCTCGGATGCCCTGTTCGTCCTCTTTGGGTATGCTTGGGCTTTTGGATCTCATGGTTACGACCACGTTTGCGTTAGCGAATCCGTTCCGGGCCAGCATGTGCCTCAATTCGCCATGGTTGGCCTGAAGCACTGCCATCGCCTGCTCGTTTTCTGTGTCCAGTTCGACGCTTACCATATTATCGATCAATGAGCAATCTGCCACAATCGTCCCGAGGGATTCGGTGAGCATGGTCAGCGCGAAGAATACTCGATTTGCCGGTTTATCCTTCGGTTGCGTGCTGAGCAGTTTCATTTTCACGACGATGAAGGCATTTTTGAAGTAAAAAGGTATCAAATATTCTGCTGCGAAACCTTCGGCAATTGCCAAGCGATTGAAAACCGATTGGGATTCGAGTATCGAATGCGCGCGAGTTGCCAAGCGTAGCACTCTTGTTTCGATTTGCCCAGTTTCGTCGGAAGCAATCGCGCCGAATAATTCAAACAGGTTCGCTCGGCTGTCCGGTTCGCCTGCGCAACTCTTCACCAACTCGCTCAGCTTCAGCTGCTTCCTGACGATCATCGAAAGGGCTGCAAATAGCCTTTTGGCGCGCTCCGATTTTTCGTTCCTCGGGAGCAGCTCGTACAGTTCATTCAGTATCGAAGCAAAAGTATCGAATTCGGCAATAAAGGGATAGAGAGCCGAGAAAAGCTCGTCGGAGGTCAGCAGTTTGTTTTCGTAGAAGAATCGGAACACGCAGAACACCGAATCCAATGTGGTTTTCTTAATCGTGGCGTCCTTCAAACCGGTGAAAGCGCGCCAGAACCAAAGCGCAGTTTCCACTTTGATCCGAATCTGAAACATTCTCAGGTACTCGACAAGCGAAGTATAGAATTCATTATTCGGCAGGTTCAGGATACGCAGTATGTTGTGCGTGGACAGTTCTTTGCCGCCGGAGGAGGTGGGCACAGAATGGATTCGCAGGACGAGGTTTGGCTCGATTTGATCAACTTTGAAATAGAGAGTGTCTCCCGTGCTCAAACGTCCGACGAGGTAGGCCCGGAGCGTGCCAATAGGCAGCCGTACCATCGATTCGCGATTGTTTATCGTCTCGACGATCGAACCAAGCACGATTTCGCCCGGGCGCAGCTTTTCGGCTCCCTGCCGCTGGGCGTGGCTCTGCTGTGGTTTCGAGTATTTTTTCCCGCCCGGAGTGTTGTTCCCGATCGGTATAAAACTGCCGCTTATACTTGGTATGTCAGCCATAATTTCGCAATTAGTGCCCTGTTTTCAAATAATTAGCACTAAGCAAATACTATGCCGAACGCATTAGAGCCAGAAGCCCGACGATAGGATTATCGAGCGGCGGGTGCGGTCCCATTCCTGGAAAATGCCCTGATTGGTTTCGAGCCATTGGTATTCCGCTCGGATGAATGTGTTCGCGGTCGGCTTGTATTCCAATCCGAACGAAGCGCCGGACCACGAAAATGGTGGCTTCGAGTCGGAAACGCCATCGGTCATGAATCCGTCCGGGTCGTTGAAGAATTCGCCGCGGGCGGCAACGCTCAGTTTATCGATTAACTTGTACTTGAATTGCAAAAGCCCAGCAAAATAGTAGGCCGCTTTCGTTGTGTCCGCTCGCCACGAATTGCTCTGCGAAACGAAATCGCATTGGGCAGACACGGAGAGACGGTCCGATACGTCGCACATCAGCGAAAGACTGTTGAATACTTGCCATTGCGAAGCCGTCCCCTTGAGCGATTCGTCTCCGGCCTGGCCGGCATACATCAGCATGAGGCTTTTGTCCGGGCTGTATGAAAGCATCCATCCGATGGATTTGTTCTTGGTGTTTTTATCGACGATGCTATATGAATTGAAATATGAAAGCTGCGAGGCAAAGAAATCAGAAATCTGGTAGTTGATGGCGACGCCCAACATATTCCCCGGGTCGATGAAACCGACGCCGCTGACCGTGCTGAGGTAGTTCTTGCGGAGTTCCGAACTTTCGATACCGATCGGATTGTTCATATAACCAAAATCCAACCACATGCGGTCCGAGACTTTCACGCCAAAGTACGCATTTTTCAGGAACTTAATGAATTTCTTCTCGTCCGGCGCCATGATCAGCGGCGCGTCGCCATGCTGAAATGCGATTTTGGAATGTATATTTTCCGAATTGTACAGAAAACTGAGATAAACTAAGTTCAGGCGCATCTCATCGTTGTATGTGCAAGTGCCGGCCATGTCCCTCAGCACTATATCGTCGTCTTGGCTGCTGCGAGCATCGTAAGAATAGTAGGTGTCCAGGCCGAGGTTGATTTGCATGGTGGATTTGTCGTCGAGTTTGAACGAAAGAGGCGATTGCGCAGCGGCAATTGAGCAGCTTGCAATCATAACGAGAAGGAGTATTAATTTCTTCATTCCTGTATCCGAATTATTTTCAAATTTTTATTTATTAGAATTTTATCTTGTTAAATAGTATCTCTGTGCCAACCCACGGGGTAACCCGTGGGTTCCTATGAGGCTGTTGCAATAGTAATTCTTTTTAATTTTCACCCCTCGCCATTCATGGAGAGGGGCAGGGGTGAGGCCGAGAGAGTATTTATAAGATCTTATTTAACATGATATTACGGTTCTTTGCCTCTCTCCACAAACCCCTCTCTCCATTCTGGAGAAAGGGACTTTAAGAAAAATTCTTACTTTATCAACAGCCTCCAAGTACACACATATCTCTTATATTATCAATATATTAGCGCAATATTTCTAATATAAGGAAAAATGAATTCCTATTAATCTTTCCTTTCGTCATTGCGCTGCCCTTGAAAAATAAAGTGGCAGTCGCCACCTTATTCCCACTTTACCAAAGGGGGTCAGGGGGATTTGTCGATATTTCAATGACTTACTGCGATACCAGGCAATGGATTGGAACCCATTGTTGCTGGTTTAATACTTTTCCCACAGCCACTCAAGCTCCCGCCTGTTTTGTACCGTGCCCGCTCGCGTATTCGTCGTATAGCTCGACGAGTTCGGAGAGGATCATTGCCGTGGCGCCCCATAGCAGTGTCTTTTTGCCCAAGTTCCAATGCGGCACATCGACCTCGTAGCCCTCGATCTGGCGCGTGTCGGTGGCTATATGGTGTTTCCCGAGCCGAGCCAAAGGGACGCTGAACGCTTCCTCGACTTCCTCACGGTTCGGATCCAAGGTGGGCAGCGACGGCAGAAAAGCCACGAATGGCAGTATCAAATTGTTCGATGGGGCCACGTAGAGTTCGGTCAGCCGCCCGAGAATGGCTTTCCGTGGCAGTTTCGCCCCGATTTCTTCGTGAGTTTCGCGCAATGCCGCTTCCTCGGGGGTTTCGCCCTTTTCGATGCCACCACCGGGAAAACTGATCTGGCCGGCGTGGTGGCCCAAGCTGCCGTTGCGCAGCGTCAGCAAAACCGAAAGCTCGCCGCCATTGTCGTGCAGCAGCACCAGCACAGAGCTGCGCCGCGAATCGGCCTTGGGGCGCATCGAACGGAACAGCCTACCACGGAACTTTGGCATTAGCCGCATATGCGCTTCCTGCCCGGGCAAATCGTCCGCCAAGCGCCGAGATAAATACTTTATAAAGCCATTTTCGTGCATTCGCCCAACCAAATCGTCAATTCAACATTCCGCCAATAATTGGACGTTTAATTTCGTGCATGATTGCTTTCACCGCCGTCCCCAAACCCGTTCCGCGCCAACGAATCAAACTAAAGTGGCCGAATGATACGTCTGAAGCCTATGGTGATGTTAGTTTTTCAATGAGCAGAGAAATGGATTTTAAGAGATTCACTTTGAAATCGCAAGCAATCGTACAAAGCGCGCAAGATATAGCCGCCGGATTTGGGAACCAAGCAGTCGAGGCGCAGCACGTCTTGGCCGCCATGCTGCAAACTGAGGACAGCCTGGCGAATGCAATTATTGCCAAAATCGGCGCAAACCAAAAAATGCTAATGATCAAGGTGGGCAACCTCTTAGAAAAGCTTCCCAAGGTGTCCGGGGCTTCCGTTTCCGGCCAATACGTATCGCCCGCTTTGGGCAGCATTTTCGACGCAGCGGACAAAACCGCTCGGAACATGAAGGACGATTTCGTCAGCGTCGAGCACCTGCTGATCGCGCTGGCCGAGGACAAATCCGACACCGGCGCGCTGCTCCGCGAATCGGGAGTAACGCGCGACTCGATACTGAAGGCTTTGATCGATATCCGCGGCAAATCCCGCGTTACGGACCAAACGCCCGAGGAAAAATACCAAGCCCTGAAAAAATATGGCGTAATACTGAACGATTTGGTTCGCGACGGTAAATTGGATCCGGTCATCGGGCGCGAAGACGAAATCAGGCGTGTGCTGCAAGTGCTTTCGCGGCGCACGAAGAACAATCCGATGCTGATCGGCGAACCCGGCGTGGGGAAAACGGCAATCGTCGAAGGCATTGCCCACAGGATCGTCTCCGGGGACGTCCCCGAAACGCTGCACGAAAAGCAAGTCGTTACGTTGGACCTCGGCGCGCTCGTGGCCGGGACGAGTTTCCGCGGGCAATTCGAGGAGCGGCTGAAAGCGATTATCAAGGAAGTTATAGAAAGCGACGGCCAGATTATTCTTTTCATCGACGAAATCCATACGCTAATCGGCGCGGGCGCCACCAGCGGCTCGATGGACGCGGCAAACATTCTCAAACCGGCGCTGGCCCGAGGCGATTTGCGCTGCATCGGCGCGACCACTCTGGACGAATACCAAAAGCATATCGAAAAGGATTCGGCGCTGGAGCGGCGATTCCAGAAAATTATCGTGGACGAACCGAGCGTGGAGGACACAATTTCGATATTGCGCGGGCTGAAGGAACGCTACGAAGTGCACCACGGTGTCCGAATAACCGATTCGGCACTGGTGGCGGCCGCCGAACTCTCGTCGAGGTACATCAGCGGACGGTTCCTGCCGGACAAAGCAGTGGACTTGGTGGACGAGGCGGCAAGCAAGTTGCGTATGGAAATAGATTCTATGCCCGAGGAATTGGACTCAGTCGAGCGGCGTATTCGGCAGCTCGAAATCGAGCGCCAGGCAATCTTGAAGGAATTTGGGACTCAGGGCGGCGCGGTTTAGTCCACGCGAATAAATTTGTTACGAGCGGCCATGCAAACCGGGCAGCGCTCCACGTTGTTGGTCCCGAGCGTGGTCCAACCGCAAATCGGGCAGACCATATACTCGACCTTCGAATCCTTCTGTGAGTCCATTTTGTCGAGCGCGGCCAGCAAAAGCGCCGAATGCTCGGACTCGGACGAAATTGCGAATGTATATGCCTTCACGGCATCGGTGAGGACTTCCGTCTGGGCGTCTTTTTGGTACATCGGATAGAGGTTGTCCTTTTCGTTGAGTTCTGCCTTTTGGGACGTTTCAAGGTTTTCGCGGGTAGTTTTGGCCTCAATCTTTGCTATATCCGCAACCGAAGTGCCACCGAGTTTCCTGATCACGTCCGAGAAGTTTTTGGAATGGATTTCTTCGGATTTCGCCATTGCGCGGAACAGCGAAGCCGCCCCGGCAAAGCCTTCGTCATCGGCTTTTTTGGCAAAGGCAGCGTACCGGGTCATCGCATTGCATTCGCCGCTATAGGCCGCCACGAGGTTCGTAACGGTTTTCGAGGACTTTGCGGCGTCCTTGTCCGATGGTTTGCCACCGCTATTGCCGCAGCGCACAAAGGCCAGAACTAAAATAAATGACGCAAAAAACAGAGGGAGACGAAAAATTCTTTTCATAACTATCCCGCGCGAAATGAACAATTTAGAATGAGCTAAAAGCAGAATCAATATACGAAATATTATTTATTATTAAAAGAAATAAATTCGTTGCAATGAAATATTTTTAACATTGGACGGATGGGGTGGCGAAGGGTTCGTAGTCGCGGTAGCATATGAGCCTGTTGAATAAGTAAGAATTTCTCTTAAAGCCCCTTTCTCCAGAATGGAGAGAGGGATTTAGGGAGAGAGGCGAAGAACCGTAATTCAAAGTAGAATATATACTTATGCGAACTACACCAGCCTCACCCCTGCCCCTCTCCATGAATGGAGAGTGGTGCAAAACAAAGAGAATTACTTTATCAACACACTCCTAGGAAGCTGTTGATAAAGTATAGATCGGCCATCCCACGGGTGAACCCGTGGGTTCGATCCAAGCTACAACTCCCATATTATCAATGTAATAGCGCAAACGTTTCTTTAGCCCCCTTTGAAAAAGGGGGTTGGGGGATTTGTTGATATTTCAATGAGTTACTGCAACTTTGGCAATGGGGCAAGCCCCATTGTTGCAAATTTTTTACTATTTCGACAAGCTCTTAAATCTCTCATCTCGCCTCTCTGTAACTTTTTTGCTTGTTTGCCATAATAGCGAAATGATTCAACTTAGTCCTTTTGCCATTGCTGACAATAACTCTAATTTCAATTCATCGGAATAATCATCTTCATATAGGAAGGAAGTAATCAACTTATGTAATAATGTTTTATCAATATTTCCTGCTGCCACATGATAACTTACTGCTTCCATTTCCCTTATAAATCTTTCGGATATTTGCATATATCCATTTTTAAGTAAGAACATCATGCTGACTGTTATTGCGATACGTTTATTTCCATCTTGAAAAATATGATTTTTATTCAAACTCCAAAACAAATGAGTAAGTTTATCTTCAAAATTTGGATAGTAATCATCATTCTTAATATGCTCTAAAGCACTTTCAAGGTATTGTTCACTCAATATGCCTAAGATACCACCGCCGCTGTATTCTACGGTCTTCCGGTGTATAGTGATGATTTCTTCAATATTTTCAAAATATACAATCATCAACTTTCTTTTAATCTTTTTAATACATCTTTTGCCTGTATTAATTGCTCTTCGAATGCTTTACTTTGTTCGCCCAAGAACTTTTCAAAATCCTCTTGAGGCAATGCTTTGATATATTCTTCAAGCTTATGATGGAAGGCATCTCGGAAATGATAATCTCTTGATGCCATTTTGATACGTGCATCTTCAAGAAGTGGCTCTTGAAATGGGTGCTCATAAAACTGTCTAAACGCCGTATCTACCTCTTCCGGCTCTAACTTTCTACCTAAGCTCTTGCTTCTTTTTTCTAATTCATATGCAATACCGGATTCATAGGACGATATCAGGTTCAATACTTCGCTATAGAATGTATCTCGAGGATTATCCTTGTCTTCAAGTTTCAATATTTGTTTGTATTCTTTTGCTTTTTCTTTAAAGATACATTGATAGATTTTATCGGTATATAAGGCATACTTGTAATTTCCCATATTGACATATAGATTCAATGCTTCAGTAAATCTTTTTCTGTAATTTGATTCTCTTAATAATGATGGCAAATAATTGGCATCTCTACGGTTAATGTATTTTGTTCCACCGCCTGTTTTTTCATTGATTACCTGAATTACAATATCTAATATGCGGCTACGAAGGACTCGGGCATTATCGCTTTCTTTCAAGAGCATAGCAAGGTTAAGTAATGCTCGAAAATCGAAAAGCCCTAATTGGGTTGTTTTGCTCGCGACATTAATGACGTGAGCAAATTGCAACTTCAGTTCTTTTAATTGCTTACCCCTAATTAAAACATAGCCGTTATGTTTCAATTCATTTTCAAAGTTTTCTAAATATCGGTCAATTGTTCTTTCTTCAACACCAAAAAAATTGGCTACCATCGTTTTCGTATAACGGTACTCTTCATCGAAATAAATGCCTGCAAATCCTACATAATCATAAATCCTCTCTATTGCTGTTCTGTTGTTCAGAATGTTCTGCCTGTCAACATTAGAATTTGTTAAATCTCTCAT
>CAZSWR010000119.1:0-7968 GCA_964610885.1 uncultured Hyphomicrobiales bacterium | reverse complement strand
TGGTTTTACCAGAAGTAGGGGCGAGGTAACCTCGCCCTCACAACTTGTATTATCTCGAAAAAAAATAATTCCTTATGTCTTTAAAGTATTATTGTACAATTCCGTACTATTCGCTATAGAAGCAATAACAATATCTCTGAATCTGAGCCGATTCATTTGAAACCAAACTGTGTCCTGTTCGTACAATTAATAGATGAGTAAATATTCTGTTCCCGTTCATGCCGTATCATCGATATGGTATATTTTTTGAGTATATTACTTGCATCGTTACTTTTTCTGACAATTAAACAATCGCCGAAACACATGAACTGTATCGAAACAAAAGGTTTATCATTTCAATTTGAAAAAAACAAATTGATTCTGGACAACATTGATTTGCAAGTGCCAAGCGGAGCTATCTATGGTTTCCTCGGCCCAAATGGCGCCGGAAAGACGACAACGCTGAAACTGATCCTTGGGCTGCTCAAGCGGCAGCATGGCACAATTGACCTTTTCGGAAAGCCATTCGACGCCAACCGCATCGAAATCCTCCGCAGGACCGGATCCCTCATCGAATCTCCCTCTTTCTATTCGCACCTGACCGCGAAGGAAAACCTGCGAATCCTGCAAAAAGTTTACCAGTGCCCTTCGGCTCGGATCGATGCCGTTTTGGAAACCGTTGGACTTGCCGACACGGGATCCAAGAAAGCTGGAAAGTTTTCCTTGGGCATGAAACAGCGGCTGAGCATTGCTATCGCCCTGCTGCACAGCCCCGAGCTGTTGATACTCGACGAACCAACCAACGGGCTGGACCCGAACGGAATGATTGAAATCCGAGAGCTGCTTATTGATTTGAATACGAAACATAATATTACCGTTTTGGTCTCGAGCCACTTGCTTTCCGAAATCGAAAAGTTCGTAACGCACGTCGGGATAATCAACAAGGGCGCCCTGCTGTTCCAGGGCACACTGGACGAGCTGAACCAAAAACAACACCAGCAGTCAATGGTTCGATTCGAAACGAACGATTCGCAAGCCACAAGCCTCGTGTTCGCCGAAAACAATCTGGCGCCCGTTGCCAACAACGGATTCGTGGACATTCCGAACGTCCCGAAAGAACAGATTGCCCTTCTGAACGAGAAATTGGTTAGCAAAGGGATCAGCGTTTACCAAATCAGTACAATCAAAAACGATTTAGAAACTATTTTTATCGACCTAATAAACAACTAAATATGCAGTTATTACATAGTTTTCAAAGCGAATGGCTGAAGACCAAAAGAAGTATGGCGTTTTGGCTTTGCCTTTTTGGAGGATTTTTCGTTCCGTTAATCTTCTTTGCCACTTACCTCTACCTCCATACAAGTATCAACATGAACACTCAAGTTCCGGATATTTGGGTTTCACATTTTACCAAATGTTGGCGCAATATGGCTATCCTTCTGCTTCCCGCAGGAGTCATACTTACCAGTAGTTTAATCACGCAGTTGGAATACAAGAACAACACATGGAAGCAGCTTCATACCACGCCCCAGAGCCTGACCGTGGTGTTCGCATCCAAATTGTTAGTCATCGTTGGTATGATATTTATGTTCTTCGTTTTCTTCAATATTGGAATAATCCTATCCGGCGAGATCCCTTGTCTGATGTTTAACCGAACTTTTTCTGACCAGCCAATACCATATGAAATGTTTTTCAAAGAAAATGTTAAGTTCTTTTTGGCTTGCCTGCCTGTCATCGCTTTCCAATACTTGGTGAGCCTGCGCTTCAAGAATTTCATCGGGACTATCGGATTGGGCCTATTGGTTCTGATCTGCACGATTATCGCAAGCGAATGGGAATATGTTTACTTTAGCCCGTTCAGCTATAGTTACTTCATCATCGGGAAGAAGCTGGAGCTGGCCATTAGCAGTCATTGGTTAGCATTGGGTTACACGGCAGTACTGCTTGCAGTAGCTTATTTCCTTTATATAACCCGAAAAGAGAAGGGTTGATTCGGGTAAGGTTCTAAACCCGCCCGATGATTTGTTGATGTGATGATGTGAAGAAAATAGTTGCAAGTAAAAAGGTAAAAGTAGCAAGTCAATTCTATTTAGGACAGTTCAATCTTCTACTTTCAACTTGTTACTTTCAACTTTCTACTTGAAAAAAGTGTAGGGGCGGGTTCCAAACCCGTCCTTCGGGCAATTATTGTAGGGGCACGGCACGCCGTGCCCGCATATTTTTTGTAAATGAATGATACAATTAAAACTAAGATTTGTTAAAAGGGCGGGGTGGTTATGAACCTTCCGAAGGTTAATGCCACAGTGCTTTTTGAATTAACCATATGTTTTAAACCTTCGGAAGGTTAGCACCAAAATATGTCTGAACTGTGATTTCGGAAAATACTCTCGCTAATTGTGTCAAGACCTTTGATTAATCGCAAAGTGAACAAATATCGTTACTTCAATTCGAGAAAAAGACTTATTTTTGAAATTATGTTATTTAACAAATAATGATACTAATATGAACAACGAAAACGGCCTCTACTCTGAAATCGAAGTAACACTCGAAACAGCAAAAGAATGCGGACTGACCGAAGAAGAATATAACAAAATACTCGGCATCGTTGGGCGCACGCCCACCTATACCGAAATCGGTATATACGGAGTGATGTGGAGCGAACACTGCTCGTACAAGAACTCCATCAAACAGCTCAAGACGCTGCCCCGCTCCGGTTCGCGCCTCTTGGTGGACGCCGGTGCAGAGAATGCCGGCCTTGTGGACATTGGCCACGACGGCAAGGGCAATAATTATGCAATCTGCTTCAAAATCGAAAGCCATAACCATCCCTCGGCAATCGAGCCGTTCCAAGGCGCTGCTACAGGCGTCGGCGGCATCCTTCGCGATATTTTCTCGATGGGCGCACGTCCGATAGCATCGCTCAACTCGCTCCGTTTCGGCGAATTGGACACACCGCGCACCAAATTCCTTGTCTCGGGCGTCGTCCGCGGCATCGGCCATTATGGCAATTGCTTCGGCGTGCCGACCGTTGCCGGCGAGGTCTATTTCGAGGATTGCTATTTCGACAATCCGCTCGTGAACGCAATGGCCGTCGGAATCGTTAGGACGGACAAAACTGCCACAGCCGCCGCAACTGGCGTGGGCAATCCTGTTTTCATCGTCGGCAGCTCCACCGGGCGCGACGGCATCCATGGTGCCTCGCTGCTCGCATCGCGCGAATTCGACGAGAAAACCGAAGACATGCGCCCCACAGTGCAGGTTGGCGACCCGTTCAGCGAGAAAATGCTACTCGAATCCACTCTCGAACTAATCGAATCGGGCGTCGTGGTCGGCGTGCAGGATATGGGCGCGGCCGGTATCTGCTGCTCCACCTCCGAAATGAGCGAAAAAGGCGGATGCGGCATGAAGGTCGATTTGGACAAAGTGCCCCTCCGCGAAAAGGATATGAGCGCATACGAAATCATGCTCTCCGAATCCCAAGAAAGAATGCTCTTCATTATTGAAAAAGGCAAAGAAGACGTTGCCAAAGCAATCTGCGCCAAATGGGACGTCCCGATAACGCATATCGGCGAAGTTACCGGCGATGGACTGCTGCACATCTACAGAAACGGTAAGAAAGTGGTCGAACTGAAAGCCGACGAACTCGTGCTCGGCGGAGGCGCTCCGCAGAACGACCCGGCAGCCCGCGAACCGGAATACCTGAAGGAAACCCGCGCTTTCGATCCGAAATCGCTCAAAACCGATTTGACTGCAAACGACGTGTTCTTCAAACTGCTCTCCACTCCGAATATCGCTTCGAAACGTTGGGTGTTCGAGCAATACGATTCGCAAGTGCGGACGAACACCGTCTCGATCAAGGGCGATGCAGCAATTGTCCGTTTGAAAGAAATCCCCGGCAAAGCAATCGCAGTTACGACGGATTGCAATAGCCGCTACGTTTACCTCGACCCGTTCAAGGGCGCCATGGCAGCAGTTGCCGAGGCAGCCCGCAACGTGGTCTGCACCGGCGCCGAACCTGTGGCAATCACTAATTGCCTCAATTTCGGCAATCCTTACGACGAAGAAGTGTATTGGACATTCCGCGAGGCTGTCCGAGGCATGGGCACTGCCTGCCGCGCTTTGGGCACTCCCGTTACCGGCGGAAACGTCAGCTTCCACAACGAATCACGCTCGCGCGCCATCTTCCCGACGCCGACAATCGGTATGCTCGGGCTGATCGACGACCTTTCGAAGGCAATGAGCGCCGATTTCAAATCCGAAGGCGACGCGATCTGCCTCATCGGCAAACGCCGCGAGGAATTGGGCGGCTCGGAATACCTCAAAGTCATTCACAATACTGTTTCCGGCATGGCCCCCGAAATGGACATCGAAGAAGAGAAAAACATTCAGAAAGCAGTCCTTTCGGCAATCCGTAACGGCGTGGTGAACGCAGCACACGACACAAGCGAGGGCGGCATTGCAATCGCACTGGCCGAAATGTCGATCATGTCCGACGGCTTGGGTGCCAAGGCAAAACTCTGGAGCGAGAGCCACTCGGCACTTTTCGGCGAAAGCAACTCGAGAATCATCGTAACGGTCAATCCCGATAAAGTGCTCGATTTGGAAGCAATTTGCAACGAAACATCCGTCGAAATGATGAGAATCGGTACCGTAACGAATGGCTCGTTCGAGATCGAGGGCGGCATTCAAACGAATCGCTCCGAGCTGGTCCGCACCTACGAAGGCGCAATTCCCGAACGAATGAAGAAGAAATAATTCGTACCGCCAAAAAATCAAACGACCCGCCGGGCTTTCCCAGTGGGTCGTTTTTCGTTTAGTCAATCGTGATTTCGTCCGACTTATTTAGTTAGGCTTATTTTGTCCTTTCGAACTCGATTCGCCGGTTCTTGGCTTTGTTTTCGGGCGTATCGTTGAGCGTAATCGGTTTGTCCGGGCCGAATCCCTTGGTCTGGATTCTCTCAGCATTGATTCCCTTGTTGACCAACCAAGCCTTCACTGCGTCTGCCCTATCTTGCGAGAGTTTCACGTTCTTGGCGCGCTTGCCGACGTCGTCCGTGTGGCCTGTGATCAAGACTTCCATTTCGGGATATGCAACCATTGTTTCGTAGGCCTGTTGCAAAACGGAGTCCGAAGCCGGCGTAATCTTTGATTTGCCTGTCTCGAACAGCACGCCCTCGAGGACAATTTTGGCTCCAACTTTCTGCGGGCCGAGAGTCTTCTTGCCGAAGTCGTCGGATCCGTCCAATGGATTCTGCTTTTTGGCCACTTCAGTGCCGTCGTCCACGCCGCCGCGGTCAGTATCCTTCACCAAAGGATCGGTTTTGTATTTAAGCAGTTCGTCGCCATCGGTCAGCCCATCGCCATCGGTGTCGATCTTCAGCGGGTCGGTCTTGTGTTTAAATATCTCATCGCCGTCTTTCAACCCGTCTCCGTCCGTATCGGCTTTCAGCGGATCGGTCTTGTATTTCATCAGTTCATCTCCATCCTTCAGACCATCGCCATCGGTGTCGTCTTTCAGCGGATCGGTCTTGTATTTCATCAATTCATCGCCGTCCTTCAGCCCGTCGCCGTCCGTGTCGGCCTTCAGCGGGTCGGTCCTGTATTTCATAATTTCATCGAAGTCGCTCAGTCCGTCGTCGTCCGTATCCATTTTGAAAGGATCTGTGCGATAGTTCAGCACCTCTTCGCCGTCCTTCAATCCGTCGCCATCGGTGTCGGGCTTCAGCGGGTCGGTCTAGTTTTTAAGCACTTCGTCGCCGTCAGAGAGGCCGTCGCCATCGGTGTCGGGGTTCTTTGGATTGGTTTTAATTTGTTTTTCGTACTCATTCGTCAGCCCATCGCCATCGGGATCGCTGATGTCCGGGCCGAGTGTATAAGTAACGCCAATCAACCCCGACCAGAAACCGTCGATTTTGCTATCGTCGGGCGGGTTCAATTTGTCGTTCGGCGTCAGGTTGCCCCAAGCGGAAAGTTCGACGCCCCATGTGTTATCGATTGCATAGCGGAACCCAAGCCCAAACGCCAAAGCCATTGTCGTCAGCGTTGGGAGCTTCGTCCTTTTTGTATTCATCGTTTTTCCAATAAAGGCCCGCAACGCCAACGAATGGGAAAATTGTGAAGTTATCCATCCTGAGGGCGTTCCAGCGGAGGCGATAGTCGAGCGCAAACATCGAAGTCTTGTAGTCCGACCTGGTTGTCGGGTTCGAGCCGCTGTTTTTAATGTATCCGAGGCCTGCCTCGCCCCAGAAATCGCTGTTGAAAGTGTGCAGGAAGAACAGCCGGAACTGTCCGTCCATCGGCCTGTCTTGGGATTCGTTAATTCCGAAAGACAAGCCTCCCCCGACCCCGAATGTGTACTTCTGGTCTTGAGCAAGCGACGCAGATCCGAGGACAATGATGAGTAAAGCAACAAGCGTATGGAATCTTTTCATAACAACCTCCTCATAACGATTAATTTGGGACTTCACCAAAGAAGCCTCATGATTCGCAGAGTAAAGCGACAGAAACAATAAATCAAATTGTAGCAATCAACAGATACAAAATAAAATATCAATTCACTTTTCTTATGAACAATCCACTAATTCCAAACACGCATCAGAATAATAATATTGTATATTTGTTAATTATTTGGCATTATTGAATATTCATTATTCGTATCCCATATTCTCAAATCAATTAATGAAATATTATGAAAATTATTGGTTCATTATGATACTTTGAAATAGTATGAACACATTTTTAACGTTGTATTCAAGAAAGTTACTCCTGGCGGGCTGTTTCGTGCCAGGAAGAAGATTTGTTGCTGAATAGATACATTATTACCATTTCGTATTTATTGAACCATGTGTTTCGGGCTTTCGCTTTGTTTGGGTCATACTCATGCTCAATGAAAATAGTTTTACATTTGAGACTCATCCAATGACTTTGGGGTTATTCCTTTGTAATTGACACCTTAGTTTGTTAGTCATCGGATGAGCATAGAAGCAGTACGTGCAAGTTATTATTACGGATTTGTACCGCGTAGCGGTTGTTGTATTGTAGAACTTGTTGCCCCATATCATTTCATACCGCGCGAGCGGTTAAATTATGGTAGATGGCCGAATTCTTTTTCTGATTAATATACCTCGTAGAGGTTAAATTTTATGTTTTTTTATATTCAGGATATAGTAGTGCTTTCTCTGTGATGAGTTGATTTTTTAGGCTCTAGGATGAGGTAACAAAGCACTTGAATGCAGAACCCTTCCGAAGGTTAATGCCACTTGATCTTGATCTATTCTCATATCGTATTTTTGAAACCTTCAGTAGGGTTAGAAAAATGCAATCTTTAGCAGAATTCTCTGCCGTTGTGTATGTGCCCAACATCATTCATTTATATGCTAGCCACCAACAAAAACAACACATACGATACCTCTCACTCCAACCACTCCACAGACCAATGGATGAGCGCGGCCAGAAATGGCAGTAGGGGTTTAAAATTTTGAACCCAACAACAAATGAATTTGGATGCAATAGTTAAAATTGTTGAAAGATGTATTGATGAAATCCCTGTTCATTTTCCATTATCAGAAATCAATCATTATGCCCAACCATGGGCATTTGATAATAATTATTAACGGGCACACCAAAATGAAGGGGTTCAAAATTTTGAACCCCTACAACTTCGGAAGGTTCAAGACCATTCTATCTAATGGCTATACCCATACAAAACATTATAGCCCCATTTTTTAATGCTCTGTGAAAAATTAACTGGTTGAATCAAGAGGAGATTCTCGCTTGCGCGGGAATGACAAAATCAATCATTACATATTGGAAATGATATAAGACGCACTACAGGTTATCTAAACAGTTGGAAAACAAAAGGCCAGGAAGGAATTGAAATGGTTTAGAAATTAAAGATAAGCGATACGTGGTGCCCGATGCCGTCCTTGCTCAGCAGGTCTTTGCCGACGGAATAGTCCACGTGCGTGCGGAAAGGCAGATTGAAAAAGT
>CAZSWR010000118.1:0-7972 GCA_964610885.1 uncultured Hyphomicrobiales bacterium | reverse complement strand
ACAAATATAGCAATTTATTATTTTGAAAGTATCGGTTTTTCGGATGAACCGAAATTTGCAACAATGGGTTTTAACCCATTGCATGTATTACTGCAACTCATTGAAATATCGACAAATCCCCCAACCCTGCTTTTTCAAAGGGGGCTAAAGAAATGTTTGAGCTAATACATTGATAATATTGGAGATATGGCTTGGATCGAAGGGGCTGTCTCAAAACTGTCATTCTGAACGTAGTGAAGAATCCATGCCATTCATAAGTCATTGCTGAATATGGATGCTTCACTTCGTTCAACATGACCAATAACCAGTTTTTTTGACTTTTGAGACAGCTCCATGACTGATCAATACTATTTCAACAGGCTCGTAGGAGTTTTGGAATCGACCCACACAAAGCGTAATAGATCCACCAAATAATAAACCGATAAGAACGTATTATATTCATAGTAATATGGCAGTGAAAACCGCCGTGTGAATTCATTCATTGAATTACAAATCAAACGGAAACAGCTGGGGCGATGATACCCTGGCCTTGCAGCACAGAATTGAATAATAGCCGACTCTCAGGCGAGTATAGATGAACGATTACAGTAAAACCAAGGTCGAACTTATTAACGAGGTGCGCGCTCTTAGGGCCGAGATTGCCCGCTTGAAGCACGAAGTCCCCGTTTTCGACGAATCAGAAACGGAATTGCAGCCCAATTTCAGTATTCTCTTTGGCGAAAATACGGACTGGCAATTCATTATTGATTCCGAAGGATTTATTGTCTTCTCCTCGTCGGCCAGCGAAACCATTACCGGCTACACCTCAGACGAATTTATCAAAGACAAATCGCTCCTGATAAACCTTGTCGAACCAAGCGACAGGGAGTTTTTCCAAACCAAGATTTCCGAAGTGCTGTATCAGCGCAAACCTGATTCCTTTGTGTATCAATTGCATAGCGAATCCGGCGAGCTCAAATACATCGAGGTATCGGCCGCCCCGATGCACTACAATGGCGTGCTTATCGGTGTCGGGTGCACGAACCGAGACGTTTCGATCAGGGTGCAGGCCGAGCGAAAATTGCAGGAAATAATGGAAATTAATGAAAAAGTGATTTCCAACTCGCCGCTCGGGATTCTGGTTTACCGAATTGGCGGGGAATGCGTTTCTGCCAACGGCTCGGCCTGCGATTTGATCGGAGCGCCGACGGACGTCGTCCTGCGCCAGAGTTTCCGTTTGCTAAAGTCATGGAAAACGAGCGGATTGCTTTTCGCGGCGGATGAATGTATCGTGTCGTGGGCCATGGTGGAGGGCGACACGCTCTTTTCGACTTCGTTCGACGATTCGAAGTGGATTCACTACCGAATTATTCCCATGATAAGCAACGAAGAGCCGCACATACTCGTGCTGCTCGAGGACGACACACAGAAACGCGAAATTGCCCGAACGCTCCAAGCAAGCGAAGAAAGATACCGTTTCCTGGCCGAGAATTCCATCGACATTATTGCTCGCCATGCAATCGACGGGACGTATTTGGATGTGTCCGGTTCGTGCAAGGGCCTGCTGGGGTTCGCGCCCGAGGAATTGATTGGTACAAATCCCTATTTTTCGATCTATCCGGACGATGTGGAAGCTGTCAGAGCCTCCCACAAATCAATTACTGACGAAGGCATTATCGCCACTGTCCAATACAGGCTGCGTAGGAAAGATGACGAATATATTTGGGTGGAAACCGAAAGCAAAGTAATAGAAATCGATCAGGCTCCGCCGCAGATTCTGACGATTACTCGCGACATTAGCGAGCGGAAACGCATCGAACACGATATGATTGAGAATAGCAGAATCTGGGAAGCTATTATCAAGGTATCGCCTGAGAATATTTGCATACTCGACGCGGACGGCACTGTCCGAATTGCAAATGCCAACTATGCTAATTTCTATGGTTTGAAATTGGAAGAAATTATCGGGCAAAACGTTTTTGCGCTAATGCCTGACGACGTTTCCATACTGCGCCGCGACAAGGTTAGCGACGTCATTGGCAATAAAAAACCTGCCTATTTCGAGGACAGATGGGGCAAGAAGTTCCTTCGCCACACGTATTTCCCAATCTTTGGCGATGGGGGAGTCATCGAAAAGATATTGGCCTTCACTCGGGACATAACCAACGAGAAAGAATACGAGTTCAATCTGAAAATCTCGGACAATATACTCCAACAGCTGCCTGAAGCAGTGCTGGTTACCGACCTGGAGGGTGTGGTGTTGCGTTGCTACGGCAGTTGTTTCGATATATTCGGCAAGCCAAACGACGAGATTCTGGGCAAACTATTCACCGACCACCATCCCGACGAAGAAAAAGAAGAATTGCTCGCTTCGATGCTGCATTCGATACTAATCAACGAAAGGTTCAAGCAGGAAAGGCCAATCTCGAACGTTTTCCATACCACTTTGCTGACAGAAATGACGGCCATCCCATTCCTCGATTCCGAAGACCTGATGGGCGGGATCATCATTACGTATCGGGACATAACGGACAGCAAATCGATTCAGAAACAGCTCGTGGAGACCGAACTTCTATACAGCTCGCTTTTCGAGAATGCCGGCGAAGCGATTTATTTGATCAAAATGAACGAAAGCGATTTCGGAGCATTCGCAAATGCAAACAATAAAGCCGCCGAAATGCACGGATACTTGCTCGACGATTTATTGAAGATGAGCCTGCTCGATTTGAATACGGACGACCGTAGGCACATTGTCATCGACGAGATGAAGTACGTCGTCAGTTGCGGCCATTGGGTCAGCGGGCAGAGCATGCACAAAAAGGCAGACGGCACGATTTTCCCGACCGAGTATTCTGCCGGAAGGATCGATCTGCACGGCGAAGTCTTTATGCTCGTGTTCTCGAGAGACGTTACCGAAAGGTTGAAGTACGAGAACGAACTCCACGACCGGAATAAGCAACTCAATGCGCTCTTTTCGACGATAAACGAGGGTATGATTATCCTCGATACGAACGAGACTATCATTAGCATTAACTCGTCATCGGCCCGAAGGTTGGGCTACCAACCAGAAGAGTTGACGGGGAAAGTGCTTTTCGACCTCTTCCAAGACGATTTTAGCTCCGAGCGCCGGAAACACTATTACCAAGCCATTGTGAACAAAGAAATCATTCGTTTCAACGACCCCAACAATGGCCGATTCCTCGAAGTAACGATTTATCCTCTCGCGGACGAATCGGATGACGTCTATCAAGTATTAATCTTTAGCCGCGATGTTACCAAAGAAAAGGAAGCCGACAGGCAGATAAAGAAGCTCGCACTTTTGGCTCAGCACACCGACAATTCCGTTGCAATAACGAATCCGGCAGGAATCGTCGAATGGGTGAACGAAGGCTTCTTGCGCCTCCACGAATACTCCTCCGACGAAGTTTGTGGCAAGAAAGTACATCTTTTCCTTTCCAAAGACGAAAACGATCAAAGAGCCTTTGCTAAGATTGTCAAATCCATTTCGGAGAAGGGGAGGATTTCGACCGAGATGCTCTGCCAAACCCGAAGCGGCGGGCAAATATGGGTGGAATTCAAGCTGCAACCCGTGCTGGACGACGAAGGCTCAATGTCGAATCTGCTGATAATCGGTTCGGACATCTCGCGAAGGAAGCAAGCCGATATTGAACTGCGCGAAAGCGAAGCCAAATTCAAGAATATTTTCGAGAATATGCAGGAGGCCTACGCCAAAACCGATATCGAAGGGAACTACTTGATAACTAATCCTGCCATGTCTGAATTGCTCGGCTATTCGAAGGAAGAGCTGCTCCGAATGAACGCCAAGGACACAATCTATGGCGGGAAAAACCTGTTCGACAGTATGGCGAGCATGGTGGTCACTCGCGGGTTCGTGAAGAACTACCGCGGGGCGTTCCTGTCGAAAGACAAGCGAAGAATCATCGTCGAGGCCAACCTGAAACTGATCCGAAACAGAAACGGCGAGCCTGCCGCTATCGAGGCCATTTCTCGCGATATAACCGAGCGGCACCTGAACGAACTCGCGCTGAAACGCGAAAAGGAAACAGCCCAGAAGTACTTCGATGCGGCCGCGCTGTTTATGATTGTTATCGACAAAGAGCTTCGTGTCTCGCTCATCAACAAGGCCGGATGCAAGATTCTCGAATATCATGAGTCCGAGATAGTTGGTAAAAATTGGATTGATAATTTTATTCCTAAAGAATATCAATCCGAAACGGAAGCCGTACTGAAAGAAGTGCTTCGAGGCGAATACGAACTCTACGAGCAAATGGAATTGAGAGTGCAGACCAAAACCGGCTCCACGAGGCTGCTCAATTGGCACAATACAGTCCTCTACGATGAAATTGGTTCAATCAGCTCCATCCTCTGTTCGGCTGAGGACATAACGAATCTGCGCTCATCGATGGAGGCGCTCAGGGACAGCGAAGAACGCTTCAGGAGCATTTTCGAGCAGAGCGCCGTTGGGATTATGATCGTCAACACCGAAGGCAAGGTTACAAGCATAAACCACTCATTCAGCCAGATGCTCGGGTATTCGCCCAGCGAAATTGTGGGCCACGCGACCGAAGAATTCACTTTCCCAGGCGATTTCAGTTTCAAGCAATACTCAGTAGTTTCCGAAATGAGCGGTTACTACAGCTATAGCATCGAGAAAAGGTACATCAAAAAGGATAAATCGATCCTTTGGGGATTCCTTACCCTGTCTTGCGTCAGAGACCAAGAGGGCCAGCCTTCGTATTTCGTTGCTGTTATCAGCGACATCACAGACCGGAAGAAAACCGAGCAGGCTTTGGTCGATAACGAACGCCAGTTGGACCTGTTCTTCACGCACTCGGTGGACGGGTACTGCTTCCTGATGATCGATACGCCTGTCCGATGGGACAATACGATCGACAAGAAATCAACTCTTGACTTTATTTTCAATAACACTCACGTAACCCGTTTCAATAAATCGATCATCGAGCAATTCGGAATCTCTGGAGACGATTTCAAGAGTATGTCTCCAGACAAATTCTTTGATAGCTCTCGGGAATTCTGGATGAAGACGTGGGAAACATTGCTCAATAACCGCATCTATCAATACGAGATTGAATTCAATCGAAGATCTGACCAAATCCGTGTCATACTCGATTCCACCTTAATTGCTCTTTTCAATGAAGATAATTACTATGTCGGCAGCTTTATCATACTGCGGGACATCACAGACAGGAAACTCGCCGAGACCACTTTGATGATCGCCAAGGACTCGGCCGAAAGGGCCAATAAATCGAAATCGGAATTTCTGGCAAACATAAGCCATGAGATACGAACTCCGCTCAATGCTATCATGGGCTTTGGCGAAGTGCTCATGGAAAAGGTCGATGAGGATTCGCGCTCTTTCGTTACGACCATCATCAACAGCGGCAAGACCTTGCTCCGGCTGATCGACGATATCTTGGACCTTTCGAAAATCGAAGCCGGAAGGATGGACATCCAGGCAGTATCCGTCAATTTCTACGATTTTGCGTCGAGCATTATCAGCGTTTTCCAACCAATTTTCAAACAAAAGAAAACCGAATTCCGCGTCGAAATCGTAAGGCCCATCCAGACCAATGTGTTCGTGGACGAAATCCGCTTGCGCCAGATAGTGTTCAATTTGGTTGGCAATGCCGTTAAGTTTACCGACGAAGGCTACGTGCTGCTGTCGTTCGATTACCAAAACGAAATGCTGACCATTTCCGTGGCGGACACGGGCATCGGTATCCCTCGCGAACAGTACGAGCTGATCTTCGAAGCATTCCGCCAGCAGAGCGGCCAAAGCACTCGAAAATATGGCGGGACTGGCCTTGGGCTTTCCATTACGAAGAAATTGGTCGAACTTATGGACGGCGATATAACGATGGAAAGCGAAGTCGGTATTGGTTCGATATTCACAGTTACGATACCTGCATCGCCAGACCATAGCGTCCAGATGGATGCCTCGGCCGGATTGCATTTCCCAGATTCCGTTAGCTCATCGGCCAAACCTGTACTAATGCTGCTTTCGGATAATTTCGATTTGAAAGAGCAAATCGGCAAATCACTCCAAATTGCAAATATTGAATTCATACCGGCATGTAGCATTGCCGAGGCAGAAAGCTATTTTGAGGAGAGAGGTATAGATTTGTTCGCAATCGACCTTACGAATCCCGATAATGAATTCTATTCGTATTCTTTGGAAGTATCGAACAGCAGGCTCCAATCGGGAACTCCTCTGATTGCAATTGTCTGCGCCGGTAGTGAATACGAATTGCACCATGCGGATGAAACCCTGCTGATGCCCATCGATAAAAAATCCTTAACGAGCATGATTGTTAAGTATGCTGAGCAATTGCAGAAAAAAGAAACATCCGAAGAGGATATAGCCGCACAGATTGCAGAAAAGAACCAATTATGGAAGAGCACTGCCGATATTCTTTCGGAACTTAAAATGAGCTTTGTCCCGGTGTTCGACGAATTAATCGGACTATTTAATATCAACATCGCCGAGAAAACTATTAATGAACTTAAAACGTTTTCTGAAAAGTATGAACTAAAGCTACTTCAGAACTACTGTAATAGCTTGATTGAATCAATAAATGATTATAATATCAACTGTGTCGAAACTCAGCTGAAACAGTTTGTTGCAATAGTTCGGCTCGCGGAAGAATCTCAGGAATAATTCAGGATATAAGCATGAACTTAGACGAAATAAAAACATCAATTTTAGTAGTCGATGACAACCCAAGGAATTTGAAACTCTTAGGTATAATTTTGCGCCCGCTCGATTACGAACTATTTATCGCCGGCGACGGGCCGCACGCCCTCGAGATTTTGGATAAAACCAATATTGACCTGGTCCTGTTGGACATCATGATGCCCGACATGAACGGCTACGAAGTGTGCGAAAAGATAAAATCCAACGAACGCACTGCCGACGTCCCGGTCGTGTTCCTCACGGCCAAGGTGGACCCATCGGATCTGGTGGCCGGTTTCGAGGCTGGGGCAATCGATTACATCAAAAAGCCGTTCAACCAAAGCGAGCTGATCGCAAGGATTAAAACGCATATCGAACTGAAAAAAGCAAAGGACATGCTCAAACTGCAGAACGAAGAACTGCAAAAACTCAACGCCACGAAAGACCGTTTCTTTTCGATCGTGGCCCACGACCTGAAGAATCCGCTCGGGGCGATCCGAGACCTGACCGCTTCGCTGGCCGAAGCATACGACGATTTCTCCGAAGAGGAAAAAAAGGACTTCCTCCACGAAATGAAAAATTCATCCAAAACGCTTTACGAATTGCTCGAGAATTTGCTCACTTGGAGCCGCTCGCAGAGGAATCTGATCCAAGTAATGTCGGACTATTTCCAACTCGATTTCGTCGTGAAGAATTGTGTATCGACGCTGTCGCTAATCTCCGAAAATAAACAAATACAAATCATAGACGAAGTCCCCAATGGCTTCGAGGTCTGGGCTGATGCCAATATGGTAACGACTATCGTTCGGAACCTGATCTCGAACGCTCTGAAATTCACACCCGAAGGCGGAAAAATTACCATTAAATCCATCGAGGATGGAGACTTTGCCAGGATATCAGTATCCGACACGGGCGTCGGCATTAGCCCCGAGAACCAAAAGAAACTGTTCCGAATCGATTCCGCATTCACGACCAAAGGCACCTCGAACGAGGCCGGAACCGGACTTGGGCTGATTCTCTGCCAGGAATTCGTCGAAAGGCTCGGCGGGGAAATCAGCGTGGAATCCGAATTGGGCCAAGGCACAACTTTCATATTCACCCTTGCTCTAAGAAAAAATAATTAGGCGAGACAAAATAATTATTTAGATTGGACGTCGTTGACAGTAATTGAGAATTTGTAAATCTCGGATGAAAGGATTGAAAAATGATTTTTACATTGCCCGAACTGCCCTTCGCAAAAGACTCGATGAAAGGCATTATTTCCGAAGAAGCCTTCGA
>CAZSWR010000117.1:0-8083 GCA_964610885.1 uncultured Hyphomicrobiales bacterium | reverse complement strand
TTTTTCAAGAACTTCAAATATATCAAAAAAAAACATTTCCACAAAATTATTTTTTGAGCAATCGTATTTTAATACAAATACTTCAGATGCGTTCCGGCGCTATTTCGCAAGGACGATAATGATTTTGTCCTGCACGACGTCGCCCGTTCGGTCCATTTTGCACGAGACCAGCAGCACGTATGGTCCGGCCGGAGCCTTCGAGCCGTCGTCGAAAGTGCCGTCCCACCGTAGCGTGCCGTTCGAGCTGCCCGGCGTTTCGTTCGATAGCGTGCGCACCTTGCGTCCGTCCGGCGAATAAATAAACGCGCTCAGCTTGGAATCGTTCTGGCCGAAATTGTACGCAATCGAACATTCTGTTTCCGTGCCGCTGCCGTCCGGCCGGAATGGATTCGGCGTTGCGCTCAGGTGGCGCACCGTGTCGAACTGCATCGCCGAACAATTCATTTCGCCCGGTGTGGCCAGTCTGTCCGAGCAGCACATACGCCACGCGGCCGCTTGGTTCGATTGCACCATCGTCGCCACTTTCTCGAGGCTGCGGCAGGCATCGCGCAATTCGGGGAACCAATCCTCGCGAAAGCAAACCGAATCGATGTCGCGCGAATCGGCCTGCGAAAGATAGATCTCGTCCTCTGTCTTGTTGAAATCAATCGAAGAACGGACTATGATGGCATTCCTGGCACCGCGCAGAGCCGAGAAACGGTCAAAAATCGTGGAGTCGCGGCTGATTGCGAGCAAATTGCCCGGCTCGAGCACCATGCCCATGGGCAGCCGGAGCGTGTCGTTCCGAGATGAGAAGCGGCGGCGGATTGTCCAATCGCCGATCTCGACTGCGTCGTTCGCCAGGTTCACAATTTCGACAAATTCAGCGCAAGTGGAGTCCGCGAATGTCATTATTTCATTGAATTTAACCGTGCCGTCCGGGTACCGAGCGTAGTACGTTGCCGCCGAAGTATCATTGTCGTGGCGGCGGTCGTCCTGCACGGTTACGATGCCCGTAATGCGGCAGAAACCCGGGCGTTCGGCGTATTGCTCAATGATTTCGGACGAAACTGGGACGTCGATTGAGTCTCCTGCCGTTAAGTTTTCCAAAGTGGACTCGATTGCCAATTGCTTGTTTTTGCCCTTGGTTACGAACACGAAAAGCCGAGCCTTGGGGATCGGCCGCAACCCGATATTTGTTACAATTATGTGGACATTGTTCCTGTTCGGGCCGGACGTGGCCAGAATCGAGGCATCGTATTCAATTGGCGTAACGCTGTTGACGCTGCCCGGCGAGCAACTGTCTGCCTCGATGTTGTAGTTCAAATTGCCCGACGCCGTGCCTGATGCTTCGCAGAGCCTTCGCTCGACGGAGACACCCTTCCGCACCATTGCTTTCGGATAATAAACTGAATCCAGAGTCGTTGAGTTGCCGTTGCGAATAACAATTGCGTCGCCATCATTGTTGAGCGAACTGAATTTAACCTGGAAGAGCCGAGTCCCTGGCGCGATAATTCGCGAAGCAATCAGCGATGCCGTGTCGGGCGAAAGAATCACGAATTCATTGGCGCGAACAGTGATTTGTGGCAATGCTTTGGGCGTTTTGCTGTCGGAAATTGTATAGCCGGAAAGCATTTGCTCGGCAGCCGAACAGTTGAACAGTTCGATCCATTCGGGTTCGCCCTTCTTCGGGTCGGGCATGAATTCATTTATCACCACTTGGGAATGGGCCTGTTGCGCGAGCAGCGCGAATGCGATCAGCATTAGAATTCGCGTCAATCCAATGCCCCCGGGGCGAGTTCCATGAGCAATAAAAGGATAAATCCCAGATTGTGCATTAGAAAAACCCTCAATCCCTAAATCCCTTTCTCCCAAAGGGCGAAAGGGACTTCCAACAAAGCACGTTTTCTTGCTCCCTTCTCCCGTCGGGAGAAGGGCCGGGGATGAGGGTAAAGCAAATATATCAAATTTTAATGAACAATTTGGATTATTCATAACGCCCTCTTTTCATTAATTCATTTCATTTGAAAAAAGGAAGAATGAAGTACGATCATCCTTCCTTTCAATATTTATTAAACTTAGAAAATCAAGTAACGCCTGCGCTCTGCCCGAAATGGGCGGGGCTTTAGTTGTTCATCTTGATCGGCAGAATCACGAATTCAATGCCGCGCGTGTAGAGTTTGCGCTGGAGCGAAAATACCGTATAGTTGTGTAGCAGACGAGTTATAAATGTATCCTCGGGGAAGACCACCTGGCCGCCGAAGAACATCGATCGCGGGAAGCGGGCGCGGATTTCGGGCACGAGTTTGAGAATTTCCTGCTCGACGTCCATTCCTGTCCCGGTGAACGCTTCGGAGTAGTAGCCACGAGCGGTGAGGAAGTCGATATACTTCTGCGTATCTGTCGAGATTTTGACTTTGAGCTTCTCTATGTGTTCGGGGCCGTGGAAGTTGCCGGCGTCAATGATACCGATTTGCATCACAACGAAGTTCTTGAAATTGTCGCCGAAGTAGCGGAAAATCGAGAGCATCGAGTGGATACCGATACCGGAGAATCCGTTCACCAAGAGGACAGCAGTGCGGCCGTTGCGGTCGTATTGGGGCCTTTCGTTTTCGAAGACGGGCATTTCCATCTGTAGGGAAATCAATCCTTCGTCCAGAAGCGAGTCCAACTTGCGAATCATTTTTCCGGCCTTGTTGTATTCCCGCTTGATGTACAAAACAACGCAAATAACCGCTCCGGTGATGGCCAGAGTGATCCAGCCGCCCTCGAAGAACTTAACGACAATAACCGAGATTAGAATCCCGAAGCTGAGCGAAAAACCGATTCCATTTATGATAATTTTCTTGAACCATTTCTTGTCCTCTTTCCGTACCTGAATCCAGTGGCGCACCATGCCGAGCTGCGAAAGGCAAAAATCGAGGAACACGTTGATACTATAGAGCACAACGAGGAATTTCACCGATCCGTCGGAAACAATCATCATAACGAATGCGGCCATTGCCATTAGCACGATGCCTTTCTGGGTTACCAAACGGTCGCTGAGCAGAGCAAACCGGGTGGGCACCCAACGGTCCAAGGCCATATTGGAAAGCACTCGAGGCCCGTCGAGGAAGCCGGTTTGCGCGGCCACATAGAGCAGCAATGCTTCGGAAAGCAGTGTAACCACGATGAAAATAGCGCTGAAAGTGGGGTCCCAAGTGCTTGTGGCGGTCTCGAACAGGACGGCGTTCATTGTTTTCCCATCGACCACTTGCGTATTGAACACAATGTAGCTAAGTATCAATCCGAAAACCATGAAACTAAGCGATGCGGACATATAAAGCATCGTGCGCTTTGCTGTGTGCACTTTCGGTTCCTGAAGTATGGGCATGCCGTTGGCAACGGCCTCGATACCTGTGTAGGTTCCGGCGCCCATGCTGTAGGCGTGCATAATCAGCCAAAGCGTCATAAAGATGCCGATGTCCGAACTCGTTCGCGAAAAGTCCACTGCGGTTTCCGAGAACACTTGAGGCAATTCGAGGAAGTGCAAGGCCACGGCATAGAGAACGATGAAAACGTGCGTAACGACGAAGATGATAAATATCGGAATTAGTGGCTTGACCGACTCCTTGACGCCGCGCATGTTCAGCACCATCAGCACCAACACGACGAAAAGCATGAAAAATAGGCGGTATTCGAACCACGCAGGCGGGAGGAAACTGAAAAGTGCCTCCGTGCCGCTGGCGATTGAAACAGTGATCGTTAGGACGTAATCTATAACCAGCGCAACGCCGGAAACCATGCCGACGTATGGGTTCAGCAGCTTCGTCGAGACCAAGTACCCGCCACCACCGGACGGGAAGAGTTCGATGATTTGCGAATAACTCGAACTGATAATAACAATCGTCAGGACCGAAGCCAGGGCGACGATGAGGCCGAGATGGTTGTGGCCGTCGAGCGACATGAAGACTTCGGCGGGGCCGTAGCAGCTGGACGTCAGGCCGTCGGAACCAAGCCCAACCCATGCGAGAAATGCCATTAATGCTAATTTATGGAAAATCCGAGGATCCTCGGGGTCGCGTTTCTCACCAATTGCTATTCTTTTTAAACGAGAAAAAATGCCCACTAACCACCTAAGGAATGATTGAAAACAAATGCAAAAATACTAAAACTATACGTAGAATTCTAAAATAAATTATGGCACGAAGCTATAAAGGATTGCAGGTTGGATTGGGATGAAAAACTAACTTCGCAATGATGGCGAACCACTCGATGTGTCGAACGTTTTGTAGGATTGCATGGTTGGAAAACAAAGGGGCGGGTCCATATCCCGCCCCAATTGAACAAACACTTGCCTGGCGAAAAAGCCAAAGCGATTTAATTATTTCCTGGTCATGGTAACGTTGTACTTCTCAACTGCTTCGTAAGCCTTTGCTTTGTCGAGCTTATATGAATTTATCGACTGCCCCTCGACGGGGCCAACACCTTTCGCCAAGTAAACATATCCATTGTAGTATTCGCATTGGCTTCTGTAGTAGTAATCTTGGTTGTAAATGTAGTAGCCGACGTACGAGGTATCGATTGCAGCAAATTCGACCTTGATGACGTCCGAATATTTTTTTTGATTGGAGGTAGTGTATTTTGAATAATACTCAAGAACCTTGCATTTAAAATTTTTGAGGTGCGTGGAGGTATATTGATCCGAAGAATTATCCGATTTTTCGTTGCACACTGTCCATTCGGTACCTACTTTGATTTCCTGCGGTAAGATTGTTATTGCGTCGTTCGGGTTGTCGTGTATCCCCCAAATTCCGGAATTTTGCCTGAAATAGAATGCGAATGGCATTGTGTAGAGAAAATATTCGTCTTTGTAGTATCCTGCGCTTTGTATGGAAACGCCTGGGTTGCTCTTGGGGATGTTAATCTTAACTCTAAAAGGTTTATCGAGGAACTCGGTTAAGAATTTCCTGCCGTCATCATAAAACTCTTTGGAACCGGAAACGTTGTATGTGGCTTCTTCATTTTCCGTGGTGCTAAGGAAATCTTCGCCTTTAGCCACTAAAAGAGTCGGGTCGCTGGGAGTATTGACATCCCCGGGATTGTTGCCGTCGTCGCTGCTCGACGAACAGGATACGACAAGCGTAAGAACCAAAAACAGGGTCAGTAGATTGAAGTATTTCATACGATGCCTTGTTGAAAATTATGATAAATTATTTGTGTCAATTGTGTTTCTCGAATCTCATGGCCTGTTTCAATAAAAATTGAAATTCCCAAATTTGCTCGATTGGCTTTTCAAATCAAATGAACATTGTATTGTTAATTCTTGGAAATCAATTTAACAATTTTTATGAAAATATCAAAATGCGAACAAAACACATCAATGCGCGACTCATGGAATTCAGCAAGGAAATGTTAAATAATTGGATAGCACAGGACATGTCTCATGCTGTGGCCTCCGAAAAAGCGCCAGCCGCTACAGGAAAGCAATAATAGCCCCCACCCGGAGGCCGCCCCACTGGGAATCGCGACTACTGTTGGTGTATTTGAATCCGGCATCGAGCACATAGGAAATAGACAATCCGGCATCGTGCGACGAATCAAAACGATATGCGAAACGAAGTTCTGGCATAAAAAAGTAGCTTGTGCCACCTAAGGAGTTTTTCTCGATAAATGTGTTAAAACCGAGCAATCCGGCGCTCGCTCCGAAATTCATACTATAGTCTTTCCAAATCTGTACAGTTTTAAATTGGGCGCGAAGCCCGAGATTTATGCAATAGCCTTTCACGTTGTATTTTGTAGTTATATTCGCTTGAGTTACCGCAATTGTGTGCCTGGCGAACGTGAAACCGCCCACAAGGCCCAACATGGTTCCGCTGGGGAATTCACGCAATACTTCGCCGGAAAAATTAAAATTGAGAGGTGAATTGTCTGTGTGTACGATCGGCTTTCGACCATTAACCCACTCATCAAATGCAGTTTTCCCGATGTCGTCCATGTTCAGAAAGCTAAGGCCCGCGCCGAGACCATAGGTATATTTATCCGCCATGGCGCAGTTCGCCGATACAATTAAAACAACGAAAATTGTCAATAGTCTCTTCATGTTAAAGCTATAATTTGTTGTACTTGTTATCTTGGTCCGAAGCCAGCCAGAAAAAGCATCATTGAGCCACCCCGCTGGTTAACCCAAGGAGCGGATCAAATATCTGTCCGTAATATTATCAGTAATCGTGCCGATTTCACTTGCCGAAAATATCCAAGCAGGCCTGGACTTTGCGTTTGTTCTTTCCGCACCAGTCAATTGATTCTTTGTCGCCCGAAGCGGCATATACAATCCGCGCCAATACGCTCGAGAGCTTTTCCGCCCGCACCTTTTCGAAAGCGTCCAGATACACTTTGTTAAGGAATTCATCATTCTTAGATTTAACCTTTTCAACAGTTTTCAGCAGGCATTCGATATTATTCTGAAAGTAGTCAAAGCCTTCGCGTTTGATGTCTTTTGATAATTCGTATGCGGCATAAATCGCCATTTGCGCTTCAGCAAAGGCAAAGAGTGTGTCATCAGTGCATCTGGCTTCGGTTTTGCCGCCATGTATTTTTACGAACGATTCTAAGGTGTATTGAATGTTGCCAATTTCTTGCTTGGCACGCGCCGAGTTGTTCTCCAGGGCGATTGCCGCCAGGGCCGCGAAAAGATAGGGGATCCTCTTGTTTTCGATCATTTGCAGTCGTGCATAATAATAATGGCTTGCCGCGTGGGCGCGGTTAATCGAAAGCGATTTTCTAAGTGCATCGCCGCCCTCCTTCATGTCTCCATGGACGAGGTAGGCCACGGCTAAGCTGAAGTGCAACAACTGGTAGTTCGGATCGGATGCAATTCCTGTTTTGTATGCCAGTACGGATTTATCGAAATTACCGAGTTGGCCATAGCAGTTGCCGATCGTTAAATATGCTGCCGATTTGAATTCAGCAGGAACGCTGTCTATTTTGATAATTTTCTGAGCATAAACGATAGACGAATCGAAAGATTTCAACCCGTTGAATACATTAAGAGCTTCGTAGTAAGCGGTAACGTAATTAGGCTGGATCGAAATTGCTTCGCGAAATTTATCCAATGCTTCGTCAATCTTGCCATGTTCGCGCAGGTTAGTGCCCTCGCCAAGCAGATTTTCGTATTGGCCGGCGGTCAGTGCGGCCGAACAAAGCGCGAGGAATAGAATAATTAGTTTTTTCATGACGGTCCTTTTCAATGAAAATCAAAATTCAGAGTTGATTCGTTATGTATGTTTATTTATAATTACTCAAGCTTTTCTAATATAAGGAAACATTAATAATTATTCATCTTTCCATTCATCATTGCGCTGCTCTTGATAAAATTAAGTGGCAGCCGCCACCTTGTTTAGCAATTGCCCCGCCAGACTATGCGCAATCGTAAGCAAATCGTTAGTTGCCACTAAAAAACATATTGCCAATTGAATAAATGTAGTATTATCATTTTCATATATCCAACATTTCCCCAATCACTTGTGCCGAATCGGAGCCTTGCAAAATCAGAGTATTCTTTCGACTGGTGGGGGCAATCCCCCAGACCTTTAAGTATTTCATAATAAAGAATTTACTTGTCTGCTGTGCTATCGTTAAAATTGAACGTTGCTAAAATAACAATATTAAGATTAAATTCAAAGAAAAAAATCAAAATTTTGATTTTTGTTTGAAGTGGCGCCCAGAGGCTTCCAGGGTTCAACGAGTGGGATGTTGTCTGAATGTGATTCGAAAGATAGGTAGGGGGAAAATACGCAAGAAGGGATCGAACATTCGTTTAATTAATAATACTCGCATGTAGCGTTGTTCCTGCACAAATCGGGCGTAAACCCAATACAATTACGTGAATTAACCAAGCACATAAGCGGCTGTTGAATAAGTACAAGAATCGCAACAATGGGTTACGCGAGCTGGTAATAAATGCGGTAAGTCAATGAATTATCAACAAATCCCCCCAGCCCCCTTTGCCAAAACGGGACAGAGAAAAGATTCGCGTAATGCACTGACAATATGAGAGATAGGCTGATGCTCGAGAGGCAGGATGATGCTCTTAACCCGAGGGATGGCTGATATATACTTTTTC
>CAZSWR010000116.1:4628-8447 GCA_964610885.1 uncultured Hyphomicrobiales bacterium | reverse complement strand
ATTTTCTCTTGCAGACTTTGGATATTATTGTTATCTTAAATCATATTTTATTGACAACAGCCAATTTCAATTCGCGCAATTTTGAAATACATGAGAGTAGTATTCAATTAACTAACCAATTCAATTTTTACTATTGGAGCATTTACATGAAAAAACTAACATTGATTTTCTTCCTATTTGTTGCATCCGGCATCGCCCTGTTTTGCCAGGATAACCAGTATGAACTCTTCCCATATATACCTTTTCCAGGGCCATGTACGGGAGAGTGCTCATTAGAAGAAGTCCCATGGCAGAGTAATAATGATATTGTTGTTTCTTCATCAAAGTACACTGACGAAAATGGCCAACCCTGCCAAATACATGTCAAATTCGCATGGAGAATATGCGAATGCGTACTGTACATTGCACATCAAGAGATGTTCTGTGAACCATTAAATTCATATTGTTGGTCGCAGATGCGATCTTCGAAAGAAATCATTGACTTGGTTTATAAAGGCGCAATTGAATATTTGTACCAGTCGGGCGTTCTTGAAAAAATGTCTACCGAATGTACACCTCAAATCGCGATCGCCGGATACGTAAGGGGAAGTGGATGTACCGGATATTGCGCATATGACGATCCTGTCAAAAACGTTGTTTGGATTTTCAACAAATCATGCAAAGATGAAGATGATATGTTATGTTGTACCGTTGACTATTTAGTTGAAATAGTTAATGGCAAAGTTGTCTATACTGTCCAGACATCAAACGACGATACGTGCCCGAATTACAAAAACTGTAGGCAAACAAGGATGATTCAAGGAAGAATTCTACAATTGAATACCGACGCTCCGGATTGCAACGTAACCTGCCCACAAATAGGAAAATAGCAAATGAAAAAATCCATATTTATTCTCTTCCTGATGTTAGTATCTTTTGCCCAAGCCCAGGAATTCAACATTGGAAAAGAAAAATTTTACCAAGCAATAACCGATGATCAGATTGTTGGAACATCGATTGGTTTGTTCCTCGAATCAGGAGTATTTTTAACATATTCGAATACGGACATACAACATATTGCAAAATTAACTTCGGATATGGAGCCGCAATGGATAAAGCATTATGGATATTACAATGTTTTGGATCCTCAACCCATAAAGACCAAAGTATCAATTAATGTAGGCTCAATCGTAGATGCTCAATTAACTCAATACAATTCATACGAAATAGCCGGATTCTACAACAATGCAAACACAAATCTCTCAAGAGCTTTTTTTACGTTGGGAGTGGGAGAAATTGGCGGAATTTGCATCGATACTGTCAACTTTACGAATATGATATCGAATATACTCTATGCCAGACTTGTGGATGTGGAAAACGTCGAGAAAAGCTACTATTTCGTCAATAGCGAAAAAATCGACAACACGACTTACTTCAGGATTCGTAAAGAAAGCTCAAATGCAATAATGATACAAAACACTTTGGTCGATTCCACGCTTGGCACGGCCGAGCTGAGCAGATTGTTCCAGAAAGGGGACTTTATAGACCACGTCCTACTCTACAGGCTTGACGGCGAATACCGACTTTCCGTAACGAAAACGAACCTACAGCTCGAACCGGTGAGCCACATAGACCTCGCGCTGCCCTCGCCGCCGGAATCAAGGACGCTGAAGAATATTTCCATTCTGGAGAAAAGCTTCAATACATACAGCGTGGTGGCAAAGGCAAATGTGAACTCGACAATCTCGAAGATGATCTATGTGGCCGATGCGAACTGCTCGGACAATTCAGTGAAGTCCGTAAGCATTACGATCAGCGACTATTTCAATCTTAAGGAAGCAATTGTCGACGACAGGGCGAACATTATCGCCGGAGGCACTTCTTGGGATTACAAAACTGCATTAGGCCAATTCGAACTGATAGCAATCGATAAGGATTTGAAATTGCAAAGCACCAAAAAGTGGTCCTACCAATCCTCATCAATGCTAAAATCTATTGCTTACAACGGTACGGACATCTTGGTTGCAGGTTTCTTTGTCGACACTACAGACGTGCCGACCACAACGTATTTCGCGAAGCTGCGCTACAACGACGGTGTAAATATATCGGCTGAGGACGAAACCGCTAATGAAAGCCTGAATGCCTACTGCGAGTCCGGGCGGCTCTTTGTCGGTTTTTCTACGTCCGCCGCGCTTCGCGGCAATGCCACTGTAACGGGCCTTCTTGGCAATACAGTAGCCAAAGCTCCAATCGACGGCTACTCCGCCGAGATCGACCTTTCGGCGCATCCGGCCGGTGTGTATTTTCTGAACGTGGCCGCAGGTGGAAAATCATACACGACAAAGTTTATCAAGGAATAGTTCTACGTCCGGCACACAGGACTTTTTTTGGGGGGAACATGTTTCCCCCTTTTTTTGTGTGGATATTATTCAATGGTTTGGCATGTTCGTTTGCCTCGCGAGCGGTCGTTCTATGTAAGCAATATGTCAATTTCGGGAGATATTTCGCGCGAGCGAATGTTTTATGTGTTTAATTGGGTTATGTGGCATATAATATCGTATTATATAGATTTTATTGTCTTTGTCATTCCCTCGAGCAGGCGGGAATTTCCTCTTGATTCGGTTAGTTGCTTCGGAATTCACAAGAAGGGCGGGTTTGGAACACCCCCCTACACATTTGTTGCTATCGCAGTTCTGGTTCGGGAAAGAGGCTATAACTGCAAATGGTTGTATTTTATAAAAAATCCAACACATATCCCACTCGAAACAGCGTAGAGCATAAAAAAACTCATACTATCACCATTCGCGAGTGATAGTATGAGCAATTAAATCCTTGTGATGGGAAATTCTCTGCGCCATGAGCGATCCCACGGCCCAGAGAAGTAGAGTGCTATTTAGTAGGTTTGGCGAAAAGTGATTCGTCAATCGTGCTTAGGAAATGGAAATCAGTGATTTTGATATCGGCCACGGAACCCATAACGTTGACAGCCATAACTGTAGGCATCAGTATGCCCTCCATCTTTTGATAGCCGCCGAGGTTGATTTCCATTTCCATTTCTTGGCCGAGCATCGAAGACCTTGCTGTCATTTTTTCGGTCAGGAGCGATTCTTTATTGATCCAGAACTTCACAGGTTGTTTTCCCTTTTCGGCCAGCCCGATGATCCAGCAGTCGCCATTTTCGAGCATTTCGCTGCCGAGAATAGAGACTTCTTTGCCTTTGTTCTTATAATCAAACAGTTCGAAATCGCCGCCCATTCCGTTGCCGGAGTATTGGTTGATCATCATTTCCAGTTGTTCTTCCGGAATGTCTTGGACGGTACCGTTTTGGCTCATCCATCCGGACTTTCCGTCCATGACGACAATAGCAGTGCCCATAGGTGATGTAAGATCGACGCGGATTCTCTTCTGGGATACAGTAACCAATTTTATATTCATAACCATCTTCTGCGCTTGGGCGCCATTCTCTTGGGTGGCGGCGGGTGCATTTGAAGTGATCGTCATTTCGGTGGACGAAGGTTTCTTCTTCATCATGGTTACGTCGCCGCGGGCTTTAGTGGCTTGTTTCACGATTTCCTCTGCGGATTGCGCGCTCATCGACACAACGGCCGCAAAGAGGAACAGTATTAAAATAGATTTTTTCATTTTTTTCTCCGATTAATTAAGAACTAAAACAATATACGAAAAATATCTTGTTTAGTTCGTCAGTTTTTGAAATGTTGAAAATTTCATATAATATGTGTTTGGTTGATGTGGTGATGAGATGATGAGATGATGAGATGATGAGATGATGAGATGATGAGATGATGAGATGATGAGATGATGAGATGATGAGATGATGAG
>CAZSWR010000116.1:0-4528 GCA_964610885.1 uncultured Hyphomicrobiales bacterium | reverse complement strand
TGATGAGATGATGAGATGATGAGATGATGAGATGATGAGATGATGAGATGATGAGTTGATTGATTGCCTGCGTGGCGAGTCATACTACCACTTGGAGTGGTAGTATGACTTTGCCATCAGAAATGTTTTCTTTCAATAGAACTAACCGCTAACTTACGCCAAGAAAGGCATTTTGGTTACTTCTGCGGGGAAGAATTTGCCGCGGGCTTCGATTTCGATCTTCGTGCCGGCTGTGTGTTTGCCCCAGGCAACGTATGCCATGCCGATGGGTTTCTCGAGTGTGGGCGAGATGTTGCCGCTCGTTACGTGGCCGATTTCCACTCCGTCTGCGAATACTTTGTAGTGGTGGCGGGGGATGAAACGCTCTGCATTGACGACGAACCCGACCAAACGGCGCGAGGGGTTCTCTTCTTTGGTTTTGCGGATAACGTCCGAACCGTTGAAGTCGCCTTTGGCCAGCTTGGTGATCCATCCGAGGCCGGCTTCGATTGTGTTCGTGGTCTCGTCGATGTCGTTGCCATAGAGGCAGAAGCCTTTTTCGAGGCGGAGAGTGTCGCGGCAGCCCAGACCAACGGCTTCGATACCGAATTCTTCGCCTGCCTTGAAGATTGCGTTCCAGATCTTAACGGCGACATCTTTCGAGCCGCGGAAGTAAAGCTCGAATCCAAGTTCGCCAGTGTAGCCCGTGCGCGAAATAATCATGTCGGTGCCGTCGATGGCGCCCTGAATGAAATTGTAATACTGAATTTCGCTCAGGTTCTCTTTTGTGAGTTTTTGAAGAGTTTTGAGCGATTCGGGGCCTTGGACGGCCAAAAGGTTGACCTCGGCGCTAACGTTTTTCAATTCGACGTCGAATCCGGCTGTGTTTTGGTTCACCCATGCCCAGTCTTTTTCTTCGTTGGCGCCATTGACCACGAACATATAGAATTCAGGGGCAATGCAGTAAACGAGCAAATCGTCCACGATGCCGCCATCGGGCTTGCTCATTGCCGAGTATTGGACGCATCCGGGAGCGAGCTTCGAAACGTCGTTCACAGTTACTTTCTGTGCAAAATTGAGGGCATCTTTGCCGCGCACCTCGAATTCGCCCATGTGCGTTACGTCGAACACGCCGACGTGCGAACGGACTAATTTGTGCTCGTGAATGATTCCCTTGGGGTATTGGATGGGCATTTCGAATCCGGCAAACTCTACCATTTTCGCGCCGAGTTGTTTGTGCAAATCGTTGAATGCAGTTGTTCTCATTGTATCCTCTTTTCTTTTGTTTAAAACTTAGTTTGGATATTCAATCTATTAAAATGTTTACATCATATCGAAATCAATAAATCCTTCTTTGACGTCGGTCATTGCATTAACGACCAACTCGACCAATCCGCCATAGTACAGGCCGGATTTCTCTTTCGCGCCGTAGTAATCGAAAATGTCGCGTATCTGGCCTTTGCAATTCGAGCATGGCGCGCAGACGTATTTGGGCGTTTGGTTGTCCAAGCCTTCTTTTTCGAATGCGGAAAGGATTTGGCGGAATTTTTTGCGGCCGCTGATGTGCATGCGCCAGTCGTTGAAATTGAATGCGCTCATGATTGCGAATCCACTGCCGCCTCCGCAGCAATAGTTATAAACTCCGTGCGGAGTCATTTCGCGGAACTGCGGAGCCAGCGCGCGAAGCACTCGTCGTTGCGGTTCGACGACTCCCATCGACCGCACCAAATTGCAGGGGTCGTGCAGCGTAACGGGGAAATTATTCCTCTCGGGGTCAAATTTGATTCTGCCGCTCTCCACGATTTCCGAAACCAAGGTCAGAATCGATTCGCGGGGCACTGCATCCGGGAAAATCCTGTCAGCGATGACGCCCATTGCCTTGCTCTCGTGGCCGCATTCGCCCATGACGATTTTCTTCACTTTGAGCTTCTTGGCGATTTCCAAATGGCGCGAGGCCACGCGAGCCAGCTGCACATCGTCGTAAAAGAGGCCATAATTCACGCCGTCGTAGCCCACCAAATCGCTGGACATAGTCCATTTGATGCCGGCGGCTTCGAGTATCAAGCTGATG
Organism: uncultured Hyphomicrobiales bacterium; assembly: GCA_964610885.1. GTDB lineage: Bacteria > Bacteroidota > Ignavibacteria > Kapaibacteriales > UBA2268 > CAZSWR01. The sequence goes on along the minus strand of CAZSWR010000116.1, from coordinate 2,478 downwards.
CAACCGGGATTGTCCGGCCAGGCGAGAATTTCGCCGGCGTTGTGGATCACGAGCACATCGGCGCCCTCCACGTCCCACTTCGTTTCCACTTTGATGCCAGTGCGCTCCTCCATGTCCTCATCGATGAACTCGAAATTGTCCTTGAGTGCGATCGGCGGCATTCCCGTGGACGAGCCGACGGATATTTGCTGTAATGTGCCGTTTTCGTGCAATTCTTTCGGCGACCAACCAAGCTCTTGGCTGAACAGCTTGCGGATCTCGTGAGTTATCATCCCATTGTCCAAGCCGATGGGGCAGGTCTGGGCGCAGCGGCGGCAAAGCGTGCAGCGGTACGAAAGCTCGAAAAGACGCGAAATCAGGTTCCAGTCCGCATCCAAGAGTTTGTTCTCGAAGCGCTTGATGAATTTCGAGCCGGGCTTCACGTAGTTGAAATACAGCCCGCGAAGAATTTCCGCACGATAGGTAGGGCGGTAAACTTCGGCCCTTCCGCTCTCCTCGAAGACTGGGCAGGCGTCGTTGCACGTCTGGCAGCGGGCGCAATGCTCCATCGAGAGGATTAGCGGTTGGAGGAATGTCCAATTGTTCTCTTTGGAGAACAGTTTCTCAAGGCCGGAAATGAATTTTTTGACGATTTCGGCTACCTCTTCTGCCGTTTCGGGCTTCTTGACGCCAATGGCCAGCACGCCGTCCAGAGCCACATCCACGTGGCGGACAGTGTCCTTCAGCGGATTGAAAGCCGGTTCGTCGGTATATGGAAACGGAAGCGGCTCCAGCATTTCGTTCGTGAAGTCTGGGACCAATTGATTGCTTTTCTTGCTTATATCTTCAACTCTGAGGCTCATTTTATTTCGTATTAATGTTTAAAATTTTCCTGGCATTTATTTCTTTGTTGGATCTTCGCCGGTGATGACGATCCAATTCTTGCGGCCGTCGGCCATGATGTGCGGTGCCGACCAAGTTACCGGCTGCTCGAGTTGGCGGGCCAGTTTCGCTTTCGTCTTGGGGTCGTTACGGAACGAAGCATCGTCCCAACGAACGCTGTGGTACGTGAAGTATTTCATAAAGAAATGGCTCATGTGCGTGAAGGGCAAATACACCATCAGCAGCAGGATGATTCCGATGTGCAGCTGTCCGGCAAATGGGATGTGCGCAATCGAAGAAATGGGAACCAGCGTGAGCTGCGAGGAAACGAACCTGACGGCGCTGGTCGCGAAATTGGTATCGGAGGCGGCCCAAAGAAGTCCCGTAACGCTCAGGGCAACGAACGCCAAGAGATTGAAATAGTGCGACGGCGAAGAGTACAGCCGGAGGTTTGGATCCAAAACGCGCCGAGCCAGCAAATACAGTGCGCCCACAAGGCACAGGATTGATGAGGCGAATGCCAGGATATACATAGCTGGAAACACGATGCCGCCCAGCAATTGAGGCGGAGCACTCACGATGTCTGCGACTGCCGTGTTGTAGATTCCGAGGCAAACAGCAGCGAATGTGTTGGCCACGAGCAGGTACAGCCCGAAATGGAACGGGAACGATCCGAGCCACAGGCGTTTGTTGTGCTCGAAGACTCCTTTCAGCAGGGCAATCTCTTCGGCCATAACGAAGACTTCCTTGAGGAAATTCTTCTTCTGAGGTTTTTCCCACCAATCGGTTTCCTCGAGCCTGGAGCCGCCATAGCTGGAGCGCGAACCTTCGTGGGGCACCGGGTACAGTTCCCAGCGCAAATGTATCGGAGTTGTCTTGATTCTAAGGAATCGCGTAAGGATTGCCGAGAAGAAAACAAGGCAACAGAAATATACTAAATAAAAAAGGTAACCATCCAACATAAATTCAATTTAAATATTTAACAAAGTTCAAATTTACGAAATATTATTGAATTTTAATAGTTGCCGGGGCGTGTGTGGATTAGATTATTTTGCGCAGTGATTTGGGAAGGCTCAATAACGTTTGATTATTTGGGCACAAGTCACCAATACCTTTTAGGCGAGTTATCAAAATAGACATTGATTTTCTTTACCGCGTAGCGGTTGTTGTATTGTAGCATAATAAAAATTTTTCGGGATAGATTTCGCGCTAGCGAATGTTTTATTTTTTGGGTTAGGTTCATGTAGCGTTTTATATAACAACCGCTATGCGGTATGATTTGCACAGGATAGAATGTTTCTACAATATAACAACCGCTTGCGCGGTATCAATCGGCAAGATATTACTCTTACTGGTAGCCAATTATGCCAAAGAGATTAGGAAAATGAGAAAGATGTCTGGTCGAGGATTCATGTAAGGGCAAAGCCAATACAAATAACTGCCCGCGAGTCATCGGATGAGTCCCCAAGCAAAATATTGCGAGCAAATTTCATCTAACTTTATTAAACATAAAGTACTGCTTAGCAGAAAATGCGGGATCAACCTTCGAACAAAGGGATAGTTCTATAATGCCCCATATGCAACCGGACAATAATAACAAATAATTTTGTAAATTAT
>CAZSWR010000115.1:0-8800 GCA_964610885.1 uncultured Hyphomicrobiales bacterium | reverse complement strand
CAGTGTTTTTTCTTACGAATTTTGAAATCGCTTTTTTTCATTATTTCATCAAAACGGGTACTAATGAAACATAGACGCCGGTCAAGATGGCAGTCGTGATGACGCCGGAAATATTTGCACCGAGAGCGTGCTGGAGGATGATCGCGTCTGGCGTAACCTCTGCAACGCATTTCTGGGCCACTTTGGCTGTGGTCGGCACGCAACTCACGCCGGCGATACCGATCGTGGGGTTGTAGTTGCCTTTCTTGAAGAAATACACAATGTATCCGCCAACGATGCCGCCGATACCCGAAAGCAAGAGCGAAAGGATGCCAAGGAGCAGGAGCGGAAGCACTGTCGGATTGAAAATTGTATTTGCTTCGCAAAGCACGCCGAGGATAAGGCCGAGGAAGAACGTCGAGCCGTAGAGAATCGGGCCGCCGATCAGGTCGATGAACGGTTTAATTCCTGCCTCGCGGACCGCCACGCCCACAAAGAGCGAAAGGAACAAAGGCGCCGCCACGGGGAAGAGGAAGCAAAGAACTGTACATGTAATCACAGCGAAGCCGAGTTTTTCGCCGGATGTAATTTTGGTTTCCTTTTTCTTTGGCGGGTCAATTTTCTTCCCACGGATACTGCGAGGTATCAGCAGCTTTATCAAGTAAGGGTAACCGCCATAAGTCAGGCCAAGATACAGGTATGCGACCACGGTGATCGGCACGAATATGTTCGGTGATAGCTTAAGCGAGGTGAAGAGCACCATCGGGCCGTCAGCACCGCCCACCATAGCAATCGAAGCTGCATCGTTCGCCGAAAGGCCCATAGCCATAGCGATCGGGAAGGTGGCAACAGTACCAAATTCGGCGCAAAGAGCCAGGAACATGCTCGTGAACGGGCGGGCAAGAAGGTAGCCCACATCGAGAAGCACGCCGATACCCATGAACACCAAGCAAGCAATGAGTCCATTGCTAAACGTAAAGGTGTAGATTGGCTGGAGGAAGTCGATTTGGAGATAGTTCATAAGCTGAACCGGATCCGACAGCATTGGGTCCACAAACAGGGTGCCGTGTTTTGCGCCCTCCAAGAAAAGAACGCCGCCATTGACTGCGGCCATACCGATACCCATTGGAAGCATAATCAGCGGTTCGAGTACTTCTTTCTTCCCGAGCCAAACCAAAATGCAACCAAGGATCATAAGCGAAATTCTGCCGATAGCAATTTCGACGGACGAATCTACCAGAGTGGACACACCCTGGAACAAGTCAGAGAGAAAACTAAAATCCATTGTATAAACTTATATTTTTTTAAAATAATAATTATCGAAATATGCCCGAGCAATTAATTCTCGGATTTTTTAAAAAGTCGCATCGAACCAAAAATTCCTTTGATCAGGAGCACGACGAAGAACGAGATCACACCGCCAATTGCGTAAACGAGCGTTGCAAACAGAGTTGGGTTGTCTTTCATTTGTACCTTATTTGAAAAATAACAATAAAACTACTAAAGCAATATAGAAATAGCATTGCCGATTTCTTTTGGAAAACTACAAAATTTTCAACAGAAATCGGCAATTAAATTTTTATTCGTATGTGATGAGCGTTGCTCCTGTTTCGACCACTTCGCCCACGCCGACTTCGACGGATTTGACGACACCGTCTTTGGCGTGGTAGATATTGGTTTTCATTTTCATGGCTTCGATGGCCATGGCGAGGTCTCCTGCGGCGACGGTTTGCCCAACCTTGGAATAAACCTCGAGGATAGTGCCATTGACGGCAGCTTCGAGCGATGATTTCGTGGCATCGGCCTTTTTCGGGCGGAATGCCATCGGGTTGTCCATCGTCGGGTTCGAAAGGGCAAAGTTCTCGCTGCGGTGCAGCCCGGGATTGTAATAGGGCAGCGGAGTGGGTGCCATGCTGTCCTCGAGGACTTCAAGCTCCACTTCGTATTGTTTTCCGTTGATTTTAACTAATAGTTTTTTCATGATTTATTTTTTATTTAATAATTAAAGTCTATGCGAATTCATAATATTGAAACGGCCATGAACGGCCCATGCTGTGTCTTGCGGTGTATCGAGGAAGTGGATTGCTTTCACGACGACAGGTTTTTTGATGATTTCGTGAGCAGCGATAGTGATCACGGCCACCAACTCGTCGGAGAGTTCTTCTTCGGATTTTTTCGAATCCTTCTTGCTTTTGCTAAAAATGCCACCTATGAAAGGTACGGCAAGTACAAGAGCTGCTATTAATATTTCCATAACGACCTGTTATTTATGTGTATCAATAATTTACGCCGCTGCGCCGAAGAAATCGGCAAGTGGCGCTGTTGAAATCCGGGACGATTAAGCCCCGAATTTCATTTCTTCAAATCAAATTTTCAAATATCGTTCAAGCGCGCGTCGCCAAGCGAAACCTACATGGGGATAAGGCCATGTTTTTTCGAGGGGCGGAGTTCGCGTTTGTTCTTTAACGATTCGATAGCAACAGAGATGTACTGACGTGTTTTCTTGGGTTCGATAACGTTATCGATCATGCCGACGGCAGCAGCCGGATAGGGGCTGGAGAACTGGTCGCGATAGTTTTCGATAAGTTCTTGGCGTTTTGCTTTCGGATCCTCAGCATCTTTAATTTCTTTTTTGTAGAGAACCGATGCAGCGCCTTCGGCGCCCATAACGGCGATTTCTGCGGTGGGCCAAGCAGCGACGCGGTCAGCGCCCAAGCTCTTGCCGCACATAGCCAGATATGCTCCGCCATAGGATTTGCGCACGATGACAGTGATTTTTGGAACCGTCGTGGCCGAGTATGCGAAGAGCATTTTTGCGCCGTGGCGGATGATGCCACCATATTCTTGGGCGACACCGGGGAGGAATCCGGGAACGTCCACAAACGTAACCAAAGGAATATTGAAGGCATTGCAGAAGCGGATGAAGCGGGCTGCTTTGTCTGAAGCATCGATATCGAGGCAGCCGAATTTCTCTGTAGGCTGGTTGGCAACGATACCCACAACGTTTCCGTTCAAACGTGCGAATGCAACAATCATATTTTTTGCAAAGTGTTGGTGCACTTCCATAATCGAACCCGAATCGAATACGCGGTAGAGAATGTCATACATATTGTATGGTTCGCGTGGATCGTCGGGGACGATCATATTGAGGCTTTCGTCCTCCACGAACAGCACTTGGTCCGGGCCGATTTCCGGCGGGTTCATGGTGTTGTTTGCGGGCAAATAGCTGAGAAGGCGTTTCGTGATATCGATAGCATCGGCGTCGTCGCGAGCCACGAAGTGGACGTTACCGCTGATGGCAGCTTGGGCCATAGCGCCGCCGAGTTCTTCCCCGCCGATGGATTCGCCGGTGGCCTCTTTGATCACGTTCGGGCCGGCAATAAACATCTGGGATGTGTTCTGCACCATGATGATGAAATCCATGAGCGCAGGCGAATATGCAGCGCCACCGGCGCAGGGGCCGGCCACGATGGAAATCTGGGGAACAACGCCCGAGAGGAGTGTGTTGTGATAGAATATATCTCCGTATCCGCGCAGCGAATCGATACCCTCTTGGATACGAGCGCCGCCGCTGTCGTTGATAGCAATGTAAGGTGCACCGTTTTTGAGGGCCATCTGCATTACTTCGCAAATTTTCCAAGCGTGCATTTTGCCAACGCTTCCACCCATGACGGTGAAATCTTGGGACGAGGCGTATGCCAAGCGGCCATTAACGCCGCCCAACGCAGTAACTACACCATCGGCCGGAAGGTGTTTCCCAGCCATCCCGAATTTTGTAGCGGAATGCTCGACGAATTGATACATTTCGTCATAGAAACCGTTGTCAAAGAGCAAGTGTAGGCGCTCTCTTGCCGACATTTTGTGTAAATCATGCTGCGATTGAATCTTGTCCTTACCTCCGCCGAGCAGAGCATCGGCTTGCTTCTTCTTAAGCTTTTCGATTTTTGTTTTTACGGGTTCCATATTGCTTATTTTATAGTATCAAAAAGTACTTATATTTTGTACATCAAAATATCCCCAAACTTAATACTTTAAATATGAATTGAAAAGTGTAATAGCATTAATTTATGTTAATAATACTATATTTAACTCAATATTAGCAAATAAAACCATCATTTACTATGAATTTCCAACAGTGTATTTCATTATATATCAATTTGATAGCCAATCGATATGTTACGATTGATAACAGCGTTATTCTTTTCACAACAAATTTGATTTTTATCTCAAATTTGAGAATTGGACCCGAGGGCTGTCATCAAAGAATTTTTCTTCTGATGCCAACATTAATATCTTAAGTTGCGGGGGATGGATTAGCTGATTAGCTGATGTGATGATGAGTTGATGTGATGATATAGTGAAAATAGTTGCAAGTAAAAAGGTAAAAGTAGAGAGTCAACTATATTTAGGACAGTATAAGGACAAGACAACCTATTTTAGGACAAGACAAAGTTTCTACTTGCAACTTGTTACTTTCAATTTTCTACATGAGAAAATGTGTAGGGGCGGGTTCGGAACCCATCCGAAGTAGATCTGAACCGTTGATTTTGATAATTATTCTGATTGCTATGATTTCGTGTCTAAATCGATCATTTTCATTTAAACAATTTAATCAGTTTAATCAACGGTGCAGATGATTTGTGCTCCTGACTTTACGTCTATGCAAGACCTTTATATTAAATGATATCACATGCTCTTGGAGGCATAAATATACTCCTTTCGCTATTTGAACATTTTTCCGTAAATTTGTAGGTTAGAGTTAATCACATAATAAACTTTGTATTGATAATTATTTCATTATTATAACTATGCCAATCAGAGAAGAAATGTTAGACGGCGAAAAAATTGAAATTTCGTCGGCGTCGGTGCCGAAAGTGCTGACGGTACTGCCATTGCGAGACATCATCATATTCCCGAACATGATTTTCCCCATTTTGATAGGCCGCAATTCTTCGCTCAAAGCGATTAGCGCAGCCGTCGAAAGGGATAAATTCATCTTCGTGGCCTCGCAACGGAATCCCGCAACCGAAGAACCAGGCTTCGACGACCTGTACCAATACGGCACCACAGCAAAAATCCTTCAAATACTGCGCTTGCCGAACAATCTGCTGAAAGTGCTCGTCGAGGGGATTTTCCAATCGAAGATTAAAAAAGTCAAAACCAATGCAGAGTACTTGGAGGCTGAGATATCGCACGTCTTCCCGAGCATCAAGGAATTCGACCAAGAGCTGTACGCCATGGTGCGCCACTCCTCAGAGCTTTTCGAGAACTACGTCAAGGCGAACCGCAACCTGCCGCCAGACATCGCAACCGCATTCGCGGCCATCGAAGACCCGCAACGCAAACTCTTCTTCGCCGCTGCCTACATCGAACACTCGCTCGAGGAACGCCAGAGGATTCTCGAGAAAAAGTCTATCAAAAAGCAATACATGGAACTGATTGCAATTTTGAAGCAAGAAACCGAACTGCAAAAACTCGAAGACGAAATCGACGTCAAAGTGCAGGATTCGATCCAGAAAACTCAACGCAAGTTTTATATCCAAGAACAAATCCGCACGCTGCAAAAGGAACTCGAAGACGACGACGAGCAATTCCCCGATTTGGCCCCGATTCGCAAAGCAATTGACGAATGCGGAATGCCCGAAGCCGTGGCCGCCAAAGCAATCGAAGAGTTTGATAAGCTGAAGAAAATTCCGTCGCTCAGCCCCGAGTTTTCAGTCAATCGGTCGTATTTGGAAACATTAATAGCGCTTCCTTGGTCGGCCAGGACCGCCGACAATATGGACATAGACAACGTCCGCTCGACGCTCGACGAAGACCACTTCGGACTCGAGAAACCCAAGGAACGCATCTTGGAATACATTTCGATATTGAACCTGTCCGGTTCGCTTAAGCGGCAAATCCTTTGCTTCGTGGGGCCTCCGGGTGTGGGCAAAACATCGCTCGGCCGATCGATTGCCCGCGCATTGGGCCGCAAATTCGTTCGCTTTTCGCTCGGCGGAGTGCGTGACGAAGCCGAAATACGCGGCCACAGGCGTACGTACATTGGCGCGCTGCCCGGCAAGATCATTACTTCGATGAAAAAGGCAGGAACCGTGAACCCGGTTATCCTTTTGGACGAGATCGACAAGATGTCCATGGATTTCCGTGGCGACCCGTCCTCGGCTCTGCTCGAAGTGCTCGACCCCGAGCAAAACGTGGCCTTCAACGACCACTACCTCGAGGTGGACTACGACCTTTCGAACGTGCTTTTCATCACGACGGCAAACGTCCGATACGACATTCCGCTGCCGCTCCAAGACAGGATGGAAATCATCGAATTGGAAAGCTATTTGGATTTGGACAAATTGCAAATTGCCCGCAAGCACATACTGCCGCGCCTTCTGGAGGAGTATTCGCTCTCCAATTTCAAAATTGATTTCTCCGACGAAGCGCTGATGAAGATTATCCGCGAATACACGCGCGAATCCGGTGTGCGCTCGCTCGAAAGGCAAATCGGCGCTGTGTTGCGCAAACTTGCCAAGGAAATCGTAATCGAATTCAACAAAACCAAGCCCAAAGCCCAGCCCGCGCCCGAGATTGCCGAAGGCACTGCCATTTGCAGCGCGCTTTCGGGCAATCAAGACTTCGTTAAATTGATGAAGAAAAAGAAAGTTAAAATTGACGCAAATAAAGTGGAAGAATTCCTGAAGGCGCCCAGATACCGCGATCGCTCGGACGACCTGGCGCCCAAGGTGGGCCAAGTAACCGGACTGGCCTGGACAAGCGTCGGTGGCGACACGCTGCCCGTGGAGGTGTCCATCATGCCCGGAGCCGAAAAATTGACTCTCACCGGCAAACTTGGCGACGTGATGAAGGAATCCGCCCAGGCTGCCCTCACTTTTGTCCGGTCGAACTGGAAAGAAGTGGGCGTCGAGGAAAACTTCTATGAGAAACGAGAAATCCACTTTCACTTCCCCGAGGGCGCCATTCCCAAGGATGGCCCGTCGGCCGGCATCACAATTGCCATTGCGCTCATTTCGGCTGCCAGCGGCCGCCCTGTCCGCGGAGACATCGCGATGACAGGCGAAATCACCCTCAGGGGGAACATATTGGCAATTGGCGGACTGAACGAAAAGCTGCTCGCTGCCAAACGGCTCGGCATCAAGACCGTGCTGGTCCCGTCCGACAATATGCGTGACGTCGAAGACATCAAGGCGGACATCAAATCCGGTTTGGAAATTATTCCCGTAAAAACACTTACCGATGCCCTGCCACACGTTTTCTCGGCGACCGAGGCGAATGGCAAACCCAAGAAAGCAGGCAAGAAATAATATGGCAAAACAAACGCCCGATAAAGAAATCATTATCTATACGGACGGCGCCTGCTTTGGCAACCCAGGCCCGGGCGGATATGGCGTAGTGCTGCTCTGGGGGGCGCACCGCAAGGAAATGTTTGGCGGTTTCCGCCGCACGACGAACAACCGAATGGAAATCTATGCTGCCATCATGGCCCTTCGCGGAATCAAGAAAGACAGACGCCACAAGATCCGCCTCCACAGCGATTCGCGATTGCTAACCGATGCATTCAACAAGAAATGGATTTTCGGCTGGGAAAAGAAGGGCTGGAAAGCCACCGGATCGAAATACAGGCTAAATTACGACCTTTGGTCCCAACTGCTCGAGGAATATCAGCATTTCGATGTTACTTTCGTTTGGGTGGAGGGCCATGCCGGAGTCCCCGAAAACGAACGTTGCGACGTCCTTTCGAAGGCGGGCGCGGCTGGGCCGAATTTCGAGATTGATACAGTTTATGAGCAAGGGAGAAATGAATAACAACCAGATATCGCGGCGCCACTTCCTCGGGTCTGCGGCTGCACTCTGCGGCCTCGGGCTGGCGAGCAAAGTGGGCGCATTCGCCCAGCCTGCCGAGCAGACGAACGAAGAAATCTTCGTCCGAATCGCGGCCAAAGCCCAAAAGAACAATTGGAAATCGTTGCCCATTGGGAAAATCATTGTAAACGTGGGGAAAGAGTTCCTCTCGACGCCATACGTTGCCGGATCGATCGAGTGCGGCGCGGTAGAGAAGTGTATCATCAGCCTGCGCGGTTTGGATTGTGTTACTTTCTTTGAGTCGTCCCTGTGCATTGCCCGCGCAATTCGCGCCGGCGCGCCGACCTACGAACGGTTTGCCGCAGAGGTCGAAAAAACTCGGTACCGCAACGGCACACTGAGCGGCTACGATTCTCGTTTGCACTACACGTCAGATTGGATTTTCGACAACGAGAGCCGCGGCATCGTGAAAAACATCACTCAATCCATCGGCGGAGCCAAGCACAAATTCAAAGTCGGTTTCATGTCTGCCAATCCGAAGTACTACCCAGCACTCGTGAACGACCCCGCAATGGTGAAGAAAATCGAATCAATCGAGAACGCAATTAACGAAAGAGATAGCTACCTAATCCCGATTGCGTCCATCAAAAAAGCAGAAAAGAAGATCGAAACGGGCGACATTATTGCCATCGCCACCTCGAAGGCGGGTCTCGACTACAGCCACACGGGCCTTGCTTGCGTGGGCGATGACGGGCTGGTTCGCTTCATGCACGCTTCGACCAAGGCGAAAAAGGTCATACTCGACAAAACACTACACGAGTACGTCCAATCGGTTTCCTCCAACGTCGGCATCGCAGTCGTGCGCGCTGTGTGATAGGCAGGATACATTCAGAGAATGAAAACAACCCAGTAAGTTGTTGATATTTCAAGAAATCCCCCTGGCTCCCTTTGCCAAAGCAGGGTTGTTTCGTTCTTTGTAAATAGATAATATTTATTATATTTGTATAAT
>CAZSWR010000114.1:0-9240 GCA_964610885.1 uncultured Hyphomicrobiales bacterium | reverse complement strand
AAACTCCATGGCAATAGTCTGAGATCAATTTCTTCCACTCCGCCCCATAGTTGGTCGATACATAAAGTCCATCTTCTGTGGCAGCGTAGAGCGAGTTGTCCTGTGGATAGAAGTAAACTTCGTTGACAATGGTTCCGGCGAACGCACTTGCAGTCTGCGCCCACGATTGCCCGGAGTTCGTCGAAACATATACAGCTGTGTCGGAACTAACGAAGATATTCGATCCGTGGCTGCAAATGGAGGTGGAACGTAAGTTCCCAAGTTCAGGAATGGCTTGCCATTGCGCATCGCTTTTGGAAATAAATAAGATGAGGGCTAAAACAAAAAGAAGAGCTTCTTTCATTGTAATCCTTTCGGCCGATGATAATTAATATGTGATACAATTTATTCAAATTTAATCAAATCTACAAGCGATATTTGTTGCAAATAGCATTGGGAATCCATCGCAAAAATTCTTCTCATTTGCTTTCTCGAATATTTTCCTTAATTTTGCTGCTTGGTTTGAATTAATTGTGTTTGTTCATTTATATAACTTTAAGAGAAATCATGAAAACTCAAGATTACATCGCAATGGAAGAGCAATACGGTGCTCATAATTACCATCCGCTGGACGTCGTCGTCCGCGAAGCAAAAGGCGCATGGGTAACGGACGTCGAAGGCAAGAAATACCTTGACTGCCTCGCCGCATATTCCGCCGTGAACCAAGGGCACTGCCATCCGAAAATCATGGAAGTATTCTTTGAGCAAGCAAAACATGTAACGCTGACCAGCCGCGCATTCCGCAACGACCAACTGCCGCTGCTCTACAAAAAATTGCACGACATGACCGGCTACGAAATGTTCCTCCCGATGAACTCCGGCGCCGAAGCCGTCGAAACAGCTGTCAAACTCTGCCGCCGCTGGGCATACGACGTCAAAGGGTTGAAGCAAGATACAGCCGAAATCATCGTCGCCTCCGGTAACTTCCACGGCCGCACTACCACCATCGTTGGCTTCTCGGACGATCCCGACTCGTACGCAGGATTCGGCCCCTATTGCAAAGAGGCATTCCCCATCCACGAATACGGCAACATCGAAGACCTTAAATCGAAAATCACACCGAATACAGCCGGCGTGCTCGTCGAGCCTATCCAAGGCGAAGGCGGCGTCGTGGTGCCTCCGGTTGGCTATTTGAAAGAAATCGAAAGAATCTGTAAAGAGAAAAACATTCTCTTCATCTGCGACGAAATCCAAGCAGGCCTGGGCCGCTCGGGCAAACTCTTCTCGCACTACTACGAAAACGTCCGCCCCGACATGGTCATCGTCGGCAAAGCACTCTCCGGCGGCTTCTATCCCGTCTCCGGCGTGCTGGCAGACAAATCAATCATGCTCACGATCAAACCCGGCGAACACGGCTCGACCTTTGGCGGAAACCCGCTCGCAGCCGCTGTTGCAGTGAAATCGCTCGAAGTGATCGAAGAAGAGAAACTCGTCGAACGCTCGTTCGAGCTTGGCGCATACTTCGTCGAGAAACTCCGCGCCATCGGCGATCCGAAGATCAAAGAAGTTCGCGGCCGCGGCCTCTGGATCGGTTTCGTGATGGACCGCAAGGCCCGCCCCTTCTGCCTTAAGCTGATGGAAGAAGGCATCCTCTGCAAGGACACACACGAAAACATCATCCGCTTCGCTCCGCCGCTCGTCATCACGAAGGAAGAAATCGACTGGGCAGTCGAGCGCATCGCAAAAGTTATGAAAGAAAACAACTAATTCTTTCCCGTCCCGAATATACAAACCGCCCCTACGAAATAGCTTCGAAGGGGCGGTTTTTTTGTTTGTGTGGTTGCTAACTCAGATTCAATTGCTGATACTCATCCGATGACTCTTGGGATCAATATTCGTGAATAGCACGAAAATTTTGTAGTCATCGGATGAGTTGATTAGCTGATGTGATGATAAAGATGTAGGGGCGGGTTCCAAACCCGCCCGAGAATATGATATATATAGTACAATATAAGATATTAAGGAGAGAAAAATAACATTTTCAACTCATCCTGGTGGGCTGCATGGAAAAGGGCACGGCGAGCCGTGCCCCTACGAACTCGACCACAACAAATAACCTTATAAGAACTCCCAAACCTTAGTAGCCCAGAAAATTCAAACCTTGAAAAACAATCTTATTATCTTATTTATACTGAACAGAATAAGGTATGTTAAAAATAAAAATACTCGGGCTGTACTCCTAAAACCTTACTCCCAGCTGCACGCCGAAATGAAACGGGGTTAGCTTCATATCCGGTATGTTCGTGATGCCGAAGTACGGGGCGACCATTGTTTTCGTCCTTGGGAATTCAAACATCAGTTTCATGTCCAGGTTGATTCCCCAGAATGCCTTGTTATCGCTGTAATATGTATTCATTGGGTTGAATGTGAAGCCCAGTTTCGTGCTGCCGGAAAGGGGCAAGTAAACATTCACGCCCTGCGGGACCAAGGCCAAAAGCGCCGCCACGAGGTATCTCGAGGCTTCGGCCTCGGAGTCGCCCTCTTCGCGGTATTGCTCGCTGGCCTCTTTTGTATTTTTCAGGTACCAACCGGCCGCCTCGATGCCCGGCGTGGCTCTCGTGAACGTGATCCCGTCGATCTGCCCGACGCCAACCGAATAGTTGAAGCTGAAGTACTCGCCGAGGAAAATTTCCAAATTCAGCCCGAACATTGAATATGATTGGCCGTTTGCGATGTTGTTTTCGTAGAAAAACGATAGGTATGGCGGGAATTTTTTAGTGGTGTCCTCCGGTGGTTCGTTGCACGCCTTCTTCCAGAGCAGATAGTCCGAGTAAATGACCGTGTCGGCGGCTTCCTCTTCCGGCTGCGCAGGTTCCTGATTGTAGTTTGGCGCTTGCTTATTCTCTTCGCCATGCAATTCTTGTGGTGGATCGGTCGGGATCATAAGCTCAATGGCAGGCCTGGCCACGGTAGTGTCGTTTTTCGGCTTTTCGGGGCGAAGCGCTCCGCTCGAATCGATTTCGTAAATTGCCGGCTCGCCAGCGGCGGGTTCATTGGATTGGGCAAGAGCAATGAATTGAAAAAAGCAAAAGAATCCCAATATCACGAAGTACTGCCTCATGATTACCTCTTCGGTGATTGTTTTCATCAAATTTTCATCTAATAATTAAACGACACGAAATGCAAATGGTTGCTCGGCGCGCCGGCGAAATATTAAAAAAAAGAAAAACAGCCAGAAACCTGCTTTCCAATTACTCCGAATAATTGTATATTTGCTGTGATATTATTGAAATAGTTCAAGAATCAGGTGCCAACAAGAATGAAATCGTTTAGAAAAGAATTATGGTTCAACACTCCCCAGCGCAGGGCATATATAAATATTACCGGACAGGTGGAGGCTTGCGTGGCCGAAAGCGGCATCCGCGAGGGAATTGCACTCGTCAATGCAATGCACATCACGGCCAGCGTGTTCATTAACGACGACGAGTCCGGACTGCACTCCGATTTCGAGGTGTGGCTCGAAAAGCTTGCCCCCGAAAAGCCATACAGCCAATATTGCCACAATGGTTTCGAGGACAATGCAGACGCGCACCTGAAACGTCAAATCATGGGCCGCGAGGTAACTGTGGCCATAACCGACGGAAAGTTGGACTTGGGGCCGTGGGAACAGATTTTCTACGGCGAATTCGATGGCAAACGCAAAAAAAGAGCCTTAGTGAAACTAATCGGCGAATAGCTTCAAATCAATCGAGGGAGGCCGCGATGAAACAAATAGCTGCGAAATTCGTTGTATCGGGACACGTTCAGGGCGTGGGCTTCCGCTATTTTGTGCTGAGGGAAGCCACGGCTCTTGGTTTGTCCGGCTACGTCCGCAACGAGCGGGATGGCTCGGTTTTTGTATATGCAGAGGGCGAAGAGGGCCTCGTCCGCCGTCTGAACGAAGTGCTTTCCCTTGGCCCGCAACGCTCCCGAGTGGAACGGGTCAGTAGGGAATTTCTTGATTTCTCCGGCGATTATGCCGGGTTCGTCGTGAGGTGATGCAGAAATTATTCATAAATATTATCATATTCATTTCAACTGCCATCGTGGTTGCTGCCCAATCGTATTCAAGCGGCGGCACGTTCACGGCAGCGGATGTCTTTGCCTACGACTTGCAGACGGCCAAGGACATTCGCAAGTATTCATTTAAAATTGATGACTACGATTCATATCGGCCAAAGCTGGCGCTGGTTCTTTCCGGCGGCGGCGCTCGCGGCATTTCGCAGATTGGGACTCTGCTCGAATTCGAAAAAATTGGCCTTCCTATTGATTATATCGCCGGCACTTCGATTGGCTCAATTATCGGGAGCCTCTACGCTGTGGGCTATTCGCCTTCCGAGATGGATTCAATCCTTCGGAACACGAATTGGAACGATTTCTTTGCGTTGGGGACCGACCACAAACGCTCCGACCTCTTCCTCGACCAGAAACAAATCGACGACCGTAACCTGCTGACGCTCCGGTTCAACGACTTCAAATTTATGATGCCCGAAGCGATTTCCGTTGGCAGCCGTATTCACGCATTCCTTCTCTACCTGCTCTGGAACGGACTGTACCAATGCGATGGCAATTTCGATAAACTCAAAGTGCCCTTCCGCGCTGTGGCGACCGATTTGGCGCACGGCGAAACGGTATCTTTCAAAAGTGGGAACCTGGTCAGCGTGATTCGCGCCAGCCTTTCGTTCCCGTTGCGCTATTCGCCGATGCGCATCGATTCGATGATACTCGTCGATGGCGGGCTGATGGCCAATATTCCGGTGGACCAGGCTAAAGAGTTCTCGCCGGACCTGATTGTGGCCGTAAACACGACCTCGCCCCTGTACAAGCCTCAAGAACTTACGTCTCCTTGGGTCTTGGCCGACCAATGCGTCTCGATTCCGATGAAATACTTCGCTGACAACGCTCTTCGCGGTTGCGACCTGGTCATCGAACCGGCCATTGGCAACCACAAGAACACGGATTTCACGAATCTCGACTCGCTCGTTGCGCTCGGCCAGCAGGCCGCCCGGCCGGCAGCCGAGAGATTGAAGAGAATCTACCAAGCGAAAACAGATTCCATATTTCACGATTTCTATATTGAATCTTCGAGAAATTTCCCCGACTCGCTGCGCCGGATGCCGCGCTCGAACCTGAAAACCGATCTGCTGCTGCCCGAGGATTATTTGTTTATCGAAAGGGAAACCGAACGTAAGGACACGATCCATACCGATTCGGTGTTGGTTCTGCTCTCGAGGCTTCCGCATTCCGACCGTTACAAATCTGTTTCCCTGGAGCTTACTGTGCTGGACAGCAGCAAAACGTACTTGCGCATTGTGCCGGAGTTCTATCCCACTTTCGAGCAAGTCGAGATCGTCGGCGCATCCGCCCCGATGAAGGCCGAATTGGAAAGTATGCTACGCTACCAATTCAAAAATGCTCCGCTGAACCAACGAAATATTGCAAATATCACTGAATTCCTGCTCCGCCAATACCGCCGCTTGGGCAATTCAGTCTCGACAGTAACCGATATCGAATTTCTTTACCTGAACACCCTGAGAATCCACGTGGACGAAGGCCGTATCAGGTCCATCGCTATTCGAGGAAACGACAACATAAGCAACTTCCTCGTGCGCCGCGAGATCAGTTTCAAAGAAAACCAGACGATCAATACAAACCAAATCCTCAAGGGCTGGGAAAACCTGATGAACACCGGCTATTTCTCGTCGGTCGAGATATTCCTCTCGAGAAACGATTCCGGCGGGGTGGACGTCATCATCAATACTCGCGAAAACGGCAAACAAACCGTTCGGATCGGTGGCCGCATCGACAACGAACGCAATACGCAAATCGGGTTGGACATTATCCAAGAAAACTTGTTCAATATTGGCGACCGCGAATCCATTCGTTCGTGCGGAGGCATCAGGAACCAATACGTCGAAGTGAAAACCGAAATCTCCAGATTGCTCGAGACGAATATTACTTTTTCGGCACAGGGCTACTACGAAAGTAAGAAGATGAACGTGTTTACCGACCGGAAAGGACTGGCAAGCGACGAATTTGAGCGGATCGTTGACCATGAAATGCTAATCCAACGCTATGGAATTCGCGCATCGCTCGGCACGCAGATCGGGCGAGATGGAATTCTTTCCGCAGAACTACGTTCCGAAAAACAACGCCGCTACCATATCGATAGTTCGGCGCCGCCATACTACACAATTAATACTCTCAAGGTGGGGGCAATTTTCGATTCCGAGGACAAACCCGAGTTCGCCCGCTCCGGCAAGCTGATACGCCTTTCGCTCGAGACTTCGCTACTCCAGGAATCGTCGTCGGTGAGCTTTTCGAAGGCTTTGTTCTCCTATAGGTCAAATTTCTCAATTTCCGGCCATACGCTTCGCCCATCGATTCTTTTCATATCGGCCGATAAGACATTGCCGATCCCCGAAATGCATTCCCTCGGCGGCGATGACTCGTTCGTGGGAATGCGCGAAGACGAAGAACTCGGCCGCCAGGTATTCGTCGGCGGGCTTACTTACCGCTACCAGTTGCCATTCCAGATAGTATTCGATACATACCTTTCGCTGACTTACAACATTGGGAAGGCATGGGACGTGCCCGAGGATATCAAGTTCGAGGACTTGAAGCATGGCCTCGGCGCCACAATTGCATTCGATACGCCCCTCGGCCCGGCCAAGCTTTCGTGGGCGCGCAGCTTCTATTTCCATAAGGATCCTGCGAAGGCCGTACTCTCGCCATATCTCTTCAGCTTCAGCATCGGATTGAAAATGTAATTCGTCCGAAAATGCCACTTTTTGCACCAAGCCGTGTATTTATTGTGCTTACTGTTGCATTTTTACTGTAAATTTGCAATAGATTTATTGTTATAATCGATTGAAACTTTATGAAATTCTGTTACTCGAGATTTATATTTTGTATCGTTGCCGCAAGCCTTGCTTCTGTGTTCGCGGCTTCGCCCTGCCTGGCCGTGGGCATCAATCAGGAATTGGTCGTTAATGGTAATTTTGACGCAGGCTCGTTTGGTTTCACTTCGGAATATTTATACCAATCGGACAAGATTTGCAATGCCGGGGAATACACGGTTACGAAAGACCTTTGGAACGTGCGAATTAATGGCGATGCCCGTTGCAAACCGTTCGCCCGATGCGGAGACCACACGACCGGCTCGGGGAATATGCTCGTTGCCGACGGGTCCAGGCAGCAGGCCATCTGGAAGCAAAGAATAGTCAATATCGACAAAGAGGGCGAATATAAGTTTGAGTTCTACGCCACTTATGTTTCCGATTCCGGCGACCGTGGCCCAAAGTTCCAAGTGCTGATTAACGGTCGCGAACTCGACGTGGTTGACCTCGTGCCCGACCCTTGCCGATGGCAAAAATTCGTCGTTATGTGGGAGTCAGAGTCGGCCACCACTGCAGATATTTCAATCGTAACAACGAAGAATGAAGTGTATTGGAACGATTTCGCGCTCGACGATATTTCTTTCAAATTGTATTGCGCTCTCAAGACTTCCCGTTCGGCCGATACATCGATTTGCTTTGGAACTTCGGCCGAAGTGAGCACAAAAACGCTCGACGGACTGCCACCATTCACTTACGAATGGACTGACAATTTGGGCAATACGTTTCCGGGCAATCAAAGCAAGATTACTGTCTCGCCCCGCGAGACGACGAAGTACACAGTTCGCACAATCGATTCGAATATGTGCGAAAGTATCGATGAAATCACTGTAAACGTATGGCCGCTGCCCGTCGTGGAGATCCGGCCGGACAAACCGCTCAAACTGTGCGACCGCGAGACCCTGAGGCTCACGGCCAGCGGCGGAGTGTCCTACCAGTGGTCCACCGGCGAGGCCACTCCATCGATCGACGTTACGCAAAGCGGGACCTATGCCGTAACCGTAACCAGCGAGAACGGTTGCATAAGCTCTGATTCGATCGTGGCGGAATTCGTGCCGCTGCCCGTGCCGGCAATAACGACCGACAAGCCGACCGATATTTGCCCATGCTCGAAGATCAAGCTAACGGCAAACGACGGATATTCATATTTGTGGTCCACCGGCGAGACGACACAAACGATCGAGACAGGGCTGCCCGGCGATTATTCCGTTACGATTTCGGACGCAATGGGCTGCTCGGCGAGCGCACAAATTGCCATAACCGCCAAGCCGGCGAGCGAGAGCATTCGTGTGGATTCGAGTTCGGCCCGCGTGGGCGAAACAATCGCATTTCCCATTCGCTGGGTGGCCGAAACGAACATGAAAGAATGCGGATTCTCGAAGTTCACGGCTCGCCTCCGATTCAATAAATCGCTGCTGATACCGCTTGAGGGCAATTACACAAGCACCTTCGAGGGCAACGACCAAATACTCGAAATTACAGGCAATACGCTCGAAGATGTCCTCTCGGAAGTTCGGTTCATGGCTGTTTTGGGCGATGCTGTCTGCACCGATTTGAAATTGGAGCGATTCGAAAGGGAATGCGCAGACATATCGACCGAAATATTAAATGGCCAGCTATGCCTCGTCGGGATTTGCACAGACCCAACGGCTCGTCTGTTTCGCGATACTGATATTCTCGACATGACCGTCCCCGTCCCGAACCCGGCCTCGGGCAACGTCGAGTTTGGAGTCAGCCTGATCGAGCCTGGCAAGACCGAACTGGTGATAATTAACGCATTCGGCGAGGAGGTCGCCAGGGTGTTCGATAGGGAAATGGCAGCGGGGCAATATCCTGTCCGGTTTGATTGCTCCGGGCTGGCCCAGGGCACTTACTTCTGCGTGCTGCGTACGCCGACGGCTAGCATCACCCGCCGTTTGGAAGTGGTGAAGTAAGTGGCGACTGCCACTTAATTTTCAGAGCAACGCAATGGCGATGAGGAAAGATGGACATGAATTCATTTTCTCTTGTATTAGATCCTTTGAATCATTTGCGAGCGGATGCTGCCTGGCCTTTGCAGTTAACAACCGAAAATAAGCATTGAGCCTACGGGCCATGCGCCACTGTACGCAGAAAATGCTATTTTTAAACATACTTAGCGATTGAAATCTGCAATCTTTCGTACCGGATATTTTTTTTTGTTCTTTTAGCCATGGGTATAAACGTCGAATATGGACATTTCTTATTGAATCCATTCGGCTTAAATATCCGGGGCATAACTTTTTCTTTGTAAATTATCCGTGAAAACGATATATTTGTATTCTTTGGTTTGTAAGTAATATTATGT
>CAZSWR010000113.1:0-9248 GCA_964610885.1 uncultured Hyphomicrobiales bacterium | reverse complement strand
TTTAATAAAGTTAGATTAAATTTGCTCGCAATATTTTGCTTGGGGACTCATCAGCTCATCAGCAGATGCCTTTTGCGGCAGAATCGAAGAGTACGTCTCAAAACTACGCTCGTGAAATAAAAAATCCACCTTGCCAACCGAAACGATCGAACAAGGTGGATTGAATAAAAAAACAACGATCTGTTTGCAAATCAAATGGAATTAGTCATTCAGGTTGAGCGATTCGCCCTGCATGTAGTTGGCTTTGCCGCCCTCGAAGTTGTACAGTTTGATCTCGGTCAGCGAGTTCGGGTCGTTTGCATTCTGGGGCTTGATGACGATGAAATTCATTTCAGTTGCGCCTTGGTTCGGGTCGTTTGCGCCAGCGCCGTGGTCCATTCTGTCGATCCACGAGCCGGAATTGGCATAGACGCATTTCTTGCCTTGGGTGTTCTTCGACGCACTGACGATGGCCTGATGGGTGTGCCCGAAGACGACAATCCGTTTGTCCGATTTCGGATTGTGGAAGTATTGGATATTGGCTTCGTTGTCGGTTTCGGTATTCGAGCCCACCGAATCGATGGCCTGTTCGGCGCTGATGTGCACCTGCACGTTATTGAGAGTTTGGCGCTCTTCCCATTGGTCTTGGATATTTTTGAATAGTTTCATATCGATATGGCCGCCGGGAGTGGTTTGGTATGGAATAAAATCGTTCATGGAATAGGTCCCAGTCAGTCCATCGACGTTGGTAACGATGAATTTATCATCGAACTTATTGTTAACGGGCAAATAGTTGACCGACCATTGCCACGATTGCCAGTATTTGTAGGCCAGTTCTTGGCTTTTGCCGCCATCGGCGTTCGGCGTAACGATTTTCATCGGCTCGCCAGATTTTTTGCATTTCTGCATCACGTGCAATGCGCCGATTCTGGTGAAGAAGTATCCCGGAGGCGTGATGGTTGTGGGCGAAATGCTCTTGTTCGAGATTGGGTCCGGCGCGCAGAAGAAATTGAAGCGGTGCCCGTGCTCGACGGCCAATGTGGGCAGCATTTCGGGCGAATACGTCCCGAGTCCGATTTTCCCTTTGTCTCTGGCTTGGTTAATGCCGGGCATGATTGCTTCCACGTTTTCCGGCCTGATGGTCAGGTCGTGGTTCCCGGGCACGTATGTCAGCTTAACATTTTTTTCTTTGATAATCCTGTTGAACATATCGAAGACAGTTTTGTTTGAGCTGGCAATACGGCGGACAAAGTCCAGCTGGTCTTTGCCTTGGTACGTATCGATAGTCGCCGGGACGAACCATTCGTCGAGCAAATCGCCGGCTATTACTAATTCCTTAACGTTCGGCGAGGTGCGGATCTGGTCGAGGAATTTCACCAAGTTGGGCAGGTTCTTTTTTGTTTCGGCAAATCTAAGGTCGGCGCCCAGATGCACATCGCTAAAGATAACGATAAGGTTCCTTTCCTGAGTTCCGTTGGAAAACGGATTGCCGGACTGCTCCGGCGATTTCGGCGAGGCAAAGCACGCCACAGCACCCAGACACAATGCGATTATTAGTGTACTAAAGCTTTTCATATTCTTCCTTCATAAATTATAAAATCCTACCAATCAAATATATGAATTTTGTTTCCTATAGCAAAATTGTTTTTATTATGTGGCGGGCGAGACTTGATTCTTGAAGGCAGCGCAATGGCGATGAGGCGGCAAACAGATTGGGAATAATGGTGATTGTGAGAGCGAGAAGACCTCGCCCCTACCCGAAGCTACACGGTTATTCGCCATATTGTGTGATTCGTTGAATACTCCATTTCCTGAATATTGTTGCAGAATATATAATTTTGATTTTACCAACTCGCTCAGATTGTTATTTTGACGGTACTCATTTTATACGTTATAGAACTAACAAATTCAATCACGAATCCCTCAATCGCGCACGAAATACAAAATATAAAAAAAGTGTTTGGTAGAAACGGAAAAATATTATAATTTTGTATTCTCTAATCGAGAAGCCGGAGTAGCTCAGTTGGTTAGAGCAACGGAATCATAATCCGTGTGTCGATGGTTCAAATCCGTCCTCCGGTACCAAGCCTGCCCTCAAAGCAGGCTTTCTCTTTTTTGGGGGATCGATGGTTTTCGAAGTAGGTACAGTCTCCAATGCAATAAGGATCCTCTTGAAATAGTATCGCTACGCCATCTACTTCTTTCTCTTTTATTTCACTGTCTTATGTGATTAATTTCTTAGGCCCCCTTTGGCAAAGCAGGGTTGGGGGGATTTGTTGATATTTCAATGATTTACAACGATATTTACATTGAATTGAAATACCTTGTAATTCAATTTATGGATATTTCACTTCGTTCAATATGACAAATAACGGTTTTTCGGGCTTAATTACCGAGCTTGTGAACCCGTTGGTTGGTACAGTCTTTCTTTTTCAACACCCACACAAAGCACAATATCACAACATTTTTCCAATTAAATCAACTTGTATCATATACATATCGATATTTTTTTTATTTTTACGTTATTGATTTCTTTCTCAAACGAAAGAGGACTCAAAAAATGAAAACTGCAATTTCGTTCTTAGTTCTGTTTGTTGCGATTTTTAATCCATTCCGCTCGGATGCCGCGTGGGAGAAGGTGCAGAACCTGCCGACTCAGGTGAAGAACACTTACCTGCTCGATGTATATTTCCTCCGCGCGAAACCGCAGTACGGATGGGCCTGCGGATACAATGGCCACATATTGCGCACCACCGACGGCGGCAAAACCTGGCTTTTCTCGCAGGCTCCGGCTTCGTTTCAGGCGGAGAGTATTGTTTTTCTCGATGAAAACACAGGCTACCTCTCCGGCGACGATATGATTTTCAAATCTACCGATGGCGGTGCATCATGGAAAAAACTAAACATCGGCACCGATCCAAGAGTCTGGGGTTGCGCGTTCTACGACACTCAAAACGGCGTTGCTGTGGGCGGAGGTTGCGATGGCAGTATGCACTTCTACAGGACTACCAATGGCGGATCGAATTGGACCTTGACCAGCCAACCTGGATTGAGTTCCGGGCTTTCCGA
Source organism: uncultured Hyphomicrobiales bacterium (assembly GCA_964610885.1). Lineage (GTDB taxonomy): Bacteria > Bacteroidota > Ignavibacteria > Kapaibacteriales > UBA2268 > CAZSWR01. The sequence goes on along the minus strand of CAZSWR010000113.1, from coordinate 6,200 downwards.
TGCCGTGATCTATTCCAACGGATTGGGCTACGCCGTCAGCTCCGGCCTCGTCTGGCGAACCGAAAACTATGGCTCGGACTGGTATATGTATTCAGAAATGAACCACCGGAACTGGCAGGAAGACATCGCCCACCTGAACAATTCGTTTCTGATTCCTGCCTCGAGTGGTTGCGAAGGCTCAGACTTCGGCAATGGATCGATTCATTTCTCGACCGATTTGGGCAGGTCTTGGAATGTTTATTCTACGCCAGGCAAACTATACGGCTCCTTCCTGACCGGCGAGCATTCGGGCTGGGCCGTCGGCAAGAATAGAAGTATTTACCATACGAAGAATTCCGGCATCGATTGGGAATTGGACAATTGCGGAATCGAGTATGGGGCAAACATCGATGATTGCTACTTTTTCAATGATTCGACCGGCTTCGTCGTCGGGGACGGCATCTATTACCACATAAAAGACACGAAACGCTTTTTCCCTATTTCGCCTGCGAAGGACACATTACTATGCGGAGGGCAGTCCCTGGTGATCAAAATACTGGGCAAATACGATAGCTTCCAGTGGTCAAACGGCGCATCCGGCGATTCCATCGTCGTCACCGAAAACGGCAAATACTTCGTCCGCGGCCTGAGCATTTGCGACAGCTCGCATTCCGACACAATCGAAGTGCGATTCGCTCCGGCCCCCGATTTGCACGTTCGGGCAAACGAAACGATGCTTTGCCCCGGAAGCGAGGCCCTGGCGTATTCAACCGAACACTTCGAGGCGATCGTTTGGTCGACCGGCGAAACAACCGACACAATCCACATCAGCAAGCCCGGAATTTATTTCGCCCGCACCACAAATGAATTCGGATGCTCGTCCTACGACACTGTCGAGATAAAACAAACTCAATTTGCAAAGCCAAAGATTTCAATCAGCGGTTCGACGAAATTCTGCACCGGTTCGAGCGCGCTTCTTTCCGTGGGCGGGAACTACTTGAGCTATGCCTGGGCCGAGGCTTCCTCGCCGCAGACAGTACTGTCGCAGCGGGATTCGCTCCGCGTGTGGCAGGGCGGCACCTATTTCGTTACTGTAATCGATTCGAACCAATGCGTTTGGCAAAGCGACACAGTCCTGATAACCGTGATAGACGCCAATAATTCATTCGAGATAGTAAACCAAGCAGATAGTGAGTTCGGCTCGGTTGGGATTATGGGTCAGAAGTGCAGGTATATTTTTATACGGAATAATTCAGCGAAGGATCAGGTTATTGATAACTTGTTCGCGGTTGGGAACACGGTTTTTTCGGTTCCAATGTGGCGTTTCCCGCTGACGATTCCCGCCCAGCAGGTCGATTCATTCGTCGTTTGCTTTGCTCCGCGGGCCATCGGCGAATTCGTCGATTCGGTTCGCATTGGCGATTTGTGTTCTGAATGGTTCTTCGCAGTGCATGGGCTTGGCACGGCAAATATTAGCTATGGCGAGAGCGGTTGCGGCCCGGACTACAGCTTCACAAGCGCCACCAATAAAGGTAAAAATCTTTCAATTGCCGCCATCTATCCGTCTCCCGCTCGCGAATCGATCAGCATTGTGCTTTCGGGCGAGCAGTCCGATGCGGCAGACATTAGTGTCTATAATTCCACCGGCACGAAAGTGCTGTGCAATACCGACTTCGCGAGACAATCAACCACTGCCGAGGCCTCGGTTTCTCAGTTGCCGGCGGGAGTCTATTGCGTGGTGGCAGTCTCGCCGAATGCAGCCGCCACAGCAGTTTTCGTGAAGGAATAAGCGGCGGGGTGATGTGATGATGGGGTGATGTGATGATGTGGTAATTGTCTGAACTGTGATTAAAATGATTCATTTGATTATTGTGATTGATTTATGCAGAAACAATGTAGCGATATAAAACCAACCCCGAAGGGGTTGAATATGAATAACCCCGTCTCGCAAGGCGGGGAAACGGGAGACGAAGATGGTATATACTGAGACTTGCCACACCTCTGAGTCGTGGCACTACTGTTGTAGGGGCGGGTTCCAATCCCGCCCGGAGATGTGGTGATATGATGATGTGATGATTGTCTGAACTGTGATTCATAAAATTCGTTTGATTATTGTGATTGATTTGTGTGATAACAATGTAGGGGAACGGCATGCCGTGCCCTATTTCCCTATTCGTCAATGACATGCAGAAAATATAGGGGCGGGTTCCAAACCCGTCCGAGAGATGTGATGATTGTCTGAACTGTGATTAAAATGATTCATTTGATTATTGTGATTGATTTATGCAGAAACAATGTAGCGATATAAAACCAACCCCGAAGGGGTTGAATATGAATAACCCCGTCTCGCAAGGCGGGGAAACGGGAGACGAAGATGGTATATACTGAGACTTGCCACACCTCTGAGTCGTGGCACTACTGTTGTAGGGGCGGGTTCCAATCCCGCCCGGAGGTTATAGAACCGGATTCTTTAAATGTTCATATTTTTTTATTGATTTTTCGTAAAAATATATTATTTTACCGTAGCTATTAACCATTGGATTTGCAGACGAGAGCCTTTCTTGGTATGTGATAGTAGCTTTTCTGGTGGATATTTCAAAATGATTCGTTTGGGGCGGTGTGTATGAAAACAATACTATTCTGGATTAAGTTGGATTTTACAATTTTGTAAAGCAATAAAGATGATGAAAAGAATTCTAATAGTTTCCGTTGCTATTGTTCTAACAGCTTTAGGTTTGTGCATCTTCATTAACCGCGATAATTATAAATACTTTCATTTCCTTCCTTCAATTATTCAGCAAAAAAAATCAAGTATTTCTGTTGAAGACTCGAAAAATATCTCAAAGAGTTTTGAAAAAGAATACATTGTTCTTGCACGAAGCAATGATTTTTGCGATATCGAACCAACTGAGATTTGGATTGAGAAGCAGTGGTATTGCCCCAACCTGTTAGGGTTCATAAAGAAAAATAAGGAAACCGATGCCCATTTTCTTAACATCAGATCCAATGTCAAGAGCATTGATTCAGATTTTAGATTTTATCTGGATTACAAAATAAAGTACACATATTTATCATCTTCTTTCATAATGAATGCCAGCGATATAAGTATTCAAGAAATCTATACTGACTTTTTGCCCGACACGTGTTATCTGTATTTAATAAGAAGCAGAAATTATAATAAAGAAAGTTCGAGTAATCAGCAATACGACACAATTCAAAGGTTTCTTCTTGCGAATAAAGAAAATGTCTGATTTATGGATACTAAGATGAGTGAAGTATTTCAATTCTTGCTCCACTCGCCTTGGTAAAGAGAGGGGCTGGGAGCGAGAGAGGTGTGGAGAACGATACGGACACCAGTAGAGACAAGGCATGCCTTGTCTTGTTCGATCAAGAAGCCAGAAATCATGAGGATGCTTGCATTAGTGCCACTTACTTCTTTAGAAATTAACCAAACTTAAAAGACAAGGCATGCCTTGTCTCTACATGATATATATCATTTGTATCTCCAATCTACAGAAAGTGAGAATAAGAAAAAACAATTTCATTTTTAAAAAGACCGTATGAAAAATCCCCCTTGGAATTGCTTGGCAAGGGGGATTGATTTCTTTTGGTATTGGCGGAAATGTTGGGCGGTCCGGGCGGCTTTCAATACCTGTCTAACTTGAAGTTCTCGCCCAAGTATTTCTTGCGGACTTCTTCGTTCGAGGCAATTTCCTCCGCCGTGCCGCTGATATACATGCTGCCCTCGATCATGATATACGCTCTGTCGGTGATCGAGAGGGTTTCGTGCACGTTGTGGTCAGTGATCAGCACGCCGATGCCCTGATGTTTCAGCTGGTAAACCATTTTCATAATGTCTTCGACGGCGATCGGGTCGATTCCGGCAAAGGGTTCGTCCAAGAGAATAAACTTCGGGTTCGAGGCCAGTGTGCGCGCAATTTCGCAACGCCTACGCTCACCGCCGGAGAGCATGTAGCCCTTGCTTTTGCGAATATGCGTGATGCCGAAACTCTCGAGCAGCTCTTCCAAACGCTCGGCGCGGGCCTTGCGGCTCATCGGCTGCAACTGGAGAATGGCTCTGATGTTGTTCTCGACCGTCAGTTTGCGGAAAATCGATGCTTCCTGCGGCAGATAGCTGATCCCGAGGTGCGAACGTTTGTACATGGGCTGCGAAGTGATTTCCTTGCCGTCGAGCGTAACCACGCCTTCGGAAGGTTGGATCATGCCGACTATCATATAGAAGGTAGTGGTTTTCCCGGCTCCGTTCGGCCCCATAAGCCCGACGACCTCGCCCTGACGCACTTCGAGCGAAGTACCCTTCACCACGGTGCGCTTTTTGAACCTTTTGACCAAAGTATCTGTCTTCAGGAGGCTAAGTTGGTTCTCTTCCACGTTTATTTCTTTCTTGGTTGGAGTTCGATTTCTTTTGTAATAAACTTGCCGTCGCGGTTAATTTCCAGTTCGATTGTTTCGCCGGCGATGCAGTCGGTGATTTCCAAGTTGTAGTCGTCGCCGGAGCGGATTTGTTTGCCCTTCACTTTCACGATAATGTCCCCGGGTTCGATTCCTCCCTTTTCGCCGGGCGAATTGCGCTCGACTTGGGTAACGATGACGCCGTCTTTTTCTTTGATTTTGAAGTAATTAGCGATTTGGTCGTTGATCTCGCGGACGCTCAAGCCCGTGATATAGTTCCTGTCGATTTTCTTGTCTTCGCGCAATTTGTCAATAATCTGTTTGACGCGGTTGATCGGAATCGAGAATCCGATGCCAATGCTGCCGGCCCCTTGGTTCGAGCGGGCAGTCGAGAAAATAACTGTATTCATACCGATCACTTCGCCCAAGGAATTGACCAGCGGCCCGCCGGAATTGCCCGAGCTGATCGCTGCGTCGGTTTGAATCATGTTCTTGTAGGCGCGGCCCTCTTGGTAGAAGCTGACGCCGGAGTTCGAGACCACGCCGACCGTTACCGATGGCTTCGCATTGATGTCGAACAGGCCGAAGGGATTGCCGAACGCGATGACCCATTCGCCGGTGATTATATTGTCTGAATTGCCAAGTTTCAAATAAGGAAGGCGCTTTTCGTCAATTTTGAGCAGTGTAACGTCGGAAACCATGTCCGAACCGATGATTTCGGCATTGTATTTTTTGCCGTCGGTCATCGTAACCACAATTTTCGAGGCATTGCCGGCCACGTGGTGGTTCGTAACGATGTATCCATCCGAGGAAATTATGTAGCCCGAGCCGAGGCCCTGCACTTCGTATTGCCGAGAGCGCGGCGCCGAGCGTGGCCCGCCGAAATAGTACCTGAAGAGTTCGTCCGCTTCGCTGAAGACGTCTCTGTATTCGTGCACTTCGGTAACGTTGATGCCGACGATGGCATCGCTGCATTCCGAGACAGCTTTGGTGATCGCGTTTTGCCTCGAATTGTAATTAGAATTGTCCGCTGCGGCCCTGCCCTCGGCGGTCGAACCGCTTTCGGTATAGATTTTCCCGCCCGACTCCTTGCAAGACACGTTGATGGCCGTGAACAAGATCGAAAACACTATTACTGCCGCCGCTGCCGAGATACCTTTTCTGTTCATTGATCCTTACACCGTAATAATGTACAACATTCTTACATAAAAAAACATAATTGACGAGCCACATTGGGCCGTATTATTAAAAAACGAGGCAAATTTGATAAAGTTGCCACAATTCAAAAATAAGACTTATATTTGTATTATGTATTGTTATTTTACAATTTGGAAAAGATGTGCGGCCGGAAATGCTCTGCTAATGCTCGAGAAGCCAATCAAGACCTTCGGCCGGCGGGCGCGGCGCAAATTGCAACTCATTGGAAATTACAATATGGTTCTATTTCGTTTTGTGTAGGTTAGTTATTTGAATACTAAAACCTCCCCTTTGGGGGCTGTCTCAAAAGAGTCATTCTGAACGTAGTGAAGAATCCATTTCCATTCATAAGTCCTTGCTGAATATGGATGTTTCACTTCGTTCAACATGACAAAAAAACAGCATTATAAACTTTTGAGACAGCCCCAAATAAAACCTTTGCGTAGCGAAGGGTTTATGGGGTGCTTAGACATTCAATAGCGAAATGAATTACTTTAGATTTCACTGTGCTTTATGGACATAATGGAATCTACACACTCAATGCGTAATATAGCCAACAATATCAACTAAGGTGGCACAAAAAACTCTTTATTATTCGTGAAGTCTTGGAA